>JAOPZS010000137.1 GCA_025963965.1 Solirubrobacterales bacterium
GCTGCTGCTCGGCAACATGGGCTATGACCCGAACTACGGCGCGCGGCCCCTGCGGCGGGTGATCCAGAAGCAGCTCGTCGACAAGCTCGCGCTCGGGCTCCTGCAGGGGGAGATTCGCGAGGGGGACGCGGTCACCGTCGACGCGGTTGACGGCGAGCTCGTCCTGGAGAAGGCCGGGGAGCGGGTGGGCGCGGCGGCCTAGCCCTGCTTGGGAGATCGTCCCGTGCCCATCCGGCCCGTCCGCCTCGACGCTGCGGTTGGGGTAGGGCGCGCCCTACCCCAACCTCTCAGCAGTCGTGTGTCCGCCTCAGCAGAAGACGGCGAGGTGGAACGCTTTGTTTTCGGGTTCGCCTTTGAAGTCCTCGGTTTCCACGAAGACGCCGCTCGGCTTCGCAAATCGCGGTTCGACGACGGCGTAGCCGATGCCCGTTTCATCGAACGATTCGTTGGTCGGGCTGACAGAAGCCGATCCCACGTTCGCCAGATAGGCGCAGTTGTTGACTGATCGGTTGAAGATCACCTCATACCCGCCGGTGAACAGTTTCGCCGTTGACGCCACGCCGCTCCCTGAATCGAGTGCGCCGGTGGGTCCCACACGAGCCCAGAGGGCGGTCGCCGGTGCGCCTGGTGCGCCTGGTGCGCCTGGTGCGCCTGCCGCGCCTGCCGTGCCCGCCGTGCCCGGTTTCCCGGTTGCACCCGTTTTGCCGGTTTTGCCTTTGAGCTTTTTGATGACGCTCGGATTGATCTGTTTGGTCGAGTTGATCAGGTAGTGCTGGGCGGCGAACGCTCCGCCCGTCATCGAGAAGACGAGCGCGAGCGTCGCTGCGACGTTCGCGTAGCTGAGTCGTCTGCGCATTGTTCCCCCACTTCGAGTTGGACTGGTTGCGTAAGGCTACGCCGTCTGGCTCGCGACCGGTCGGTGCCGTCTCGCCTCCGAGGTTCAGGTGACGGCGACACCGGTCAGCTGAACGTCAGACTGGTGACTGGAGAGGCCACGCAGCCACGCATGATCGCCGAGGCCGACTGGGCCCCGGCGATCAACCGCGAAGCTCGGGGAGCGGATACGAAAGGCTCCCGCCGAGCGTCGAACACGTCGGTCAGGCAATCAGGCGAAGCACGTGTACTCGATGTAGTAGTTGGCGTTTTTGGTTTTCCATTCCCCGCTGACGGAGCCGTAGTAGGCGCCGAAGGAGTACGTGTGCCCCGCGGTCACGGGGATCGTTCGCGTTCGCTCCTGGTCGGTCGATTCTTCACCCGGGGTGGCCTCGAAGTAGTAGCCATGCAACCCGTCGTTTCTTTGGCTCCCGTCTTCTTTGATCTCGATCCGGAAATAGGGGCCGTCTTCTTCCGGTTTCCCGATCGTCCCGGTGACGATCTGACTCGACAGGGTCACGTGGCATTTCGCGTCGACCGCCGGAGTGAACGAGATCGCCCCTTCCCCTTCGGGAAAGCAGATCGTGGGCGAGGAGGAGAGCGTGCAGATTTCGAAGCCTCCGCTTCCCGATGCGCCGGAGGCGACGATCCCTGGGCCGCGAGGGCCTTCTTTGCCCGGCGCGCCGGCAGTGCCAGCCGTGCCGGCGGCTCCGGTCGCACCAGCTTTGCCGGTCGCACCGGCTTTCCCGGTCGCTCCCTTGAGCTTCTTGAGCACCTTCGGGTTGATCTGTTTGGTCGAGTTGATCAGGTAGTGGTTGGCCGCGAGTGCGCCTCCGCTTATCGCGAAGAACAGCGCAAGGGTGGCGGCGACGTTCGCGTAGCTGAAGCGTCTGCGCATGTGTCCCCCATCGTTGTTGAGTTGGTTCGGCGGAGCCTATGGGCGCTCACGGCGGGAACCGACCGGCGTGGCCGAGAGTTCTACGGCGTCGATGCCCGCCGACGGCGGGTGATCCGCCGGCACGGAGCGTGATCAGGTAGAAACGGCGAGACACCCGCACCCCGCCCGTGCGGCCACGACGAGAACTACGGAGGAGACGCGATGCCCACCTACATCATGCTCTCGACCCTCACCCCCGAGGGCGTTCAGACGGTCAAGAACAACCCGCAGCGGATCCGCGAGGTCAACACGGAGGTCGAGCAGCTCGGCGCGAAGGTCACGGCGCAGTGGGCGACGCTCGGGCACGTCGACTTCATCTCGATCATCGAGGCTCCAGACGAGGGCACGATGGCGCGTGTGTCGCTCGAGCTGGGCTCCCGCGGCACCGGCCGCTACGAGACGCTCGCCGCGATCCCGATCGACGACTTCATCGCCTCGCTGTAGCCTCGCTGCGGGCTCAGCTGCCGACGACGAAGCCCGAGAAGGAGCAGGCAGGCGACGCGGTTCCCTTGAGGAACACCGCCTCGCCGACTGCGCCGTCGATCGTGTGTTCGCCGTTCGTTGAGGCGGCGGCGAACAGCCCTTCGGAGGGTCCGGCGAACGCGGGTTCATGTTCTCCCGTTTCGCTCGCCGCGATTTCCCCGGTGACCTGTTTTTCTTTCCCGGCTTCCAGTTCTTCGCCTTCGGCTTCGTTCGATTCGCTGACGAGCGAGGCAGATGTCACCTTGAGGAAGGTCGCTGCGACGGTGTTCAGGCCGGACACGTAGCAGTGGCCGACGACCGTGAACGGGCCGACTTTTTCGAGTTCGATCGTCGCCGGGTTGGCGCTGCTTTCGCCGGCTTTGGCGACCACCTTGTTCCAGTGCGCCGCGGGTCCCCCGGCGTTGCCGGTTTCGCCTTTCGGGCCGGTTTCGCCTTTCGTGCCCGGTTCCCCGTTCGTGCCGTTCGTGCCGTTTGCTCCCGGCGCCCCCTGGGCGCCGCCAGCGCCGGAGGCCCCCGTCGCTCCTGCCGGCCCCGGTTTGCCCGCGACCTTCAGTTCTTTGAGCACCTTCGGGCTGATCTGCTTCGTCGAGGTGATCAGGTAGTGCGTGGCGGCGACCGCGCTGCCACCCATGGCGAACACGAGGGCGAGCGTCGCCGCGACGTTCGCGTAGGTCAGCCGGGGGCGCAGTCTGCTCAGCACGCCCCCGAGAGTAGCCCAGCAGGCGCGCGAGTTCGCTAGACGAACGTCGAGGTCTGCTCGCGTCTCACTGGGCCGCCGCCAGGCCAGGGCGTATGCTCCGCGCCACGATGAGCCGCCAGGAGCACAGCGCCGAGCAGCCGCGCGCACACGAGGGGCGTCCCGCAGGGGCGCCTGGGATCTCGCTCGTGCCCGAGCCTGGCGCCGGCGAGGAGGTCCAGGCGCAGCTGGAGGAGTTCGACGTCGACGGCGCCGTCGTCGGCATCGTGATGGGCTCCGACAGCGACATGGAGAAGATGCAGAAGGCCGCCGCCGAGCTCGAGGAGCGCGGCATCGCCCACGAGGTGCGAGTGATGTCCGCCCACCGCGAGCCCGACCTCGTAGCCGAGTACGCCAAGGGCGCCCGCGGGCGCGGCCTGCGCGTGATCATCGCCGGAGCCGGCATCTCAGCCGCGCTGCCGGGCGCTGTCGCCGCGCACACCGAGCTGCCCGTGATCGGCGTGCCGCTCTCCGGCCGGCTCAGCGCCGCCGGTGGACTCGACGCGATCCTCTCGATCGTCCAGATGCCTCCCGGTGTGCCGGTGGCGTGCGTGGGGCTCGACAACGCGCGCAACGCCGCCGTGCTCGCGGCGAAGATCCTCGGCGCCTGAGCACGGCCGATCGCACCCGCGATGAGATAATCGCCCGACGTGATCCCGCGCTACACCCGCCCGGCGCTCGGCGAGCTATGGACAGACCAGGCGCGCATGGAGACCTGGCGGCGCGTCGAGGTCGCCGCGTGCGAAGAGCTGCCTGCGCTGCTCGGCGGCGCCGGCCCCGCCGACGCCGACCTGGAGGCGATCCGCGCCGCCACCTTCACGGTTGAGGCCGTCGATGAGCGCGAGCGTGTCACCGAGCACGACATGGCGGCCTTCGTCGACGTGCTCGCCGCCTCCGCCGGGCCTGCCGGGCGCTGGATCCACTTCGGGCTGACCTCATCCGACGTGCTCGACACGGCCCTCGCGCTGCAGCTCGCCGCTGTCGGCGAGGTCGTGCTCGAAGGCGCCGGGGAGCTGGTCGCGACCCTTGCCCGCCGCGCCCGGGAGCACACCGGCACGCTCTGTGTCGGGCGCACCCATGGGGTGCACGCCGAGCCCACCACCTTCGGCATCAAGCTCGCCGGCTTCGCCTTCGAGGCGCACCGCAATCACCGGCGCCTGCAGGACGCCTTCGCGCAGGTCCGCGTCGGCGGCATCTCCGGCGCCGTCGGCACGTACGCCGCCACCGACCCCGACTACGAGCTGCGCGTCCTCACGAGGCTCGGGCTCGAGCGCGAGGACGTCTCCACCCAGGTCGTCGCACGCGACCGCCACGCGCAGCTGATCGGCGCGATCGCGCTCGCCGGCGCCGGCCTCGAGCGCATCGCGACCGAGGTGCGCCACCTGCAGCGCACGGAGGTGCGCGAGGTCCAGGAGCCGTTTCGGGCCGGGCAGAAGGGCTCCTCGGCGATGCCCCACAAGCGCAACCCGATCAAGGCGGAGCAGATCTCGGGGCTCGCGCGGGTCCTGCGGGCAAATTCGCAGGCGGCGCTCGAGAACGTCCCTCTGTGGCATGAGCGCGACATCTCCCATTCCTCTGTCGAGCGGGTGATCCTGCCCGACTCGACGATCCTGCTCGACTACCTACAGCACCGCACCATCGACCTCGTGGCCGGCATGACCGTCAACGAGAACAGGATGCTCGACAACCTCCAGCTGACCCACGGCGCGCTGTTCTCCCAGCGCGTCCTGCTGGCGCTCGTGGAGGCCGGCTCCAGCCGCGACGAGGCCTACCGCACGGTCCAGGAGCTTGCCCAGCGGGCATGGGACGAGGCGATCTCGCTGCGCCGGCTGCTCGAAGAAGACGAGCGCGCCGCCGGTCTGGATCTGGACGCGATCTTCTCGTTCGGGCACTACATCCGCCACGCCGAGCAGATCGTCGCCCGGCTCGACGAGATCGCCTGATCGCCGCCTTCGAGCAGTCCTGAACGGCTGGTAGCATCGCCTCACGTGACGAGTCTCGCCGACCTGCCCTTGATCGCCACCGGGAAGGTACGCGAGATGTACTCGCTGGAGGAGGCACAGAACGCTGGCGGAGGTCGCCTGCTGATGGTCGCGAGCGACCGGATCTCGACGTATGACGCCGTTCACCCGACGCCGATCCCGGACAAGGGCCGCGTGCTGACCGCGCTGTCGGTCTTCTGGTTTCAGATGACCGCCGACATCGTCGCCAACCACATGATCTCCGCGACCGACGGCGTCCCCGAGGAGGCTCGCGGGCGCGCCCTGGCCGTCCGTCGCCTGCAGATGCTGCCCGTCGAGTGCATCGTGCGCGGCTACATCACCGGGTCGGGCTGGAAGGACTATCAGGCCACCGGCGCCGTCTCCGGGATCGAGCTCCCGGCTGGCCTGCAGGAGTCCGAGCAGCTGCCCGAGCCGATCTTCACCCCGTCGACCAAGGCCGAGGAGGGCCACGACGAGGCGATCGACCTCGATCAGGCCGCCACGCTCGTCGGCGATCCGGAGCTGATGGCGCGCGTCCGCGACGTCTCGATCGAGCTGTACTCGTTCGCCGCCGCGCACGCTCGCGACCACGGCGTGATCCTGGCTGACACGAAGTTCGAGTTCGGCCTCGACGGCGACGGCGAGCTCGTCGTCGGCGACGAGGTGCTGACGCCCGACTCCTCGCGCTACTGGCCGGCCGACGGCTACGAGGTCGGGCACGGCCAGCCGAGCTTCGACAAGCAGTACGTCCGCGACTGGGCCGCCGGCAGCGGCTGGGACAAGCGGCCGCCCGCGCCGCCGATCCCCGACGACGTCGTCGCCGGCACCCGCCAGCGCTACGTCGAGGCGTACGAGCGGATCACGGGCAAGCAGTTCGCAGACTGGCTCGCGCTGACCGGCGCTGCATGAGGGCACGCGTCCTGATCCGCCCCAAGGCCGGGATCCTCGACCCGCAGGGCGTCGCCGTGGAGCGCGCCCTGCCGGCGCTCGGCTTCGATGGCGTCGAGAACGTCCACGTCGGACGCCTGATCGAGCTCGATGTCGCCGAGGAGGGACAGTTGCAGCCAATGTGCGAGAAGCTGCTCGCAAACCCCCTGGTCGAGGACTACGAGATACAGGTCCTCGGGTGAGGACTGCGCGGTCACGGGGATCCGCAGCGTCCGGGTGCCCGTGATGAAGTTCGGGGTGCTTCAGTTCCCCGGCTCCTGCGACGAGGTCGACGCGCTCGAGGCGGCCCGCATGGTCGGAGAGGCCGAGCTGATCTGGCACCGCGACCGCGACCTGCAGGGAGCCGATGCGATCGTCGTGCCCGGCGGGTTCTCCTACGGGGACTATCTGCGCGCCGGTGCGATCGCCCGCTTCTCTCCGGCGATGGAGTCGGTCATCGAGTTCGCGCGCGAAGGCGGGCTCGTGCTCGGCATCTGCAACGGCTTTCAGGTGCTCTGCGAGGCCCACCTGCTGCCCGGAGCACTGCTGCCGAACGTCAACCTGCGCTTCACCTCGCGCCAGGTCCGACTCGACGTCGTCGCGCCCGACACGGCGTTCACGAGCGCCTGTCCCCCCGGGCGCCAGCTCAGCATCCCGGCGAAGCACTCCTGGGGGCGATTCCACGCCGACGCCGAGACGCTCGAGCGCATCGAGCGCGACGGCCAGGTCGTGCTGCGCTATGCGCAGGGGGAGAACTTCAACGGGTCGGTGGGCGACATCGCCGCCGTCAGCAACGAGACGGGCAACGTGATGGGCCTGATGCCGCACCCGGAGCACGCCGTGCAGGAGCTGACCGGCGGCTCGACCGATGGCCTGTCGATCTTCCAGTCGATCCGCCTCGCCGCCGAGCGGGTGGCCGCGTGAGTGCCGCGGCGACGCTGCCGAGCCTCACCGACGCGATCGCGCTCGGCCTCACAGACTCCGAGTACGAGCTGATCTGCGAGAAGCAGGGCGCTCCACCGAACATCCTCGAGCTGGCGATGTACTCGCTGCTGTGGAGCGAGCACTGTGCCTACAAGCACTCCAAGAAGCTGCTGCGCACGCTCCCGACCGAAGGGCCCCACGTGGTGATGGGCCCCGGCGAGAACGCAGGAGCCGTCGATGCCGGGCACGGCCTCGTCTGCGCCTTCAAGGTCGAGTCCCACAACCACCCGAGCGCCGTCGAGCCCTTCCAGGGCGCCGCCACCGGCGTCGGCGGCATCCTCCGCGACATCTTCGCGATCGGCGCCCGTCCCGTGGCGGTGCTCGACTCGCTGCGCTTCGGCGAGCTGGGCGGCCCCGGCTCGGCGCGCTCGCGCTACCTGCTCGACGGCGCAGTCTCGGGCATCGGCCACTACGGCAACTCGATCGGCGTGCCGACGGTTGGCGGCGAGGTCTACTTCGAGGGGCCCTACGAGCAGAACTGCCTAGTCAACGCGATGGCCCTCGGCCTCGCCCCGCGCGAGGCGCTCGTGCGCAGCGCCGCCGCCGGCCCCGGCAACGCGGTCGTGCTGTTCGGCGCCTCGACCGGCCGCGACGGGATCGGCGGGGCCTCGGTGCTGGCCTCGGCCGAGCTCGGCGAGGACGACGACAAGCGCCCGACCGTGCAGGTCGGAGACCCCTTCGAGGAGAAGAAGCTGCTCGAGTGCTCGCTCGAGCTGCTGGAGCTCGGCCTGCTCGTCGCGCTCCAGGATCTCGGCGCCGCCGGCCTCACCTCCTCGGCGTCGGAGATGGCCTCGAAAGGCGAGGTCGGGATCGACATCGACATCGCCGCCGTTCCGCTGCGCGAGGCCGACATGGAGCCGTTCGAGGTGATGGTCTCCGAGTCCCAGGAGCGGATGCTGTGCGTCGTCGAGCCGCGAAACGTGGACGCCGTGCTTGAGGTGTGCGAGAAGTGGGAGGTGAACGGCGCGGCGATCGGCGCCGTCACCGACACGGGCCGGATGCGCGTGCTGCGCGACGGGGAGCTGCTCGGCGACATGTCCGTCCGGGCGCTCGTCGACGACTGCCCGCTGTACGACCTTGACCCGGTGAAGCCCACGGCGGCGCTCTACCCGCCGCCCGCGGCGACGCTCTCGGCCGACGCCTCCCCGCAGGAGAGCCTGCTCGCGCTGCTCGCCAGCTCGAACATCGCCTCGCGCCGGCCGCTGTTCGAGCAGTACGACTCGATCGTCGGCTCGCGCACGATCCGCCGCCCCGAGCAGGCGGACGCCGCCGTGCTGGCGCTGCCCGACGGCAGCGCCCTGGCCGTCTCGATCGACGGCAACGGACGGCGCGTCGCAGCCGATCCGCGCAACGGCACGATCGCGACCGTGCTCGAGTGCGCCGCCAACCTCGCCTGTGTCGGCGCCGAGCCGCTCGGCACCACCAACAACCTCAACTTCGGCAACCCAGAGAAGCCGCACATCGCGTGGCAGCTGACCGAGGCGGTCGCCGGGCTCGGCGAGGCATGCCGCGCGCTCGCCGCCCCGATCGTCGGAGGCAACGTCTCTCTCTACAACGAGGGCGCGACCGGCCCGATCTACCCGACCCCAGTGATCGGCATGGTGGGCCGCCTCCCCGACGGCCGCCGCGCCGGGCGCCTCGGCTTCCTGAACGCAGGTGACGGCCTCGCCCTGGTCGGCCCGTTCGCACCTTCCCAGCCGGCCTCGGAGCTCGCGAAGCTGCGCGGCCACGTGCTGCCCGACGGGCTGCCTCCGGTCAACCTTCCCGATGCGGTCGCGGCGCTCGCGGCGGTCCGCGAGGCGGTCCGTTCCGGCGCTCTCTCGAGTGCCCACGACGTAGCCGAGGGGGGCATCGCCGTGGCGCTCGCCGAGTGCGCCCTCGCCGGACGGCTCGGCGCGACCGTGACGCTCGGCGACGGCTGGTGGGAGGCGCTCGGCGCGCCCGGCGAAGACGGCGCGCCGAACTGGCCGGAGGGGGCGCGCGACGCCGCCCTGTTCGGCGAGGGACCCGCCGGGATCCTGGTCAGCGGCCCGGAGGCCGGTCTCAGGTCGCTCGCCGCCCAGACGCACGTCCGGCTGATCGGCCACGTCGGCGGGGAGTGCCTTCGCATCGCCCTCGATGGGCAGGATCTGATCGACGCCTCGGTCGAGGAGCTGGCCGAGGCCCACGCCGGCGGGCTGAAGGGCTACTTCGCATGAGACGCCCGGGTTGCTAGCTTGTGAAGACGATGCGTGAGGGACCGCGCGACGAGTGCGGCGTGTTCGGCTTGTACGCGCCGGGCCACGAGGTGGCCCGTTTGTCTTACTTCGCCCTGTACGCCCTGCAGCACAGGGGCCAGGAGTCGGCCGGGATCGCCGCCGCCGACCGTGGCGGGCACATCATCACGCGCCGTGAGCTCGGCCTCGTCAACCAGGTGTTCAGCGAGAACGACCTGCGCACGCTCGCCGGCGAGCTGGCGATCGGCCACGTCCGCTACTCGACGACCGGCTCGAACGCCTGGGAGAACTCGCAGCCGGTGCAGCGCTCAGAGGGCACGAACGGCTCGCGCCGCGAGGTCGCCCTGGCGCACAACGGCAACCTGATCAACGCCCTGGAGCTCCACGAGGAGCTGCTCGCGAACGGTGTCTCGTTCAGCTCGACCTCAGACTCGGAGATCATCGCCGCGATGATCGCGACGAACCCGGCCGAGCACGTCGAGGACGCGATCGCCGAGGTGCTGCCGCGCCTGCGCGGAGCGTTCTCGATCGTCGCCATGACCAAGGATCGGATCGTCGCCTTCCGCGACCCGCACGGGCTGCGCCCGCTCGCGATCGGGGTGCTCGACTCGGCTGAGGACGACGGCGAAGTGGGCCCCCGCTACTGCGTCGCCAGCGAGTCCTGCGCCTTCGACATCATCGGTGCCCGCTACCTGCGCGACGTCGAGCCCGGCGAGGTCGTCACGCTCGGCGAGCACGGTCTCGACAGCCGGATGGTCGCCCCTGACCAGCGCCGCGCCTTCTGTGTCTTCGAGTACATCTACTTCGCCCGTCCCGACTCGCGCATGAACGACCAGGTGCTGCAGGTCGCACGCGGGCGGATGGGCGAGATCCTGTGGCGCGAGGCGCCCGTCGAGGCCGACATGGTGATCGCCGTGCCCGACTCCGGCAACGCCGCCGCGCGTGGCCTGGCCCGCGCCGCCGGCCTGCCCCAGGACGACGGCTTCGTAAAGAACCGCTACGTGGCGCGCACCTTCATCCAGCCCGGCCAGGAGCTGCGCAAGCACGGCCTGCGCCTGAAGTTCAACCCGCTGCCCGAGGTGATCGAGGGCAAGCGGCTGGTCGTCGTCGACGACTCGATCGTGCGTGGCAACACGACGCGCCAGATCGTGCAGATGCTGCGCGACTCTGGAGCCGCCGAGGTGCACATGCGGATCTCGGCGCCGCCGATCAAGCACCCCTGCCACTACGGGATCGACATGTCCACGCGCGAGGAGATGATCGCGCACAACCGAACCACCGAGCAGGTCGCCGCCGAGCTTGGCTGCGACTCGCTGCACTACCTCTCGCTCGGCGGCGTCTACGAGGCCGTTCGCGGAAGTCGCGAGACGCACTGCGACGCGTGCTTCACCGGTCACTACCCGCTCGCCGGCACGGACGAGGCGGGCGGCAAGTACGCGCTGGAGCCCGGCGAGGAGGCCGAGGAGGTCGCCGTGCTGCCGCTGACGCGAGCCTGAGAGGCCCGGCAGCCTTATCGCAGCGGCATCACTGCTTCTTGGCCGAGAAGCTGGTCGAGCCGTTGCAGCCGGTGACCTGCAGGAATTCCGAGCGCAGGGTCCCGGTGGCGCGCTTTCCGTTGAACCTGCCCTGGTAGTAGACCTTCGCCGTCAGGCCGCTCGTGAACAGGCCTTCGTAGGAGATCGAGCCCGTGAAGGCTCCCTTCTTGCTGATCCGCGCCGGCGTGGATTTCTGGATCTGGACGATCGCGGGCCGGTCGCAGAAGACGGGCGCCGCCGGGATCGAGACGGACACCGAGCGGCCGGTCCGGGCGACCTTCAGCGTCATCGCCCCTTTGCCGTGCGCTGCGAGGCCCGTGTACCTGGCGCCCTTGACCGGGCCCGCGGCCTCGGCTGCTGTTGCGCTTGCCGCGAGTGCGACGACCGTTGCCGCCGCGCATATCCGCCTGTTCATCGCCGGTCCCTCTCCTCGTCCACGCGCTGTCCTGGAGGATCAATCTAGCCGCCCGCGAGCGGTTGCGCGCCGCTGACGGGGGGGAGCCGCGGCCCTTCCCGCAGCCTCAGCCGAGGTGATCCTCGCGCGAGGCGGAAGCGTCGTTGTAGCGGTTGTTGTACGGCGTGCGGCCGATCAGCGCGCCGTTGCCGCGAAGCGCGGCGCCGAGGCCGGTCATGACGAGCACCGTGATGAGGATTCCTAGAAGCATGGTCGTTCCCTTCTTGCCGTTGACTCCAGCAGCAGCCCCCTGCTCCCACACTCATTAACGGACGCCGGCCGCGATCGCACTGTGAGGTTGCGCACAGCGGGGGAGATCTTGCAGGCGCTGCTGCGCGGGCGGGCACCCTCGGCCCCGCGTCGCCGTCGGCGCCGGAGCTATCGTCCGATCGCGTGTCGCAACGACTCCCCATCGCCGTGCTCGTCTCCGGAGCCGGTACGAACCTGCAGGCGCTGCTCGACAGCGTCCACGGGCAGGAGGCCGAGATCGTCGCCGTCGCCTCGAGCGATGCCGCCGCCGGCGCGCTGGGGCGGGCACGCGAGCGTGGCGTGCCCGAGCGGGCCTTTCCCCGCGGCGAGTACGCCGACCGCACGGCCCGGGACGCCGCGATGGCCGAGTGGGTGCGGGGACGGGGGGCGCGCCTGGTCGTCCTCGCCGGATACATGGAGCTGCTCGGCGAGGACTTCCTCGCCGGCTTTCCCGGAGCCGTCATCAACGTCCACCCGTCGCTGCTGCCCGCATTCCCCGGGCTCGGTGCGGTCGAGCAGGCGCTCGCCTACGGCGTCAAGGTCTTCGGCGTCACCGTGCACTTCGTCGACGCCGGCGTCGACACCGGGCCGGTGATCCTGCAGGGCACCGTCGCCCTCGAGGATCCCGGCGGCCCAGAGGAGGTGCTGGCGGCCCTGCGACCGCTCGAGCACGAGCTGCTGCCGCGCGCCGTGCGGCTGTTCGCCGCCGGTGCCCTGAGGAGCGATCCGGGCAACCCGCGGCGGATCGCGATCGCCCACCCCGCGGGATAGGCTGGGGGCATGGCCTCCGAAGGCGAGTTGATGACCGAGCGGGCGAGCGGCGTGCAGAAGGCGAGGCCCGGCGAGGTGCGGGTTCGCCGTGCGCTGCTGTCCGTGTCGGACAAGCGCGGCCTCGTCGAGCTGGCCCGCGGGCTGCGCGGGCTGGACGTCGAGATCGTCTCCACAGGCGGCACCGCGCGGGAGCTCTCCGAGGCCGGCGTCGAGGTGCGCTCGATCGAGGACTTCACCGGCTTCCCGGAGATCATGGACGGGCGCGTCAAGACGCTGCACCCGCGCCTCTACGCCGGCCTGCTGGCGCGCCGCGACGACGCCTCGCACCTGGACGCTGCCGCCGAGCAGGGCATCGAGCAGGTCGACCTGGTGTGCGTCAACCTCTACCCCTTCGAGCAGACGATCGCGCGAGGCGACGCGAGCGAGCAGGAGGCGATCGAGAACATCGACATCGGCGGCCCGACGATGATCCGCGCAGCCGCCAAGAACAGCGACTTCGCCGCCGTGCTGACCGACCCTGGCGACTACGAGGCGGTGCTCGCCGAGCTGACCGATACGGGCGGGCGCCTGTCGCTCGCGACCCGGCGGAGCCTCGCCGCTCGCGCGTTCGCCACGACGGCCCGCTACGACGCGGCGATCGCCGCCTGGTTCGCGCGCGAGGAGCAGGGACTGCCGGCGTCCTTCGCCGAGGCCTTCGAGAAGGTCAGCGATCTGCGCTACGGCGAGAACCCGCACCAGCAGGCGGCCTACTACGCCCGCGTCGGCGCCCCAACCCACCTGCTCGCCGGCGTAACGCAGCTGCACGGCAAGGAGCTCTCCTTCAACAACCTGCTCGACCTCGCCTCGGCACGCGAGCTGGTCGAGGAGTTCGGCGGTCCGGCCTGCGCGATCGTCAAGCACAACAACCCCTGCGGCTGCGCGATCGGCGAGACCGTCCAGGACGCCTACGAGCGAGCCTTCGCATGCGACCCGCAGAGCGCCTACGGCGGTGTGATCGCAGTCAACCGGCGTGTTGACGAGGCGTGTGCCGAGCAGCTCGGCAAGCAGTTCATCGAGGTGCTGCTCGCGCCCGGCTACGAGCCGGCCGCGCTCGAGGTGCTTCAGGCGAAGAAGAACGTGCGGCTGCTCGAGCTGGCGCAATGGCCGCCGCCCAGCACCGAGCTGGAAGGCAAGCCCGTGCTCGGTGGGCGCCTGGTGCAGGAACGCGACACCGTCCAGGAGACGCGAGCGGACATGCGCACGATCTCCGCCCGCCAGCCGACCGAGCAGGAGTGGACGGACATGCTGTTCGCCTGGGTCGTCTGCCGGCACGTCCGCTCGAACGCGATCGTGCTCGCCCGCGCCGGCGCGACCGTCGGCATCGGCGCCGGGCAGATGAGCCGCGTGGACGCCGTGCGGATCGCCGTCGAGAAGGCCCAGCAGTCACAGCCTGCGCTGCTCGCCGGCGCGGCCCTCGCCTCCGATGCCTTCTTCCCCTTTGCCGACGGTCCCGAGCTGGCGATGGCGGCCGGGGTCGCAGCGATCATCCAGCCAGGGGGCTCGGTGCGCGACGAGGACGTCATCGCCGCCGTCGACGCGTCCGGCGCGACGATGGTCGCGACCGGGCGGCGCCACTTCCGCCACTAGACCTGCGGCCCGCTCGTGGGCAGCGCCGGGCGCTACGATCGGGGGCATGTGTCGAAACATCCGCACCCTCTACAACTTCGAGCCGGCCGCCAGTGACGACGAGGTCAGGGCCGCGGCGCTGCAGTACGTCCGCAAGATCAGCGGCTTCACGAAGCCCTCGGCGGCCAACGCCGATGCCTTCGAGCGGGCCGTCGATGAGGTCGCGGCCGTCTCCCGCCACCTGCTCGAGCACCTCGAGACGAGCGCTCCGCCGAAGGACCGCGAGGTCGAGGCGGCAAAGGCGCGTGCCCGCGCCGCCCAGCGCTACGCCGCCGCCTAGGCGCGGCGGCCGAGCATCTCGACCGGATCGCCGCCCCCGCGGGAGTTCGGCGACGGACCGCCACGAGAGCGTTGGCCGGATCCCCGTGGTGCTGGTCGGCGTCAGCCTGCTCAGGGGACCATGTTGACCCAGCGAGGCACTTGAAAGACGATGCATAACGATATATCGTGATAGCTACAAGATAGTTCACGATAGGAGCAGACGATGCACAGTCATTCAGTCGAGACACCAGGCGGCCGCTGCCGTCACCGCCGCCACGGCTTCGGCCCCGGGGGACATGCCCTCCTGGCCGAGCTGGGCGGCTTCGGCGCGGGTCGCGGCCCGCGCGGTCGCGGGCGCAAGGCGCGTCGCGGCGACATCCGCACCGCGGCGTTGCTGCTGCTCGCCGAGGAGCCGCGCAACGGCTACCAGATCATGCAGGTGATCGAGGAGCGCAGCGGCGGCGCGTGGAGCCCGAGCCCCGGCTCGGTCTACCCGGCGCTCGCGCAGCTCGAGGACGAGGGCCTGATCCGCACGGAGGAGAGCGAGGGGCGCAAGCTGTTCGCGATCACCGACGCGGGCCGCAAGACGGTCGGCGAGCGGAGCGCGGAGCTGCCCGCGCCATGGGAGCAGATGAGCGACGAGCTCAGCCCCGGGCTGCGGGAGCTGGGCAAGCTGATGCGCGAGGTCGCCTTTGCGTTCTCGCAGGTGATGCGCACCGGCAGCGAGGCGCAGGTCGCGCGGGCCGGCGAGGTGCTGGCGAGCACCCGCAAAGAGCTCTACCGGATCCTCGCCGACGGCGAGGAGGCCGGCGAGAGCGCTCCCGGCTCGGAGGCCTAGCGCGCCATCGCGGGTGGCAGGGCGGCGGCCTGCAGAGTGCCGCCCGGCCGCCGCGCGGGACGCCGCGGCGCGCGTCGATCCGGACGCTCAGCGGCCTGCCAGGAGCCCGACAGCACCCTGCGGCCGCGTCGTGACCGAGGGAAACACAACGCTGTAGGGTGCGGGCGACAGGCTGGTGTTCGCGTCGATACAGGGGGAACAATGATCTTGCAACGTAGGCGGCTGTTCGGTGCGATCGCGGGGGCGTCGGTCGCGTTGGCGGGTCTCACGGCATCCTCGGCCTCGGCGCTCGTCGCGCCGGTCGCCGCCGGGCCGCCGAAGCCCGTGAATGTCGCCGATCTCGATTTCAACGGGTTCTTCCCAAGTGCCACGCGCGTACGCGTCGGCGACTCGGTCAGCTTCTCGATCAACGGGTTCCACACCGTCAGCTTCCTGCCGGCAGGGCAGGCGCCGCCTCCCCTGATCATCCCGGCGGCATCGAACCCGATCACGGGCAAGCTGGACGCCGCCGGCGCCGGATTCTGGTTCAACGGACAGCCGAATCAGGTGATCAACCCGGTCGTCGCCGCGCCGAGCGGCGCCAAGAAGTACGCCGGGAAGGGCTACCTCAACAGCGGCCTGCCCGCCCCGTCCGGGCCGCCCAAGCCGTTCGTCGTGAAGTTCACCAAGGCGGGGAGCTACACGTACTTCTGCCTCGTGCACCCGGGCATGAAGGGCGTCGTCAAAGTGGTCGGCAAGCACCGGCCGGTGCCGAGCGTCAAGTTCGACGCCGCGGCTGCGCTCGCGCAGGCACGTGCCGCGAGGACAGTCGCGCTCGCGCTGCGAAAGGTCAAGCCCGCTGCCAACACCGTGCTGGCCGGCAACGACGGCAACGGCGCGACGGCATGGCTGCGCTTCTTCCCGAAGAGCCTGTCGGTGAAGAGCGGCACGACCGTCGAATTCAAGCTCTCGAGCAAGCGCGAGGTCCACACGATCACGTTCGGGCCCGCCGCGTACACGGGGGAAATCGAGAAGACGTTCACCGCGCCTGTGGCGAACCCCGCCGGTCCGCCGACGCTGGTCGTGAACCCGCTCGGCGCCTATCCGAGCGACGTACCGTCACTGCCCCCCTACACGGGCGCCAACCACGGCAACGGCTTCGAGGGGTCAGGGATTCTCGCCGCCGGTCCGCCGCTGCCCTCGGCGGTCAAGATCACGTTCACCAAACCGGGCGTGTACTCCTATGAGTGCGTGGTTCACCCGGGCATGGACGGCAAGATCACCGTCACGAAATGAGCGGGGCGCGAGGCGGCGGCTAGGGCAGCGCCGTCTCGCCGCCTGGCCGGTCCAGCACGCTCGCAGCGACGCCCAGCAGCGGGTCCATGCCCTCGGCCTCGGCTGATGTCTCGGCGAGCCGCACGTTCTCGCGCAGCGCATCCATGTCGGCCCGCGCCTGGCGTTCCACCAGTGGCTGCAGGAACCCGCGCAGGCGTAGCATCGGGCCGATCCAGCGTGGCGCCCAGAGCCGCGCCGAGCGCTTCGCGACACCGCGCTCGATCGCATCGATCGCGATCGACAGCGGCGCCGGGTTGCGCATGAAGGCGGGCATCTTCGCGGTCATCGCTTCGGCCGAGGGCTGCGCGAAGCTCGCTTTGACGAGGTCCGTGTCGAGAAACCCGAAGTACGCACACCCGACGGCCGCGCCCGATGGCGCCAGCTCGAGGCGCAGCGAGTCGGTCAGCGCCTCGACGCCCGCCTTGGCAGCCGTATAGGGGCCCATCATCGGCGCGTGTGTGATCGCCGAGAGCGAGCAGATGTTCAACAGGTAGCCGCGGCTGCGCACGATCTCCCCGACGACCGCGCGGTCGGTCCGCCACACGCCGAGCAGGTTCACGGCGAGCGTCCTCTCGACCTGCTCGACCGGCGCGCTCGCGAGCGTGCCCATGAACGAGATCCCGGCGTTGGCGATGGCCACGTCGATCGTTGCGAAGCGCTCGACCGTCTTGGCGACGCACTCCTGCAGCGCCGCCAGGTCGGTCACGTCGGCCTCGAGCGCGATCGCCCGCTCGCCGAGGCGGGCGGCGTTCTCGGCGAGGCGGTCCGGCTCGAGCCCGACGAGCGCGACGTTCGCGCCGCGCGCGTACAGCCGCTCCGCCGTGGCCGCGCCGATGCCGCGGGCGGCGCCAGTGATGAACGCGGTCCTGCCGCGCAGGTCGAGCCCACTCATCCCGCCGCGGAGTCTACGCGGCAGCGGCGCGAGCGCCCCAATCAGCGGCAGGGTGGAGGCCCGTGCACATGGATCGCCCGTGCGCAGCGCCGCCAGTCGTGTACACGGGCGGACCCCCACTGGTAGGGTCGCGCCGATGGCCGACCTCAGCCCCTTCTCATCGGCGCTCGAGCTCGGTGCGGCGCTGCGCCGCCGTGAGCTCTCGGCGGTGGAGCTGCTCGAGGCCTGCCTGGCCGGCGTCGACTCGCTCAACCCGAAGCTGAATGCCGTCACCTGGCGCAACGACGCCGAGGCCCGCGCCGCCGCCGAGGCCGCGGACCGCCGGCTCGCCGACGGTGACGGCGCGGATGGCTCGATGCCGTTCCTCGGCGTGCCGCTGCCGATCAAGGACCTGACACCGGTCGCCGGCTGGCCAGTCACGTTCGGCTCGCGCGGGGCGCCGGAGGGGCTGAGCGAGGAGAGCGAGCTGGTCGTCGACGCGCTCGTCGGCGCCGGGTTCGTGCTGTGCGGGCGCACCAACACACCGGAGTTCGGCGTGATCACCGCGGCCGAGAACCTGCGCTACGGCGCGAGCCGCAACCCCTGGGACACAGACCGCACGCCGGGTGGCTCGAGCGGCGGAGCCGCCGCCGCCGTCGCCGGCGGGATGTTCCCCGTCGCGCACGCAAACGACGGTGGCGGCTCGATCCGCATCCCGGCCTCCTACTGCGGCCTCGTCGGCTTCAAGCCGAGCCGCGGCCGTGTGCCGCGCCTCGCCCAGAGCTGGCTCGGAGCCGTCGTCGAGGGTGTCGTCTGCCGCACCGTGGCGGAGTCGGCCGTTGTGCTCGACGCGATCTCCGGGCTCGACCCGCTCGCCTGGTACAACGCGCCGGCACCTGAGCGGCCATTCGCTTCCGAGGCCGAGTCCGCCGCTCCCGGCCAGCTTCGAATCGGCCTGATGGCACAGGCGCCGCTCGGCGTGCCGACCGACGAGAGCTGCACGGCTGCGGCGCACGCTGCGGCGAGCATGCTCGAGGAGCTGGGGCACGCCGTCGAGGAGGTGGAGGTGCCGACCATCTCCGAGGAGATGGTGCCGCCGTTCATCGCTCTGACGCAGGGCGGCCTCGCCGACTATGAGGGCGTTGACTGGTCGGCGACCGAGCCGCACATCGTCCACCAGCGCGCGCTGGCCAGCGAGACCGGCGCCTACGACTACGTGCTCGCGGCGAAGACGCTGGAGCTGCTCAGCCGGCGCGAGCTCGCCCGCTGGGGCCGCGACTTCGACGTGCTGCTGACTCCGACGTCGGCGATCCTGCCGCCCAAGGCCGGTGCGATCCTCGAGGCTCAGCACGCTGCTCCTGACCAGCCCGTGCTCGATGTCATCGCCAGCGTCTCGTTCACTGCCTTCGGCAATGTCACGGGCCTGCCAGGCGTGTCGCTGCCGCTGCACTGGACCGAGGAGAACCTGCCCGTCGGCGTGCAGCTGCTCGCCGGTCCCTGGCGTGACGGGCAGCTGCTCGCGCTCGCGGCGCAGCTCGAAGCGGCCAGCCCATGGGCGCAGAGGCGCCCGCCGGTCTAGCATCTGCGCATGGCTTCGCCTCTGCCCAACGTCTGCGTCATCGGCGCCGGAGTGAGCGGCCTGACGGCATGCAAGTCGCTCGATGACTTCGGCGTGCCGCACACGTGCTTCGAGGCCTCCGACGAGGTCGGCGGCAACTGGTACTTCCAGAACCCGAACGGCGTCTCCTCGGCTTACCGCTCCCTGCACATCGACATCTCCAAGCCGTCGATCTCCTTCCGCGACTTCCCGATGCCCGACCGCTATCCCGACTACCCCCACCACACGCACATCTTCGAGTGGCTGCGCGACTACGCCGACGCCTTCCGGGTACGCCGAAACATCCGTTTCAACACTCGCGTGATGCGCGCCGAGCGCGGCCGGAGCGGCGGCTGGACGATCACGCTCGACGACGGCGAGCAGCAGCGCTTCGACGCCCTGCTCGTCTGCAACGGCCACCACTGGGACCCTCGCATCCCGTCCTTCCCCGGCTCCTTCGACGGGCCGCAGATCCACTCCCACGACTACGTGGACCCGAGCAACCCGCTCGAGTTGAAGGGCAAGCGCGTGCTCGTCGTCGGCATCGGCAACAGCGCCGTCGACATCGTCTCGGAGCTCGGCCGCAAGACCGTCTGCGAGATGGTCTACCTGTCGACGCGCTCGGGCGCCTACGTCGTGCCGAAGTACCTGTTCGGCAAACCGGCCGACCAGGTCGTCAAGGCCAATCCCCTGATCCCGTCGAAGCTCCAGCGCCGCGCCGCGCGCCTGCTTCCCCGGATCTTCTCCGGGCGCATGGAGGACTTCGGCCTGCCCACCCCCAACCACAACTTCCTCGACGCCCATCCGACCGTCTCCAGCGAGCTGCTCGGCCGGCTCGGCGCGGGCGACGCGCAGGCCAAGGGCGACATCGCCGAGCTGCTCGGCGACGCGGTGCGATTCGCCGACGGCAGCGTCGAGCCCGTCGACGCGATCATCTACGCGACCGGCTACAACGTCAGCTTCCCGTTCTTCGACGCGGACTTCCTGAGCGCGCCCGACAACGTCCTGCCGCTGTACAAGCGGATGCTCAAACCGGGCCTCGACGATCTCGCCTTCATCGGCCTCGGTCAGCCGATCCCGACGATCTTCCCGTTCTCGGAGCTGCAGTCGAAGCTCGCCGCCCGCTGGCTGAGCGGCGACTGGGCGCCGCCGCCCGAGGAGGAGATGCGGCGCGAGATCCTCACCGACGAGGCGTTCCACACCGGGCACTTCGTCGCCAAGCCGCGCCACACGATGCAGCTCGAGTGGTACTCCTACAAGCGCGAGCTCGAACGTCGAACGATCCCTGCCGGGCAGGCACGGGCCCGGGCAGGCGCGGCCACGGCGCTGCAGACGGCAGGGCGCTCGGGCGCACCGGCGCTCGGACAGGCCGCGTGAGCGCCGTCGAGCTGAGATGCGGCGGCGTGCGCGTCGCAGCCGTGCACCTGCAGGGTCAGGGCGACGCGTTCCTCGACGCGCAGCGGCGGCGTCCCTGCGTGGTCTTGGCACACGGCTTCGCCGGCACGGTCGACTCGGGGCTGCTGCCCTTCGCCGAGCGCTTCGCCGCCGCCGGGCTCGACGCTCTCGCCTTCGACTACCGCCACTTCGGCGCGAGCGACGGCGAGCCGCGCCAGCTCGTCTCGGTCCCGAGCCAGCTCGAGGACTACGCCGCCGCGGTCGGATTCGCTCGCGGCCTGCCCGGGGTCGACCCCGCCCGCATCGCCGTGTGGGGCACGTCGTTCTCCGGCGGTCACGTCGTACCCGTCGCGGTCGCCGACGGGCGCGTCGCGGCCGCGGTCGCGCAGGTGCCGGCGATGGACGGCCGTGCCACGCTGCTCAACCTGCTGCGCTACGCCGGCCCGGCGGCGCTCGCGAAGATCACCGCGACGGCGCTGCGCGACGCGCTCGCTGCGCGCCGCGGTGAGCCGCCCGTCACGCTCCCCGTCGTCGGTCCGCCCGGCACGCTCGCCTCGATGAGCACAGAGGACGCCGAGCCGGGCTACACCGCGATCACCGGGCAGACCTGGCACAACGAGGTCGCGGCGCGCTTCGCGCTGACCGCCGGCCTCTACCGCCCCGGGTTGCAGGCGGACAGGCTCCCCTGCCCGATCCTCGTGCAGATCGCCGACCGCGATGCGATCGCGCCCCCAGGGGCCGCTCAGGACGCGGCGTGGCTGGCGACCGGGCGCGCCGAGGTCCGCACCTACCCGGTCGGGCACTTCGACGTGTATCGCGGCGCCGCGTTCGAGCAGGCCGTCGCAGACCAGCTCTACTTCTTCTCCCGTCACCTCGCTCCGGTCCCTGCAGGGCAGCCCGCCGGCGCCCCACCCGAGGCCGCCGTCGCACCCCGCGCCTGAAGGCGCGCCGGGCGAGTTCTCTGACTGTCACACCGGAGCCGCCCGGGGGCGCGCGCCGCCCGTTCGGTGTGCTCGGAGAAACGAACAGTTAATCGTCGGCTTCGCCCGTCGGAGACTCCGCGGAAAAAAGGGCTTGACGTGGCGGAAGCCGCGACGTTAGGTTAGACCGACAAGCGTCCCGGGGAGCCAGCCACCCCGGCTCGACAGAGGCCCGGGACGACACTCGCACGAGGGGAGAGGGAAACAGATGGGGAAAGCAACCCGCATCGTCGGTCTGGCTGCACTCATGACCGGGATGCTGATTCCGGCGGCGTCCGCCGCCGCGTCGCAGTACGTCGATCTGGGGGACTCCTACGCATCAGGAGTCGGCACCAGGGTGTTCTATTCCGAATCGGGCAGCTGCAAGCGCAGCCCGGAAGCCTACGGCCCGAAGATCGCGGCGGCCAGGGGCTACACGCTCAGCTTCCAGGCCTGCAGTGGGGCGAAGACGACTGACGTCAATGCCAACCAGCTCGGCACGCTGAGTGCCGGCACTGCGCTTGTCACGATCTCGATCGGCGGCAACGACGCGGGCTTCAGCAATGTGATCCTCAATTGCGCCCTGTACTACTTCACCTGTGGAGGCGCGATCAACGAAGCGAACAGCTACATCGCCAACAAACTCGCGGGGGTGCTGGACACCACCTACAACAACGTTCGCTCTCGGGCCACGACCGCCCACGTGGTCGTGATCGGCTACCCGCACCTGTTCACGGACACGGGAAACACCTGCAACGCCAACTTCCTGACGTCCTCGAACGAGAAGAAACTGAACGAAACGGGTGACAAACTCGACGCTGTCGTCAAAGCACGCGCCGCCGCCCACGGCTTCACCTTCGTGGACCCCCGCAGCGCGTTCAAAGCGCACGAGGTGTGTGCTTCGGAAGAGTGGTTGAACGGTCAGTCCAACCCGCTCGAAGAAAGCTACCACCCGAACGTCAAAGGTCAGGCTCGGTTCACCACCGAAGTATCGGCGGTGCTGCCGTAGCGGACAGACTCGCAGGGCCGCTCGCGGGGCTGGACCCGCGGGCGGCCCTCGGGCCGACTCAGCCGCGCTCGCCGGCCTCGAACATCTCGAGCAGCCGGCCGCGGCAGTAGGGCCACTGGCGGCTGTTGCGCCCGCCGCCGGGGTGCAGCGTGTCGAGCAGCGCCAGGCCGCGCATCGTCGCGGCGGCCATCTCGATCAGGCGGTCGAAGCCGGGCCGCTCGGCGAGCTCCCCGAACAGCGTCCGGGAGAGCCGCAGCGTCTGGCGGTCGAGGCCGCGCTCGACCGGCGCGAGGCGCTCACGCAGCTCCGGGTCGGTGCGTGCGTGCGTCCACAGGTC
Source organism: Solirubrobacterales bacterium (assembly GCA_025963965.1). Lineage (GTDB taxonomy): Bacteria > Actinomycetota > Thermoleophilia > Solirubrobacterales > Solirubrobacteraceae > Palsa-744. The sequence goes on from JAOPZS010000137.1 coordinate 22,394, forward strand.
CAGCGCCGCCTGGTAGAGAGGGCTGGCGTAGCCCTCCCACAACAGGTCGAGCGCCTCGGCGAGGCGCCCGGGTCCCTGCGGCAGCTTCTCGGCGGCCTCCAGCAGGCGCTCCCCGCGGCGCTCGGCGAGGTGCTCCATCGCAGCCGCCAGCAGCGCCTGGCGGGTCTGGAAGTGGTGCAGGTGCGCGCCGCGCGAGAGGCCGGCGCGCTCTGACACGCGGGACGTCGTCGTGCTCGCGTAGCCGTCCTCGACCAGGCACGCGATCGTAGCGTCGAGCAGGGCCTGCCTGGTCGAGGCGCTGCGCTCGGCCTGGCTGCGGCGCGCGGCGGGAGGGTTGGCTGCCGTCGTCATCGCCTGATCCTAATCATATTTGCGTTCACGCATGAACGTATGTGGTAGCGTTGCGCGCGGCAGCACCCGAGACCCTGCCCGTCTCCCGGGAGCCGGGGGCACCGGGTCGGGATGACCAGCAGGAGGACGACTGATGGCAGCCGCAGAGGCGCTGGTGTTCGACGCAATCCGCACGCCGCGGGGCAAGGGCAAGTCCAACGGGTCGCTGCACGGCACCAAGCCGGTCGATCTGGTCGTGGGCCTGATGCACGAGACGCTCGTGCGCAACGAGAAACTCGACCCGGCGCGCGTCGACGATGTCGTGCTCGGCTGCGTCTCGCCGGTCGGCGACCAGGGCGCCGACATCGCCAAGACGGCAGCGATCAAGGCCGGGCTGCCCGACACGGTCGCCGGGCTGCAGGTGAACCGCTTCTGCGCCTCGGGCCTGGAGGCCGTCAACATCGCCGCGCAGAAGGTGGCCTCCGGCTGGGAGGACCTGGTCTTCGCGGGGGGCGTCGAGTCGATGTCGCGTGTGCCGATGGGCTCCGACGGCGGCGCCTGGGCGATGGACCCGGAGACGAACTACGACACCTCGTTCGTGCCGCAGGGCGTCAGCGCCGACCTGATCGCGACGCTCGAGGAGTTCTCACGCGAGGACGTCGACGCATACGCGACGCGCTCGCAGGAGCGCGCGTGGGCGGCACAGTCGGACGGGCGCTTCGCGAGCACCGTGGTACCGGTCAAGGACCTCAACGAAAACGTCGTTCTCGACCACGACGAGTTCATCCGGCCGGGCACGACGGTCGAGACGCTCGGGGGATTGAAGCCCTCGTTCGCCGCGATCGGCGAGATGGGCGGGTTCGACGCGGTTGCGCTGCAGAAGTACCACTGGGTCGAGAAGATCGAGCACGTCCACACGCCCGGCAACTCCTCCGGGATCGTCGACGGGGCATCGCTGCTGACGATCGGCAACGAGAAGACAGGCGATCAGCTTGGCATGAAGCCGAAGGCGCGGATCCTCGCCACGGCGCTGTCCGGAGCCGACCCGACGATCATGCTGACCGGCCCGGCGCCCGCCAGCCGCAAGGCGCTCGAGAAGGCCGGGCTGAGCGTCGAGGATCTCGACCTCGTGGAGATCAACGAGGCGTTCGCCGCGGTCGTGCTGCGCTTCGTCAGGGACATGGGCCTGGACATGGAGAAGGTCAACGTCAACGGTGGCGCGATCGCGATGGGCCACCCGCTCGGTGCGACCGGCGGCATGATCCTCGGCACGCTGATCGAGGAGCTGCACCGCACCGGTGGCCGCTACGGGCTCGCCACGCTGTGCGTAGGCGGCGGCATGGGAATCGCGACCGTCGTGGAGGCGATCTGATGACCGAGAGCACGACCATCCGCTGGGAGCGCGACGAGGACGGGATCGTCCTGCTCACGCTTGACGACCCGAGCCAGTCGGCCAACACGATGAACCGCGCCTACGCGGAATCGATGGCGGCGACGATCGACCGCCTCGAGTCCGAGAAGGACGAGATCACGGGCGTCGTCATCACCTCGGCCAAGAAGACGTTCTTCGCGGGCGGCGACCTCAACGACCTGAAGGCGGCGAGCAGGGACGACGCGCCGGCGCTGGCCGAGATGGTGCGAGCCGGCAAGGCGCAGCTGCGTCGCCTGGAGACGCTCGGCGTCCCCGTCTGCGCGGCGATCAACGGCGCGGCGCTCGGTGGCGGCCTGGAGATCTGCCTGGCCACGCATCACCGCATCGCCGTCGATGACCCGAGGGTGCAGATGGGCTTCCCCGAGGTGCAGCTCGGGCTGCTGCCCGGCGCCGGCGGCGTCGTGCGCACGGTCCGCATGCTCGGCATCGCCGACGCGCTGCTGAAGCTGCTGATGCAGGGGCAGCGGCTGCGTCCCGCGCAGGCCAAGGAGGCGGGCATCCTCGACGAGACCGTCGCCACACGGGAGGAGCTCGTCCCGGCGGCCAAGGCGTGGGTCTCCGAGCGCGCCTCCCAGGAGGAGCCCATCGCGCAGCCGTGGGACGTGAAGGGCTACAAGATGCCCGGCGGCACACCGTCGAACCCGAAGCTCGCCCAGAACCTGCCGGCCTTCCCGGCGAACCTCCGCAAGCAGCTGAAGGGCGCCAACTACCCGGCGCCGCACCACATCATGGCGGCGGCCGTCGAGGGGGCTCAGGTCGACTTCGACACGGCGATCGAGATCGAGGGGCGCTACTTCGTGGACCTGCTCACCGGTCAGGTCGCCAAGAACATGATCCAGGCGTTCTTCTTCGACCTGCAGCAGGTCAACGGCGACCGCAACAGGCCCGAGGGCATCGAGCCGTTCAAGGCCAAGAAGGTCGTGGTCCTGGGCGCCGGCATGATGGGCGCGGCGATCTCCTACGTGTGTGCGAAGGCCGGCATCGAGGTGGTCCTCAAGGACGTCTCCCTCGAGGCGGCCGAGAAGGGCAAGGCCTACTCGCAGGCGCTCCTCGAGAAGGCGATCTCACGTGGGCGCTCGACGCAGGAGAAGGCCGACGCGCTGCTCGCGCGGATCACCCCGGCAGACGATCCGGCCGCGGCGGCCGGCGCCGACCTCGTGATCGAGGCGGTCTTCGAGGACCCGGCGGTCAAGGCGCAGGTCTTCGCAGAGATCGAGCCGCACCTCGCCGAGGGGGCGCTGCTCGGCTCGAACACCTCGACGCTGCCGATCACCGAGCTCGCCGAGGGCGTCACGCGTCCGGAGGAATTCATCGGCCTGCACTTCTTCTCACCCGTCGACAAGATGCCGCTGCTGGAGATCATCAAGGGCGAGAAGACGAGTGAGGAGACGCTCTACCGCGCGCTCGACCTCGCCAAACAGATCTCGAAGACGCCAATCGTGGTCAACGACAGCCGCGGCTTCTTCACGAGCCGCGTGATCGGCACGTTCATCAACGAGGGTGTCGGCATGCTGCTGGAGGGGATCCCGGCGGCCTCGATCGAGCAGGCCTCCAACCAGGCCGGCTACCCGGCGCCGGTGCTGCAGCTCTCCGACGAGCTGAACCTCAACCTCGCGAGGAAGATCCGCGATGCCACGAAGGCGGCCGTCGAGGCCGAGGGCGGCACCTTCCAGGACAGGCCCTCGTTCGCCGTCGTCGACAGGATGCTCGACGCCGGCCGCGGCGGCAAGCTCGCCGGGGCCGGCTACTACGAGTACGCCGAGGGCAAGCGCGCCGGGCTCTGGAAGGGCCTCAAGGAGATGTTCCCCGAGACCGGCGATCCCGCCTCGATCTCCCTCGAGGACCTCGAGGAGCGGATGCTGTTCGCCGAGTCGCTCGAGTCGGTCAGGTGCCTCGACGAGGGTGTGATCGAGTCGGTCGCCGACGCCAACATCGGCTCGATTCTCGGCATCGGCTTCCCGGGCTGGACCGGCGGCGTGCTGCAGTACATCAACGGCTACGACGGCGGCGTGGCCGGCTTCGTGGCACGGGCGCGCGAGCTCGCTGAGCGCTACGGCGATCGCTTCGAGCCGCCGGCCTCGCTCGTCGAGAAGGCCGAGCGCGGTGAGATCTACAGCGACGAGGGGGCCGTCCTGACCTCGGCCTGAGGCGCCGCGCCCCGCAGGGCCGTCGCTTCGCTAGCCGGCCAGCACCGGCACAACCGGATCGCGGCGGGGCCCTAGCTCGGGGAGCTGTGCGATCGGGCGCCCGGCGATCAGTGCGGCGAGCTTCTCGGCGGTGTCGTTCTCAGGGAGTGGGGAGTAGAGGATCATGCGCTGTTCGAGCTTCTCCGCCGGATGGAAGACGGCGTGGGAGAAGGACAGCATCCCGGCGAGCGGGTGGCGCAGGTCCTTGCGGCCCTCGCCGCTCTGGGAGACCTCGTGGCGGTCCCACGCGCGGGAGAACTCGGGGCTCGACTTGCGAAGCGCGCGGATCAGAGACTCGAACTCGGGGTCGCCGATGTGGCGCGCGCTGTCGGAGCGGAACTTCGCAACGAGGATCCGCGAGCTGCGCTCCCAGTCGGTGAACATCTCACGCCGGGCAGGATCGGTGAACGTCTGCCAGGCGTGGTTGCGCGCCGCCCGCGGGATCGCCGCGAGGTCGCCCAGCAGCGCGACGGCGGCGTCGTTCCAGGCCAGGTAGTCCCAGCGGCGCCCGAGCACGAAGGCGGGGTTCGGGCCGAGGTTCTCGACCAGCCGGCGAAGCGTCGGCGAGACGCGCTCCGCGGGGCTCTTGCACGGTGGTGCCGTCTCGCCTCGGCCGAGCAGGATCAGATGGTTTCGCTCCGCCTGGTCCAGGCGCAGCGCTCGCGCGAGCGACTCGAGCACGTCGAGCGAGGCGCGCACGTCGCGGCCCTGCTCGAGCCACGTGTACCAGGTTGCGCCCATCCCGGCGAGCTGCGCGACCTCCTCGCGGCGCAGTCCCGGCGTGCGCCGGCGCCCGCCGCTGGGCAGTCCCACGTCCTCTGGCTGCAGCGCCGCGCGGCGAGTGCGCAGGAAGTCAGCCAGCTCGTCGCGGCGGAGCTGCCCTGAAGCTGCTATCTCACGAATCGGGCGTGCGCCGTCGTTCATGTTTGCGTGAGGTGCTGAGGCAGGCATGTTCACTACCAGTATAAGTCGTTCTCTACTACTTGGATAAGAAGTGTCGCACACTACACCCATGAGCCCTTCGGAGAGCACCCCCACAGCCGCCCGTTCGCCGAAGACGGCGCTGCTGCTGATCGTCTGCCTCGCCCAGTTCATGGTGATCCTCGACATCTCCATCGTGAACGTCGCGCTGCCGTCGATCCACAGCGGTCTGGGCTTCTCGACGACCGGTCTGCAGTGGGTCGTCAACGCCTACACGCTGACGTTCGCCGGCTTTTTGATGCTCGGCGGGCGCGCCGCGGACCTGCTCGGGCGGCGCAACGTGTTCATCGCCGGCACGGCCCTGTTCTCGATCTCCTCCCTGGCCTGTGCGCTAGCGAGCTCGCAGGGCATGCTGCTCGGTGCGCGCGCGATGCAGGGGCTGGGCGGCGCGGTGCTCTCACCGGCGACGCTGTCGATCGTCACGAGCTCCTTCCAGGCCGGCCCCGAGCGCAACAGGGCGGTGGGCATGTGGGGTGCGATGGGCGCGCTCGGCGGCTCCTCCGGCGCGCTGCTCGGCGGCGTGCTGACCCAGGGACTCGGCTGGCCGGCGATCTTCGCCGTCAACGTGCCGCTCGGCGCGATCGTGATCGCCCTCGGGCTGCGCCTGATCTCCGGGGCGCGCGAAACGGGCGCCGCGCGCAACTTCGACGTGGCCGGCGCGGTCCTGATCACGGCGAGCCTCGTCGGCGTGACGTTCGGGATCGTCCGCACCGACACGCTCGGCTGGGGCTCGCCGGGTGTGCTCGGGCCGCTCGCCGCCGGCCTGGTGCTGCTCGGGCTGTTCGGCCTGGTCGAGGCCAGGCTCGCGTCGGCGCCGCTGATCCCGCTGTCGATCCTGCGCTTCGTGCAGCTGCGGATCTCGAACATAGTCGTGACGCTGCTCTACGCGGCGTTCTTCCCCGTCTGGTTCTTCCTGACCCTGTACGTGCAGGAAGTCCTCCACTACGACGCGATCGAGGCGGGGCTGTCGTTCCTGCCGATGACGCTGTCGATCTTCGTCGCATCCACGCTGGCTCCGAAACTCGTCGGCCGGTTGGGACCGCGCACCGTGATCACGGGCGGGATGGCGCTCGCGACCGTGGGCATGCTGCTGCTGATCGGCGTCGCGCCCGGCGGCAGCTACTTCGGCTCGGTCCTGCCGGGCGCGCTGCTCGCCGCGATCGGGATGGGCTTCTCGCTGGTCCCGGCGACGATCGTCGCGATGCAGTGCCTGCCGGCCGCGCAGAGCGGGATCGGCTCGGGCCTGCTCAACACCTCGCGGCTGATGGGAGGCGCGCTCGGCCTCGCGATCCTCTCGACGATCGCCGACGCGCAGACGCGAGCAGACGCCTCCTCGGGCTTCGCGCACGCGTTGAGCAGCGGCTTCGATCTGGCGTTCGGCGTCGGCGCGGCGTTCGCGCTTGCAGGCGCGATCGTCGCGGGGCTGTGGCTGCGCAACCCGGCCCCGAGCGGCGAGCTCGTCGAGGTGACACTCGAGACGAAAGCGGAGATCGAGGAGAGCGAGGCGCTGGCGGCGTGAGCGGCGCTAGCGCCCGGTCGAGCCGAAGCCGCCGGCGCCGCGCACGGTCTCGTCCAGCTCGCCGGCGGCCGTGAGCGCGGTCTCTCCCGGCGAGAGCACGAGCAGTTGTGCCACGCGGTCGCCGGGCTCGATCTGGAAGGGCTCGGCGGCGTCGGTGTTGAGCAGCACCACCTTGACCTCGCCGCGGTAGCCCGGGTCGATCAGGCCGGGCGCGTTGAGCACGGTCACGCCGTGTCGCGCCGCCAGCCCGGAACGCGGCAGCACCAGGCCGCAGGCCCCGGCCGGGAGAGCCAGGGCGATGCCGGTCGCCACCGTGGCGCGGGCCCCGGGAGCGAGGGTCAGATGCTCATCGGCGAACAGGTCGAACGCCGCATCGTCGTGATGGGCGCGCGCCGGCAGGCATGCCGAGTCGGTGAGCAGGCGGGCCGGCACGTCCATCGCCGCATCGTAGAGGCCGTCCGCCGATCTCATCCGGCCGGCGGGCGCTCGCGACGCGTCTCGGCGGCCAGTCGCTCAAGGCGCGGCTCCTCGCTGTCGTCGAGATAGGTCATCGCCGCCGCGACGTTGGGGTGGACCGCGGCGATCTGCCGGTGCATCAGGCGCGCGATCCTGCGGTAGGAGGAGTGGCCCTCGCGGCCGGAGCGCAGCTCGATCAGGTGCATCGCCTCGCGCGCGTTGAGGTCGAGCACGTAGCGGACGCGGTAGGCGAGGCAGAGCGCGTAGGGAGCCTGTGTCTCCATGCCTGCGTCGATCAGCGCCTGCCAGGCCTCGCGCGAGCGCGCGAGCGCGCGGCGGAACTGGTCGCCGAGCCCCGCCTGCTCGACCTCGTCGGGCACCTCGGCGCCGAGATGCGGCGTCAGGGTCTGCCACTGCGCCGTCAGCATGCGATGCCGTTGCAGGTCGCGGAAGGCGCCGTAGTCCGAGACGATCTCAAAGCGGTAGCGCAGTGCCTCGAGCCCGCGTCCGGGGAGGTGGCGGCGGTTCTCCCTGCCACCGAGCAGCTCGCCGAGCAACCTCGTGCGCTCACCGTCGCCGAGCCGTTCGACGGCCTGCTCGATCTCCCGCTCGTCGTGTGCGGACTGCTCGAACAGCAGCGCCGTGAGCAGCAGACGTTCGTCGCCCTCGACACGCAGCAGCCTCGCACCGGCCGGTTGCTCGCTGTCTGGCGTATCGAGACCGAGTCCGCGCGCGGCGCGCGACCCGGTCGCGGCGCGGCGGCGCAGGAAGGCGACCCACTCCCCGCCCCGCTCGGGGCGCTCGACGCGTGTCACGAAGCTCGGCGCAGCGACGCGCATCGCCGCGAGCATCAGCTCCCCGCAGCGGCGCGCCTCTGCCAGGTCGTGCGCGCGCAGGTGCAGGATCAGCCGTTCGAAGGTCTGACCGCTCGCGAAGATGCCGACGTGCGAGAGCGCGCCCGCCGGCAGCAGGCCGCGGAGCAGGTCGAGCGCCTTCGCGCGCACGGCGCGCTCGTGCGCCCCGGCAGATCCGCCGCCATCGCTGCGGAAGCGCTCGCCGAGCCACGCCGTGAGCTGCGCGAGCAGCGCCGCGTAGGTGTCGAACAGCTCGTCCATGGCCTGTTCGTAGGCGGGTCCTAGCTCCGGCTCGCGGTAGTAGCGGTAGCCGCCCCCGGGCAGCGGCCGGTCGTAGGCGATGTAGCGGGTCGACTGCTCCAGATAGGCGCCGAGGCGCGGGCGCTGCAGCACCTTCGTGAGCACGTTGGAGACCCACTCGCAGGCGATGTGCGCACCGCCGAGCTGAGCGACCGAGTCATCGCCGTACTCGCCCAGCACGCGCTCGTAGAGGGCCGCCGCGCGATTGCCGCCGCGCGGGTCCGGGCGCTCGCCGGCGCCGCCCTCGAGCTCCTCGCCGAACTCGTCGAGCAAGAGGCGCCGCAGTGTGCCGGGGTAGCGCGAATAGCGGGCGAAGAGGGCGCCGCGGGTCGTCTCGGGCAGGCCGAGCAGCGCGAACACCGGAGCGTCGAGATCTGAGACGAACGGCGCGAGGCGCGCCCGCTCGTGCGCGGTGAAGGTCTCCGCGGGGGTCATCGCGACATCCTCTCAGGGGCCAGGGCGGCGAGAGCCCGGGCGGGTGAACGCCGGCCGGCGTCGAACAGTCAGACCGTGGGAAGGAGAGCGAGATCCGTGCTGCTGGGGCTGGTCCTGCCGGCGCTGCTCGCGCTGCTCGGATCGCCGGCGGCCGGCGCGGCGACGCCGGCCAAGAAGCGACCCGCTGTCCTGCCGCCCCCGGAACTGACGCTGACGCCGTCCCTGGCGAGCGGCCCCGGCGCGCGGATCGGGATCGCGCCGGTCGGGCTTTCGATCGAGTACCCCGTGATGGCCGCTGCGCTCGGCACGAGCGGATGCCCCTCGCCGGCCCTGATCGCCGAGCTGCAGCGCCTCGGCTCGCCTCCCCTGCAGCTGGCCGGCCAGAGCCAGGACTTCACGATCCCGGCCGTCTCGGCGCCGGCGGCGCCGCAGAGCTGGGAAGAACAGACCGCCTATCCCCTGGCCGCAGAATTCTGGACGCGCCTGGGGTGCCTGCTGAGCGCCACGCACGAGCCGCTGACGGTCGGGCTCAACGCCCGCACCGGCCAGCGCAGCTGGGCTGAACAGATGGTCGCCGGTGCGAGCAGCGCGGCAACGGGCGGCCTTGACTTCTCGCTCGGGAACGAGCCCGACCTCTACTACCTGCCCGACTACTACGCGCTGGACAAGCCGCAGCCCGGTGAAGAAGCGCTCGTCGTGAACACCTATCTGCGCGCCGCGAGCGCGCTGCGAGGAGCAATCGGCAGCGCACCGCTGGTCGGCCCCGAACTGTCCGGCCCGACACGCTGGCGCGCCTCGCTGCCGAGGGTGATCTCAACGCTCGGGGTGCGCACGCTCGGAGTGCACGTCTATCCGCTGACGGTCTGCCGGACGCCGCGCGCCGCGACGATCGGCGGGTTGCTCGCCCAGAGCGTCGGCGCCGCCCCGAGCCGCCTTGCCTGGGTCGTGGCCGACGCGCGGGCGGCCGGGGCGCAGGCGATCATCACGGAGGCGAACTCCGTCTCCTGCGGCGGCAAGGCGGGCGTCTCGGACAGCCCGGCGTCGGCCGTGTGGGCAGTGCGGTTCGTGCTGTCCGCGCTGCGGACAGGCTTCGGCGAGGTGCGCTTTCACTTCAGCGGCAACGCCTATGACCCGTTCTACGTGCGCGGCGCGGAAGTCGTGCGCCGACCGCTGGAGGCGGCGATGGTGGCGCTGAACCAGTGGCTGCCGGTCGGTGCGACGTTCCGCAGCGTGGCGGGGCTCGGACGCGTCGCCGCGACCGCGATCGCCGCGCCGGGAGCCCAGCCGCTACTGCTGCTTGACAACACCGCCGGCAAGGCGAGCACGCTGGTGCTGCGCGAAGCCCTCGCGATCAGCACGCAGACCTTCAGCGCGAACGGCGCGAGGCCGACGCTTCGTCGGATGAAGGGGCCGGGGCACCGCGTTCAGGTGGTGATCCCCGCCAACACGGTGCTCGCCGTGGGGTACTGACGTGGCGCTCGACGCGGGACTCGCGCCGCGCCTGCGCGAGGCGGTGGCGGCGCGCCGGGAGGAGCTGATCGAGCTGACCTGCGCGCTCGTGCGCGAGCGCTCGCTGCTCGGCGAGGAGGAGGGCGCGCAGCGCCTCGTCGAGGATCGGCTGCGCCGGCTCGGGTTCACGGTCGAGCGCGTGCCGATCGAGCTGCCCGCCGAGGACGACGGGACGTGGGGCTACCCGCCGCTCGAGTCCTACGCCGGGCGCACCTGCGTGGCCGGGCGAGTCGCGGGCGCAGGGCCGGGACGCTCCCTGCATCTGTCGGGGCACGTCGACGTGGTGCCGGTCGAGGCGCCCGAGACCTGGCGTCACGACCCATGGGCAGGCGAGGTGGCCGACGGGCGCGTCTGGGGGCGCGGCGCGGGCGACATGAAGGCCGGGCTCGCCGCCTATCTGGTCGGGGCGGCCGCGTACCTGGAGGTGTGCGGAGTGCCACACGGGGATCTGCTGTTCAGTTCTGTGATCGAGGAGGAGTGCACGGGCAACGGCATGAAGGCCGTGCTGGCCGCCGGCTACGACGCCGACGCGACGCTGATCGGCGAGCCGAGCGAGCTGCGCCTGATGCACGCAGGGGCAGGTGTGATCTGGGCGCGGCTGCGGGCGCGCAGCGCCGGCGCGCACGTAGCGTTCGGCGACGGCACGTCGAGTTCCCAGCGGATGCTCGCGGCACTCGGCGCGCTCGGGGAGATGGAGCGGCGCCTGAACCTGCTCGGCGAGGACGCCGAGGCTCGCACGCGAGCGGGCGCCGACGCAGTGTTCCTGCTCGCCCACGATCGCCCTTTCCGGCTCAACGCGGGCACCTTCGCGGGAGGCGCCTGGCCGTCCTCGGAGCCGGCCACAGTTGAGGTGCGACTGCGCGTCGGGTTCGGTCCGTCGCTGACGCCGACCGAGGCGCAGCAGCTCGTGGCCGAGACGGTGCGCGGAACCACGCCGGAGGTCGAGGTGTCATTCGAAGGCTTCCGCGCGGTCGCCTACTGCGACGATCTCGACCACGACCTTGCGCTGACGGTGAGCGCTGCGCACGCCGCGCTGCACGGCGGCGCCCCGGCCCGCCAGGTGCTGGCGGCCACGACGGATGCGCGCTCGGTCGCCGGCCCATGCATCTGTTACGGACCCACGTCCGGCGCGATCCATGCGACTGACGAGTGGGTCGATATAGACTCGATCGAGGACGTCGCGGCGACTGTCGCGCTGACGATCGACGGCTGGCAGCGGGCCGAGGCGATGCCCCGTGCGGGACTCGAACCCGCCCCACCGGATTAAAAGTCCGGCGCTCTACCAGATGAGCTAACGGGGCCTGCGGGCGACAGTGTGGCAGATGCCTTCGGCCGCGAGACCCGTGCTGGCCCGCTCCGCCGCCGCTGCGCTCGCCGCCCCCGGTGCTCTCCGAGCAGCCTCCTGGGGGCGGGCCCTGCGGCCCGCCCCCATCGGGTTCGTCGAGGTGCTGCGGTGGTGGAGGGGCTAGCGGTAGGTCAGCGCCACGACCGCCGAGGAGCTGGGCCCGCCGACCTGCTTGAACGACACCTTCACCGGCACCTTCAGCCGGCGGTGGTGGCGGCGCAGGGAGGAGTTGCTCGCCTTCGTCAGGGCCGGGTGGATGGTCACGCGCTCGGCCTTGGCGGCCTCGCGCTTGATCGAGCGGACGCCCTTGCCACCGGCGGACAGGTTGCCGGCCGCGGGCACTTCGACGACGACCGTCGCCTTCTTGCCCTTGACCTTGTGGCTGACGATCCGCAGCTTGCCGGCCTTCACGCCCGCGACACCGGCCGAGGTGGATGTCGGCGTGGCCCGCGTGGTCGTGAGCGTGACCGAGCCGGCCGGCGTGTTGGCGGCGCCGCTGCCTCCGAGCCCGCCCGTGCCGCCCGTGCTGCCGACCGTTTCACCGGCCCCCTTGAGGAGGGCGACGGTCAGGCCACCGGCGCTGGGCAGCACGCCAAGCCTTTCGCCGTTGGCGAGCGGCGCGAGGAGCGCCATCGCCGTGGCGGGAAGCTGTTCGGTCGTCTTGCCGAGCTGCGCCGCCAGCGCTTCAGGGCTCGTGCCGAGCTGATGGGCGAGTTCTTCCACGGTCGACGTCGAGACGGGTTCGCCGCCCAGGATCGTGCCGAGCAGGCTCTGCAGACGTTCCGGGGAGAGCGACTGCAGGATCTGTTCGATCAGCACCTGCGGTTCGGCGGAGCCGCTCAGCAGCTTGCCGATGATTTCGCTGACACCGGCCGCTTCGAGAGCTTCTGTCAGCTTCGCCTGAGGGTTGCCCGCGAGCAGTTCTTCAAGGTGCGTGCCGAGCGGCCCGAGCAGTTCGACGAGCCTTTCCCTGAGCATCGTGACGGCTTCGTTGCCGCCGAGCAGTTCTTCGAGCGTGGCGCCTTTGCCGGCAAGTTCGCCGATCACTTTCGTCAACGCTTCGTCGAGGGCCGCCGGTTCGATGCCTTCGAGGCCTTCGAGCTGGGAGAGGACTTCGGCCAGCCGGCCCGCGGGCAGCGTGCCGAGCGGGGTCTGGCCGAGCAGCGATTCGACTTCGCCGGTCGGTGGCAACGTGATCGCAGGGGCGCCGGCTCGCGCCTGGACCGTGGGGATCAGAGCGAGCAGCGCGATCGTTGCCGTCGCTAGGACGAGGGTGGCCAGCAGCCGCACACGGCCGCCGGCCGATGTGCGGGTTGCTGTTTCGCGCATCGGTTCCTTCCTGTTCGAGGGTGTTGACACTGACTTCCCTCGATTCCGAGCGGCGCAACGAAGTTCATACAGGTGTCCATAAGTCAAGCGGCATGGACCCCTGCCGAGGCGGATCGGCCGGCTTGTCGCTGCGCTACGGCTGTTCGTCGGCGGCGAGCCGGAGCATCTCCTCGATGCTCGTGACCTTCACGCGTGGCCTGCCGGCAGCCTCACCCAGCGCACGCTCGTGGCGGTCGATCGCTTCCCAGCCCTGGTAGGTGACGAGCTCCGGCTGGCGCTCGCGCAGCAGCGCCTCGACCGCCTCAGCGTCGGGCTGCTCGGGCGAATGGCGCGCGGCCGCGTCGCCGTTCATCGCGGCGAGATCGGTCAGGATCGCGTCGACGGTCTCCTGTGCGTCCTTCTTGTTCGTGCCGATCACCCCGGACGGGCCGCGCTTGATCCAGCCGACCACGTACTCGCCTGCCAAGGTGTCTCCGGACTCGGCGTCGGTGACGCGCCCGCCGTCGTTCGGGATCACGCCGGAGCGATCGTCGAACGGCACGCGGGGGAGCGGGATGCCGCGATATCCGATCGCTCGGAAGACGAGCCCTGCATCGATCGTCTCCTGCTCGCCGGTCGCCTGCGCGCGCAGGCCGCTGGCACCCGGAACGAGCTCGTTGCGGACGAGCTCGACGGCGCTGAGATGCCCGTTCTCGCCGGCGACGAGCGCTGTCGGCGAGAGCAGGAACCGCAGTACGATCCGCTTCGGGTGTCCGGCGGGCTCGCGCTGCGCGTAGGTGCGCAGGATCTCGACGTTGCGGCGCGCCGTCGCGTCCTGCTCGGCCTGCTCGTCGTGGACGGCCAGGCCGCGTTCCAGTTCAGCCTCGTCGACGATCACGTCCGCATCGGCGAGCTCGCCCAGCTCGAGCAGCTCCGGGTTGGTGAAGGCCGCCTGCGCCGGTCCGCGACGTCCGACCACGACGACCTCCTTCACGCGGCTCGCGCCCAGCACCTCGAGCGCGTGGTCGGCGGTGTCCGTCGGCGCCAGCTCCTGCGGCGCCAGCACGAGCATCCGGGCGACGTCGATCGCGACATTCCCGTTGCCGATCACGACGGCGCGCTCGGCCGAGAGCAGGTCGACCTCGAGGTCGGTGTGGTCTGGATGGCCGTTGTACCAGCCGACGAACTCCGTCGCGGCATGCGATCCGGGCAGATCTTCTCCGGGTATCCCGAGCGGGCGGTCGGATGGGGAGCCGGTCGCGTAGACGATCGCGTGGTAGTGGCGCAGCAGCTCCTCGCGGGAGACGTGAAGGCCGAATGTGACGTTGCCGAAGTAGCGGAAGCGCGGGTGGGCAGCGGTCTTCTCGTAGATGCGCGTGACCGACTTGATCTTCGGGTGATCGGGCGCGACGCCGGAGCGCACCAGTCCCCACGGGGTCGGCAGCCGCTCGAACATGTCGACCTCGAACTCCGAGTCCGGGCCCTTGAGCAGGTGCCCCGCCGCGTAGAAGCCGGCAGGGCCGGAGCCGATCACGGCGATGCGGGTTGGCGTGGCGTCGGTCAAGTGGCTCCTTCCGGTGCCGGCAGAGGGATGGGCGCGGCCCGACTCGAACGGGCGACCCCCTCGGTGTAAACGAGGTGCTCTAGCCAACTGAGCTACGCGCCCGGGTCGTGCACCAGGAAGGCTAGCGGCCACGGCTGGGAGCCTCCTGGGCGAAGGCCTCCAGACGCCGAGGAGGTTTGCGGGCGGTTGCGTAGGCTACGATCGGCGTCTTACCGGCCGGGGATTCTCTTGCAGACCGAAGACACCGCCCACATCGAGGGGCCCTCAGCGTACGCGCAGGCGGCCGAGCTGGAGCTGCGCGACGTGCGCAAGTGCTATCCGGGGCAGCGCGAGCCGGCTATCTCGGACCTGTCGCTGAGAGTGCCCGCCGGTGAGGTCTGCGTGCTCGTCGGGCCCTCGGGCTCGGGCAAGACGACGGCGATGCGGCTGATCAACCGGATGGTCGCGCTGACCTCCGGCGACATCCTGCTCGGCGGGCGCAGCGTGCTCGAGCGAGAGCCGCGCGAGCTGCGCCGCGAGATCGGCTACGTGATCCAGCAGATCGGCCTGTTCCCGCACCAGACGGTGGCCGAGAACATCGCGACGGTGCCGCACCTGCTCGGCTGGCCGAAGGAGCGGGTCGCGGCGCGCGTCGAGGAGCTGCTGAGGCTGATCGGCCTTGACCCCGAGGAGATGGGTCCTCGCTACCCGGCGCAGCTGTCAGGTGGACAGCGCCAGCGGGTCGGCGTCGCTCGTGCGCTGGCGGCCGACCCGCCGGTGATGCTGATGGACGAGCCGTTCGGCGCGATCGACCCGATCAACCGCGGGAACCTGCAGGACGAGTTCCTCGGCCTGCAGGCGAAAGTCCGCAAGACGGTCGTGTTCGTCACCCACGACATCGACGAGGCGATCAAGATGGGCGACCGCATCGCGATCCTGCGCGAAGGCGGGGTGCTCGCGCAGTACGACACGCCGAAGGCGATCCTCGCCCGCCCGGCCGATGACTTCGTCGCGCAGTTCGTCGGAGCCGACCGGGGCATCAAGCGGCTCTCGCTGACGACGCTGGCCGACGTGCGGCTGCTGGCCCCGAATGGCCAGGGCCCGAACGTGCAGCGCGTCTCCGCGCGGGCGTCGGTCAAGGACGCCCTGTCGATGCTGCTCACGGCCCACGGCGAGCCGCTGGCGGTCGTCGACGGCGATGACCGCGTCACGGGGCTCGTCACGCTGTCCCACCTCGAGCGCCTGATAGCCGAGGAAGCCGACGGCGAGGAGTCGCCGGTGGCTGTGGCGAGCGGCTCATCGGCGGCGGATCGCGACGGCGGACCACCCGGTGCGCCGTGAGCGCGCAGATGCTGACGGCGCTGCCACTCGACGCGGCGGGCCCGGTGATCCCCAACTTCTCGGCGCACAGCTCGAGCTGCGCCGTTCAGAACCACCTGTTCTGCGTGGACTGGGTGAAAAGCAACTGGGGTCCCGTGCTGTGGCCGGCTCTGCGCCAGCACGTGCTGCTGACGCTCGTCGCCGTCGCGATCGGCTTTGCGATCTCGATGTCCCTGGCGCTGCTAGCTCATCGTCACCGCTGGGCCGAGCGCCCGACGCTGCTGTTCACGACGTTCCTCTACACGATCCCCTCGCTCGCTCTGTTCGAGCTGCTCGTCGCGCCGATCGGGCAGAACGTCTTCGCGGCGGAGATCGCGCTCGTCTCCTACACGCTGCTGATCCTCTTCCGGAACATCCTCACGGGTTTGCGCTCGGTGCCCGCCGAGGTGATGGAGGCCGCCGAGGGGATGGGGATGACGCCGCGCCAGGCGCTGCTGCGGGTCGAGCTGCCGCTGGCGCTGCCGGCGATCGTCGCCGGGCTGCGTATCGCTGTCGTGACGATCATCGCGCTGGCGACGATCGTGTACACGATCTACAACCGCGGGCTCGGGGTGCCGATCCACTCGGCGCTCGGCGAGGGGCCGTTCAAGACGGAGCTGATCGCAGCGGGCGGAATGGCGATCCTGCTGGCGCTCTTCGCCGACGGGCTGCTCGTCGCGACGCAACGTCTGCTGACGCCATGGACACGGGCGCGGGGGACCTGAGCCGTGAGCGAATTCGGCGGCGCCTTCCGCTTCATCCTGCACGACGGCGCCGTGGCCGGCTACCCGAACCTGCCGAGCCTCGTGCATCTCGCGCTCGAGACGTTGAAGGTCGGGGCGATCGGCGTCGGGATCTCGCTCGTGCTCGCGGCGCCGCTCGGGATCTGGCTGGGACACATCCACCGCGGCTCGTTCTTCGCGATCAACATCGGCAACGTCGGCCGGGCGCTGCCGAGCCTCGCCGTGCTGGCGATCGGGGACGCCTTCCTCGGTCTCGGCCTCGCGGTGGTCGAGCTCGCGCTGGTCGTGCTGGCCTTCGCGCCGATCGTCACCAACGCCTACCTCGGTGTCGTCGAGGTCGACCCGGAGCTGGTCGACGCTGCGCGGGGGATGGGCATGAGCGAGCTGGAAATCCTGCGCCGCGTCGAGCTGCCGCTGGCGGTGCCCCTGGTGTTCGCGGGCATCAGGACCGCCGCGCTGTTCGTGATCTCGACGGCGACGATCGCCTCGCTCGCCGGCTTCAGCGGCACGCTCGGCGACGTGATCGCCAACGAGACCAGCTACCACTTCGCGGGGGTGCTCGGCGCGGCGATCTGCGTCGCCGCGCTGGCGCTGGCCGTGGAGGGCGCGCTCGCGCTCGTGCAGCGGGCGATCACGCCGCGGGGAGTCCGCATCGAACGGGCCGAGCGCGGCGCGATCGCCGATGCTGTCATCGCGGGTGCCTGATTCCATCTGTTCAGTCAATGAAGTCAATGACCAGGAGGCGAAGCACATGAAGGGATTGCCACGGGGGGCTCGCAGCGGTCGAGCCGGATGGAGGTTCGCGACGGGACTGGCGGCGCCGGTCGTGCTCGCGCTGGTGCTGGCCGCATGCGGGAGCAGCAGCAAATCGTCCTCAACGGAATCGAGCGCGACGGCCGGCACGAGCAGCAGCTCGAGCTCGTCGGGCGCGGGCAAGCCGCCGATCACGATCGGCGACAAGAACTTTCCCGAGGAGAACATCCTCGGGAACCTCTACGCGCAGGCGCTGAAAGCGAAGGGCTACACGGTCAACCTGGTCGAAAACGTCGGCTCGACGGAGATCATCTACAAGGCGGCGACAGCCGGACGCATCCAGATGTACCCGGAGTACACGGGCGTCCTGCTGACGGCTGTCGCGCAGAAGACGAAGGCTCCGGCGAGCGCCAAAGCGGCATACGACGAAGCGAAGGCGTTTGTCGAACAGCACGGCTTCACGCTGCTCGACTACACGCCCTTCTACGACTCCGACGCGCTCGCGACGCTGCCGAGCTATGCCAGCAAGCACAAACTGGCGAGCATCGCCGACCTGAAGCCGCTCGGCAAGTCGGTGACGCTGGGCGCCGCCCCGGAATTCGCGACGCGCTTCGAGGGTCTGAAGGGGCTTGAAGCCGAATACGGATTCAAGCCGACGTTCAAGCCGGTCTCGATCGAACTGTCCTACAAGGCGCTCGAAAGCGGACAGGTCGACGTCCAGGACGTGTTCACGACCGATGGTCAGCTGCTCGGCGGCAAATTCAAGGTGCTGGCCGACCCGAAGCACGTCTTCGGCTTCCAGAACGTCGCCCCGGTGGTCAAGCAGAGCCTCGTCTCGCAGGAGGGCCCGGCGTTCACGGAAACCGTCAACAAGGTCTCCGCGCTGTTGAGCACGCAGGCGATCCAGCAGATGAACAAGGCCGTCAGCGTCGAAAAGCAGTCTCCCTCGGCGGTCGCCAAACAGTTCCTCACCGCCAACGGACTGGGCTAGCCGGTTCCAGCGTCGTCTCTGCCGCCGCGTCCCTGCGAAGCTTGCGGGGATGCGGCGCGGCGGCGGCTCGAGAGCGATCAGGTTCGCCGCGGCGGGAGCTGCGGTGCTGCTGGTCGTGCTCCTCGCGGCGCAGTTGCTGCTGCCGCGCATCGCGGCCTCACGGATCTCCTCGCGGGTCGCGCGCTACGGCCATGTCGAGCACGTGTCCGTGTCCGCGTGGCCGGCGCTGAAGCTGCTGTGGGGGAACGCCGACTCTGTGGATGTCAAGACCGGTCCGCTGAAGCTCGCCCCGTCGCAGGCCGCGTCGCTGTTGTGGGAAGGACGCGGCGTCGCGAGGCTCGACATCAGCGCCGAAGCTGTGCGCATCGGGCCGCTGTCGCTCGGCGACGCGACGCTTCGCAAGCGCGGCGCGCAGCTCGACGCCGAGGCCGTCGCGACGCAGGCCGCCGCGCAAGCGGCGCTTGGGGAAGGAGCCAGCGTGCGGTTGCTCGGCAGCGAAGGCGGGCGCGTGCGCGTCAGCGTCGGCGGCAGCCTGTTCGGCGTCGGCGCCGAGGTGGCGGCTCTCGCCGAAGCGCAGAACGGCGCGCTCGTGGCGCACCCCGAAGGCCTCCTGCTGGAAGGGCTCCGCCTGACGCTGTTCTCCGATCCCCACGTGCACGTCGAGGGTGTCGCCGCGGGTGTGCGCGCCACCGATCCGCTCAGCTACAGGCTGAGCATGAGCGCGCTGCTCCGCTGAGCGCGGCTCGTCGCTCAGGCGACGGCGCCGAGTGGCGGTGCGTCGCTGGGGACGGGCACGCCGACGTGCACCGGGAGCCCCTGCCTGGGGCTGATCGTCGGCATCTGGCGGATCGTCAGCGTGAAGTCCGCGGGTAGCTCGAACGACCGCGCGGCAAGCAGTGAAGTCGCGATCGTGCGCACCTCGAGCTGGCCGAAGCGCATGCCGATGCAGGTCCGCGAGCCGCCCCCGAAGGGCACGTAGGCGCCCTTCGGCAGCGCCGCGCGCGCCTCGGGCGTGAAGCGCTCCGGGCGAAACCGATCGGGCTCGGCGAACACCTCGGGCAGGTGATGCGAGGCCCACGAGCAGTAGTTGACGAATGCTCGGTCGGGGATCGGGGTTCCTTCGAAGTCGAGATCGCGCACGGCGCGGCGCGGGCCGACCCATGCCGGCGGGTACTTGCGCAGCGTCTCGTCGACCACCATCTCGAGCTCCGGCAGCTCGCCGCCGAGCAGCTGTGCAGCACTCGCCCGCCCATCGGTGAGCAGCGTCCGCTGCTCCGCCCGCAGCCGCTCGGCGATCGACGGCTGGCGGGCCAGCTCGTAGAACATGAACGAGATCGTCGACGTCGTCGTGTCGTGACCGGCGAACAGCAGCGTCATCACCTCGTCGCGAACCTGGCGGTCGTTCAGCCGGCTGCCGTCCTCGTCCTCGGCGTCGAGCAGCAGGCTGAGGATGTCGCTGCCGCGACGGCCGGACGCGCGCCTGTCGGCTATCTCCGCGTAGATCAGGGTGTCGAGCTTGCGGGCAGCGACCTGCATGCGCCCCCAAGGCGAGCGCTTTCCGCGGAACACCCGCAGCAGGTAGTCGCTCGCGTAGAACGCCAGCGCCTCCTCGAACAGGCCGGCGGCATCGATCGCCTGAGCCCGGCCGCTGTCCGGGTCCAGCCCGAACAGCGCACGCATCGCGACCCGCATCGCCAGATGGCGCGTCCAGTCGTACAGGTCGGCGCTCGTTCCCGGCTCGAGCTGCTCGATCGCCCGCTCGGTCTCCGTGCGGATCACATCGACGGAGGCTGCGATGTTGTCGCGATGGAAGGCGGGCAGCATGATGCGACGGGACCGGCGATGGAAGTCGCCGTCGATCGTCAGCAGCCCGTCCCCCATCAGCCCGATCAGGTCGCGGAAGCTGCCTTCGCGCCACTGGAAGTCGGAGGCGTGCGAGACGAGGATGTAGTGGTTGGCCGCCGGTCCGAGCATGAAGACCACGTTGCTGTGGAGCAGGCGCAGCGTGAAGACAGGGCCGAAGCGCTCGTAGCTCTCGAGCAGCATCTCGAGCGGTTCCTGCGCGAAGCGACGCGTGCGCGGCAGCGAGAAGCGCGTTTCCCCCGGCGGGTACGGAACAGAGGCCCGGCGCTCGTCGCGGATGTCGTCGAGCACCACCGACAGCGGGCTCCGGTTCAGCATCGGTGGAGGGCCGACGAGCGCCAACGGCCACAGCCTAGAGCAACGCCTGGCCGGCCGGCCAGTCTCGGCGCCGGCCGGTGTCTGGAACGCTCGCCGGCGAGTTGCCCGGGCTCGCGGCCCAGCCTTGGCATACTGTGGTCCCACGCCGCGGGCCCCCGGGTTCCCGCAGCAATCGCGGGGGCGTAGCTCAGCAGGTTAGAGCGCTGCCCTGTCACGGCAGAGGTCGCGGGTTCGAGTCCCGTCGCTCCCGCTTATTTGAAATCGAGGCTCCGCCGGTGCGCGCTGCCCGGTCATCGCAGCCGAACGATCACCACCCCCGGCAAGGCCGACGCTCGCCAACGGCGGACCGTCTCGCCGAACCGGCCCATCGTGCCCTACGCTGGCCCCGATGCGCCCCATCGCCGAGCAGACGATCCTGATCACCGGCGCCACCGACGGCCTCGGCAAGGCGCTCGCGCTCGAGCTCGCCTCGCACGGCGCCACGCTGCTGCTGCACGGTCGCGACCAGGCCAAGGGCGAGCGCGTGCTCGCCGAGATCTCTGAGGCGACCGGCAACGAGGGACTGCGCTGGCTCCGTGCCGACCTCGCCTCACTCGATCAGGTGCGGGGTCTCGGCGAGCTCGTGCTGGGCGAGACCGACCGGCTCGACGTGCTCGTCAACAACGCCGGGATCGGCACGACGACCGGCGGGGTGCAGGAGCGCGAAGAGAGCCGCGACGGATTCGAGCTGCGCTTCGCCGTCAACTACCTGTCCGGGTACCTCCTGACGCGGCTGCTGCTCGGCCGCCTCGAGCGCTCGGCGCCGTCACGGATCGTCAATGTCAGCTCCGCCGGGCAGGCGCCGATCGACTTCGACGACGTGATGCTGCAACGGCGCTACAGCGGCGTGCAGGCCTACTGCCAGAGCAAGCTCGCCCAGATCATGTTCACGTTCGACCTCGCAGAGCAGCTCGGCGAGCGCGGCGTGAGCGCCAACTGCCTGCATCCCGCGACGTACATGCCAACCAAAATGGTGCTGGCCGGTGGCATCGAGCCGTACAGCACGCTCGAGCAGGGCACCGAGGCAACGTTGCGCCTGATCGTGGCCGACGAGCTCGACGGCGTCACCGGGCGCTACTTCAACGGCCTGGACGAGGAGCGCCCACACGCCCAGGCCGAGGACCCCGAGGCGCGGGCCCGGTTGCGCGAGCTGAGCGACGGGCTGTGCGGGCTGGCCCCGTCCGGCCCCGGCTGATACCCGATCTGGTGGGGACGGCGTCCGGCGCGGGCGCGCAGCGTCAGCGGCCCACGGAGGCGCCGAGCGCGAATCGCGTCCCGGTCAGCTGCTCGGAGACCTCCCACAGCCGGCGCGCGACATCCATGTCCTGCGCGGCGGCGCTGCGGCCGACGAGCTTGGCCGGCCCGCGCTGCTCCATGAAGCCGCCGGGCCCGGCGAAGCTGTTGCCCGGGACGTCCGCCGTCGCCGCGTAGAGCGTCGGCAGTGCGCCGCCCTCCTCGCTCTGGCCGAGCAGGCGGTTGCCGACGTGGCTGACGAGGTCCTGAAGCCTTTTCTCGCTGTGGAACTGGAGGTTCGTGGCCGCGTAGCCCGGGTGTGCGGCCATCGCGAGCACGCTCGAACCGGCCTCGGTCAGGCGGCGTTGCAGCTCGGCCGTGAACAGCAGGTTCGCGAGCTTCGACTGGCCGTAGGCGCGCCAGGCGCTGTAGCGCCGCTGCTCCCAGTTCAGGTCATCGAAGTCGATCCGCCCCATCCGGTGCCCGGTCGAGGAGACCGTCACGACGCGTCCTGTGACCCGCTCGAGCAGCAGGTTGCTCAGCGCGAAGTGCCCGAGGTGGTTCGTGCCGAACTGCAGCTCGAAGCCCTCCGCGGTGCGGCTGAGCGGCGGTGCCATCACGCCGGCGTTGTTGATGAGCAGGTCGATCTCGCCGTCCCAGCCGGCCGCGAAGTCGCGCACCGACTCGAGGCTCGCGAGGTCCAGGCGGCGGACCTCCGTCTGGCCGGGCATCGCGGCCGCGGCCGCCGTGCCCTTCTCGGTGGAGCGCACCGCGAGCACGACGCGCGCTCCGGCGCCGGCCAGCGCGGACGCCGCCGCCCGGCCGATGCCGCTGTTGGCGCCGGTCACGATCGCCGTGCGGCCGGCCATGTCAGGGAGGGAGGTGGAGCTTGAAGTTGTCATGAGCAACAATGTAGTCGATGACAACAAAGATGTCAACGACTACATCGAGCTGTAGCCTGTAAGCATGGCCGAGCGCCCCTATCACCACGGCAACCTCAGGACCGCCCTGCTCGCCGCCGCCGAGCGCACCGTGCGCGAGCGCGGCGTGCAGGAGCTCTCGCTGCGCGAGCTCGCACGCGACATCGGCGTCAGCCACGGCGCTCCGCGCCGGCACTTCCCCGACCGCCGCGCGCTGCTCGACGCGCTCGCCGAGTCCGGCTTCATCCGCCTCGGCTCAGAGCTCCAGTCGGCCTTCGAGAACGCCGGTGAGGACTTCGAGGCGCGGCTCGGAGCTGTCGCCGCCGCCTACGTCCGCTTCGCCACCGCCGACGCCGCGCTGCTCGAGCTGATGTTCGCCGGCAAGAACCACGAGGAGAGCGGCGTGCTCCACGACGCGGCCGAGCGGGCCTTCGCCGTGATGCTCGGGCTGATCGCCCAGGGGCAGGAGGTGGGGGCGCTCGAGCAAGGCGATCCGGAGCGCGTGGGCCTCGTGCTGTTCGCGACGATCCAGGGCATCGCGGCGCTCGTCACGGCCGGCATCGTCGCCGCCGAGCAGATCGACGAGCTCGTGGCGGATGCGATCGAGCGCTTCCTGCGGGGCTCGCAGCGGGCCGGCGTCCCATCCTGAGCCGCCCCGTGGACTCACTCGCCCGCTTCCGCTGCGCGCAGGAGGAAAACGGGATCTACGAGCGAGCGCTGGCCGAGCTGAAGGCCGGCGCCAAGCGCAGCCACTGGATGTGGTTCGTCTTCCCGCAGCTCGCCGGGCTCGGACGGAGCGAGATGTCGAGGAGATACGCGATCTCCTCGCTCGCCGAAGCGCGCGCCTACCTCGCCGACCCGGTGCTCGGCGCGCGGCTGCGCGAGAGCGCCGCGGCGCTGCTCGGGCACGAGGGGATCGGCGCCGAGCAGATCTTCGGCCCGGTGGACGCGCTGAAGCTGCGCTCCTCGATCACGCTGTTCGCCCGCGCCGATCCCGGCGAGGCGCTGTTGGGGAGCGTGCTCGACCGGTACTTCGCCGGCGCCGGCGATCCGGCGACAGATGCCCTGCTCGCCGGCGCCGAGCGGCCCTAGAGCCGGCCGGTCGGGTCGCTATTCGCCGCGCACCGGGTTGACGAGGGTGCCGAGGCCGTCGACCTCCACCTCGACGCTCTGCCCTGCGCGCAGGAAGCGACCCTGCGCCACGCCGACGCCGGCCGGCGTTCCCGTCGCGATGATGTCGCCCGGCCGCAGCGTGATCGTCCGCGACAGCCAGGAGACGAGCTCGGCCGGACCGAAGATCAGGTTCGCCGTCGTTCCCTCCTGCACGATCTCGCCGTCGATCCGCGTGCGCAGGCCGAGCCGGCCGAGGTCGCCGGCCTCGGCGAGCGTCACGAGCGCCGGTCCGCACGGCGCGAAGGTGTCGATCGCCTTGCCGCTCGTCCATAGCGGGTTCTGGAACTGCAGATCGCGTGCGCTGACGTCGTTGAACGGCATCGCCCCGGCGATGTGCGAGAGCGCCTCCTGCTCGCCCACGTTGCGCGCCTCGCGCCCGATCACGAACGCCAGCTCGGCCTCGTAGTCGACATGGTCGGGATGCGCCGCCGGCAGCACGATCGACTGACCGGACCCGCGCAGGGAGTTGGCGAACTTGGCGAACCACATCGGCGCAGCCGGGATCTCCTGGCCGGTCTCTTCGGCGTGGTCTCGGTAGTTGAGGCCGATGCAGATGATCTTCTCCGGGTCGGGCACCGGCGCGCACAGCTCCACCTCGGCGACGGCGAGGCGCTCGCCGATCGCGCCGGCGAGCGCCTCGAGCGCCTCCAGCTGGTCGCCGTGCAGCTCCTCGAGCACGCCTCGAACACCCGCCGCCGGCGGCCGCTCGAGCGACGACAGCGGCACGATCTGCTCGCCGAGCAGCACGCCCGCAACCGGGCCCTGCTCGCCTCTGTAGCTGACCAGTCGCACGGGCCCAGGCTACCCGCGGTGCGCCTCGGCCTCCGCCAGCAGCTTCGGCGGCGCCCGTGCAAACCACGCTTCGGTCACGACTTCCTCGAGATCTGCGTCGCCGATCTGCTCGAGTCGCACGAGCACGGACGCGTGGCCCTCGAAATGCGACGTCGTGAAGTACACCTCGGGCTGATCGGCCAGCAGCGCCTGCTTGGCGATCAGGTGCTCGACCCTCGCGCCCAGCACTGGGCCCTCAGGGGCGCCGTCGCCGAGCTCCTGCACTTCCTTGGCCCGCAGCGGGCGCTCCCAGACGAACAGCCTGCCGCCCACGCGCCACTGCAGCCGTCCCCGCGAGAGGCGCTCCTCGCTCCCGGGCAGCGCCATCGCGATCCGTCGAACGTCCTCGAGAGACACCACCGCTCAGCCCGCCTCGTCCGTCGCGCTCCGCTCACCCAGCGCCAGCTCGGCCATCTGCTGGAAGGCCTCGAGCGGGTTCGGCGGGCCAGCGCCCGAGAGCTCGCCGAAGATCGTCGCGACGTTGACGACGAGTCGCTCGGGCTCGCCCCACTCAGCCCAGCGGTCCATCGAGATGCGCCGCGCCGCCGCCAGCGGCTCCAGGCCGTCGGCGTGGGCCAGACGCGCCTGCTCATAGAGGTAGTCGAAGTACGCGCGCAGCTCGCGCACGTCGTCGAGGTCCGCCAGCGCGCCGTGCCCCGGGACGATCGCCTGCGGCGCCAGGGACTCGATCCGCTCGCACGCCGCGATCCAGTTCGACACCGGCCCGGCCCAGGCGATCGGGTGGGCGTCCTTGAAGAGGATGTCGCCGCTGAACAGCACCCGCTCGGCCGGCAGCCACGCGATCGTGTCCCCTCGGGTGTGAGCCGGGCCGACCTCGAGCAGGCGCACCTCGCGCGATCCGACCCGCAGCGAGAGCTCGCCGCTGAACGTCTCGCCGGGCGGCGTCGGCTCGATGCCGGTGAAGTCGAAGGAGGAGAAGCAGCGCAGGAAGAACTCGCCGAGCGTGCCCATGTTCGGCGCCTGCTCGATCAGCGCGGCCATCGCCGCAGGCGGCAGCTCGTCCATCTCCGTGGCGGTGCGCTCGGACGCCACGATCCGCGCCCCGCCGAGCAGCTGGTTGCCGTAGCAGTGGTCGCCGTTGGCGTGCGTGTTGACGAGCGTGTCGATCCGGGCCGCCGCCGGCACCGCGCGGCGCATCTCCGCGAGCATCGCCTCGGTCAGCTTCAGGTCGAACAGCGTGTCGATCAGCAGGCTCGCCTCGCCGTCGCTGACGAGCCCGGCGTTCGACCAGCCCCATCCGCCGTCCGGCTGGAGGTAGGCGTGAATGCCCTCGCCGACCTCCGCCAGCCCCCGCTCGTAGCTCGCGCCCATTCCCGCAGAAGCTAGCGCCGCGCGATCGCGCGGGCGCGGCGGTTGGATCGAGCAGGCGCGGGGCGGCTCGCGCGATGCGGCCGCCCCGGCGCTTTCAGATCGGCTTCGCGTCAGGCCGACAGCTCGGCCAGGTCCCTGACCTGCGTGAGACGCAGGTTGTTGCCGGACGGGTCGCGAAAGCCCGAGTCGATCCCGTACGGGCGCTCTTCGGGCGCTTCGTGGAACTGCACGCCGCGGGCGCTCAGCTCCTCGTAGGAGGCCTGGCAGTCGTCCGTTTCCAGGAACACCGTTCCGGCGTAGCCCTTGGACATCAGCGTCTTGACCTGCTCGGTCGTCTCGTCGTCCATCATCGGCGGACCCGGGATCGCCATCAGCACGATCGCGAAGTCCGGCTGTCCCGGCATGCCGACGGTCAGCCAGCGGAAGTTGCCGAGCTCGGCAACCGTCACGTCGGCGCGGACCTCCATGCCGACCTTCTCGGTGTAGAACGCCAGCGCCTCGTCCTGGTCGTTGACCCACAACTGCGCCGTTCCCACTTTGATCATCGTGCGCTCCTTTCGCTCGTCTCGTTGACTGACAGCGAACCTACGCCTCGCCGTCGGGCTTGTCTTCTCGAAAAGTGCGGCGTTGCGGACGCCCGTATGCCCGGACGATGCACCCCGGCACGAGCGCCCGGTCGGCAGCGGGAGGAAAGCGCGCGCGGTAGGCGGCCGGCGAGACGCCGAACGTGCGCGTGAAGCTCGTCGTGAACGAGCCGAGGCTCATCAGCCCGACCGACAAGCAGATGTCGGCGATCTGGCGGTCGGTCGTGCGCAGCAGCGAGGCCGCCCGCTCGAGACGTCGCGTCAGCAGGTATGCGTGGGGAGATTCGCCGAAGACGCGACGGAACTCGCGGATGAAATGCGCCCGCGAAAGGCCCGCCGCCGATGCCATGTCCTCGACGCCGAGACGCTCCGCGTAGCGGGCGTCGGCGAGATCCCGCGCGCGCAGCAGGTGACGGGTGGGCGGGGCGTAGGCCACGGCCTCAGTATCGCGGGACGCGGCACCCGAGCCGGGCACTTCCACGAGCCGGGCATCTGACGCGTGTGAGCCCTCGCCGGCGCTAGGCTGGCCGGAATGCGCCGAACGCCCACCGCAGCCATCGCCGCAGGCACCCTGATCGCCGGCTACGCCGTCGCCGCCGGCAGCGGCTCGCGCCCGCTCGGCGGCGCCGTCCTCGCTGCCGGCGGGGTGTACTGCATCCGCATCTGGCACCGCCGCCACGGCGCGCCGACGGCCGCCGCGCTCGCCGGTGTCGGGCTGAGCGCGTTCGCGCTCTCGCACGTGCTTGCCCACGCGATCGGCGCGTGGCCGTCGGTTCTGCTCGTCGCCGCCCTGACGGCGACCGTGGTGTGGATGCGCTCCGACGCCCCATCGGGCCTGGGCGCCGAAGCGCGCGCAGAGATCTCCTAGCCGGCCGGCAGGAAGCGCTCGACTCCGGCGAGCAGCGCGCGGGCAACCTGCGCGCGGTAGGCGCTGTGCTCCATCGGTGCCTCGTCGGCGCGGTTCTGCATGTTCGCGACCTCCACGAACACCTTCGGCACGCGCGACAGGTTCAGCCCGCCGAGGTCCGTGCGCGGGGCGAGCCCGTTGTGGCCGTCATACGTCGAGGTGTGCAACCCGATCCGCAGGAGCGCCGAGCGCAGCCCGGCGGCGAGCCGG
>JAOPZS010000023.1 GCA_025963965.1 Solirubrobacterales bacterium
GGCTCGCGCGAGCGCCAGCCTCGCCGGCGGCGCGTGGCGAGGGTGACGAGCGTTCCGCGACGGCGGCTGGAGGCCGTGACGCCCTACGACGAGGGAAGCTTCGGCGACTGATCGTAAGACGCAGCGCTTCGTTCGGCATGCCACCGGATTCGCATGAGCCGAACCGGGACCGCTTAGGATGGCGCCGTGAAGCGAGACGGTTTACGCCGCTGCGCAGCCGACGCGCGATTCCTGTTGGCACTCCGGGTACTGCCACCGTCCGTCGCACTCTTCTTCTTGCGGGCATGGCGCTACGCCCACAGGCGCGGAGACGAGTTCAGCCTCTCGTCTTCGATTCGTCCCAGCGAGCTCGCCGCGCTGCTCCGCCTCGCGCGAGGTCGCCAATCGGTAGTTGAGCTCGGCACCGGAACGGGATGGAGCGCAATCGCGCTGGCACTGGCCGATCGCAAGCGCCGCGTCGTGAGCTACGACCCCTGCGCGCGCACCGAGCGCGACGCCTACCTCGCACGGGCATGGCCGTCCGTTCGCACGCGGATCGAGCTGCGTCACGAACCCGACAGCACCGGTCCACGGGGCGGCGAGGACGTCGAGCTTCTCTTCATCGACTCCTCCCACGACCGCGACTCGGTCGTCACCGCTTTTCACGCATGGCATGACTCGCTGCTCCCGGGCGCGATCGTCGCCTTCCACGACTACGAGCACCCAGGCCACCCCGGTGTACGCGACGCGGTTGTCGATCTTGGACTCGATGGCCAACAGCACGGCGGCCTATACGTGTGGCGCGCTCCGTGAGAGCTCGGCTACGCCGACGCTATACCGGTCGAGCCAATGGACGGTTTGCAACTCACGCTCCACCGCCCGCTCCGCACAGGGCTCGTAGAACGTGCACCCGTGAGGGTCGAGTTCAGTGTGCCCCCAGCCCAGCTGAGGCCGCGGCTTCGGGCCGCCGGAAATAGATCTCCATTCGACTCACCTGTGTGCCCCGGAATGTGAACACCACGTAGAGGGTGTTCGTGACCTCAACGCCGCTGCCGGTTCCGCGCATCCGTATGTCGCATGTCGCCAGAACATGATCGCCGCTCTCCTCCAACGCGGTCACCGCGACCTGTAACGGCTCCATCGCGTCCGGCGCGAGCCACGTCCGGATGGCTTCCCTCCCCTGTACGACCCCGAACCGATCGGCCCTCTGGACCTCGGCGTCGACAGCGAACATGTCCGCCGCACGATCGTGGTCGCCTTCCACTATGGCGGCGATGCCGGCTCTGATCAACTCGAAGCGTGCCGCTGACATCTAGAGGAGTATCCCGCCTTCGTTTCCCGAGTAGGCGCGGCTTCCATTGTTGTTTGCTCTGCGCCGAGACTCGCCGCGGCTGCGACCCTGGCCTTTGCCCTTACGTCGCGTCGCCGGGGCGGCGGAAGAAGGAGCGCCTCCGAGCGCCTACGGCTACTCGGCCCATACGTCGGGCGAGGTTTTCTGGCTCGCGACACAGACGCTCAACCAGTCGGAGCCAGGACCTGGTGTCGCAACGATGACGGTTTTCGGGGCGCCGCTCTGAGGCCGGCGCACGACAGCCACCCCGGCGAGCCGGCCCGCTCGACTATCTCAACTGCCCTACGCGGCCGCTACGCCCCCGGGCACGACCTCGGCGAACTTGACCGTGTCGATGAACTGCCGGAAGCGCGCCAGCTTGCCGTCCCGGATCTCCCACACGTGGACAGCCGGCTCGTCCAGAGTCTTGCCGGTCGCCTTGCCGGTGCCCGTGTAGCGGACGATCGCCGCGACGGTCGCGTCCGATCCGATGTACTCCTCGGGCGTGACCGCGAAGCCTTCGACGTCAGCGGCGATCGGGCCAAAGACGTTCTGCAGCACCGCGTCGCCGCTGCGGTACAGCCCTCCGTATGGCATGCCCTCGGCCTCGAACCATTCGAGGTCGTCACTGAATGCCTCGAGTACGGCGGGCACGTCGCCTCGGGCGAACGCGGCATAGACACCCTTGACGATTTCCACGTTCTGCTCACCCATGGCTCCCCCTTCGTTGGCCTGCGTGGAGCCTGACCGTACTCGAACGTCGGGTGTCGCGCCGGGTCCTGAGACCTCGGTGCGACCCGCGCGCTAGGCCTGCTCGATTATCTCCACGCGATAGCCGTCCGGGTCGCGCCCGTAAGTAAACACAGCTGCGGGCCGCTCTCTACCTACTGACCCTCGACGTAGCTCGAGATCGGCTCGATGACCCCGTGGGACTCCTCGATCGCTTTGGCCTCCGGGGTCTCCAGTGCCGCGAGCATCCCGTCCATGTTGTGCACGTTTGCAGACACGGCAACCGTGGTCCCGCCGTCGGTCGGCAGGTAGTCGACGACATCCGAGGCGAAGTCCTCGAAGAACGCGACTCGCTCAGCCTTGTGCGAGGCCCATGCCTCGACGTCTGTCACTGCGTGGGTCAGGACGACTCTGGGCATCAGCTGGCTCCCCCTTCGTTGTGGTTCGCGCACGGAATCGTACGCTGCGAGCGTGTCTATCAGACGAGCACTGCCAGAAGCCTGGGTCTAGCGTCTGCGCCGGTCAGGCCTGCTCGATTATCTCCACGCGATAGCCGTCGGGATCTTTGACGAAACAGATCCTCGGTCCGCGCTCGCTGACTTTGTAGGGCGGCTTCTCGGGCTCGATGCCCTGCTCGCCGAGGCGCGCGAGGGTTCCGTCGAGGTCCTCGGCGGTGATCGCGATGTGGCCGTAGGCGGTGCCGAGCTCGTAGGAGTCGACACCGAAGTTGTGGGTCAGCTCCAGGCGCGGCATGTCGCCGTCGCCGGGCTGGTTCATGAAGACGTTGACGGCCTCGTCTTTGATCGGCAGGCGGCCGACCTCCTGAAACCCGAGCGCCTCGTAGAAGGCAACCGATCGGTCGATGTCCGTGATGCGGTAGCACGTGTGGATCAGCGCCATCGCAATGAGTTTACGCGCCGCACGGCAGCCGCCCATCGCACCGAGTGGGCCGGGAGGGCGGGAGTAAGCCGATCTGCGAAGCTTGGAGCGTGGGAGGGGTTCGGGTCCGCGAGGCAGCTTCCGTCGACCTCGATGCGCTGATGGAGCTTTACCAGCAGCTGACGAGCCCCCTCGACGAGCCGGTGCCCGAGCCGCAGCCGGACCCACGTCGGGCGATCGAGCAGATCGTCGTTGATCCCGCGCGCAGCCTGCTGGTGGCGGAGCTCGACGGGCAGGTCGTGGGCACGGTGGACGTGCTGATCGCTCCCAACCTCACCCACCACGCGCAGCCATGGGCGCTCGTCGAGAACGTGGTCGTCGCCGAGTGGGCACGCCGGCGCGGGGCCGGCAGGGCGCTGATGCTGCGCGCGATCGAGCTCGCGCGCGAGGCCGGCTGCTACAAGGTCAATTTGATCTCTGGCAACGAGCGCACCGGCGCGCATGACTTCTATCGCAGCCTCGGCTTCGAGGCCATCGGCCAGGGCTTCAAGACGTACCTCTTCGAGCGCTAGGAGACCCTGCCCTCCGCTCAGGGCCGCTGCAGCCGAACCCGCCAGATGTGCTCCATCGGCCACCGCCTCGCCCATTCGCGTGTGGACTCCGTGCGGTAGCTGCTCGTCGCGTCGGCGGCCGGGCGCAGCTCGATCAGGTCCTCGATGGTGAAGCCGTGCTTGCGAAACAGCGCGATCCACTCGCCGTAGGGAAGGTTGAAGGCGATCGGCTCGCCCGGCTCGGAGAACCGCCTAATCCCCTCCCAGTAGTCCACGACGAGTCGCTCGCTCGGCTCCTCCTCGCCCTCCGGCCACGCCAGGTCGACGATCGGCGTCAGCGCCGAGAAGGCGAAGAGGCCGCCCGGGCGCAGCAGGCGGCCGACCTCGGACACGCTGTTGTGAGGATCGGTGAACGTCATCGCGCCGATGTCGCAGAAGACGACGTCGAAGCTCGAGTCCTCCAGCCCCGTCGACTCGGCACTCGCGTGCACGAGCGGGAACTCGACGCCCGCCTGCTCCATCGCCTTGCGCGCGTGCTCGAGTTGTCGCGAGGAGTTGTCCAGCCCAGTCATCCGCGCGCCCAGCCCGGCAAGTGCGATCGACCACTGCGCAGCGCCGCAGCCGAGCTCGAGCACGTCCAACCCCGCCACGTCGCCGAGCACGCGGAGCTCTGACTCCGGGATCTGCCACACCCCCCAGGCCGTTCCGCCGGACTCCTCGAGCTGTGCGCCGTGGCGCGACTGGTACTCATCGGACTGTTCATCCCAGCGCTCCCGGTTGATCGCCGCGTCCGGGGTCAGCTCCTGCTCGCTCATGCGGCAAGCCTACGGCTCCATCCTCCGCCCCGCCTCTAGACTGCCCCCAGTGCGGACGCTTGTCGTGGGCCACGGAGGACGGGAGAGCGCGCTTGCGATGCGCATGGCCGAGGACAGCGAGCTGCACGCGTTCCTCGGGCACGCGAACCCCACGATCCTGCTGCACGCCGAGCGCTCCGGCGGCGATCACCGCCTCGGCGACATCTGCGATCCCGCCGCCGTCGCGGCGTATGCCCGCGAGCGCGAGATCGACCTGGCGATGGTCAGCTCCGACGAGCCGCTCGCCGCCGGCGTCGTCGACGCGCTTCGCGCGCAGGGCACGACCACCGTCGGGCCGACCAGCGACGGGGCCGAGATCGAGTGGAACAAGGTCTTCGCCCGCGAGCTGCTCGCCGAGGTAGCACCCGAGTCGGTCCCGCAGCTGCGCGTCGCCCGCAGCCCTGAAGAGGTCGCCGCGGCGATCGCCTCGTTCGGCCCGACACCGGTGGTTGTCAAGCCCGCCGGGCTGACCGGCGGCAAGGGCGTCAAGGTGATGGGCCCGCATCTCGCCGACCATGCCGCCGCGCACGCCTACGCGCTCGAGCTGCTGGAGAAGGGCCGACCTGGCGAGGGGATCCTTCTCGAGGAGCGCGTCGACGGCGCCGAGTTCACGATCCAGGCGATCTCCGACGGTGAGACCGTCGTTTTCCCGAACGCGACCTATGACTATCCCTACCGCTTCGACGGCGACGAGGGACCTGGCACCGGCGGGATGGGCTCGCTGTCACTCCCCGGGACGACGCTCCCCTTCATGACCCCGGCGCACTACGAGCAGGCCTGCTCGATCATCCAGGCTGTGATCGAGCGTCTCGGCACGCTCGGCCGGCACTTCAGCGGCGTCATGAACTCCGGCTTCTTCGCGACCGCCGACGGCGTCAAGGTGATCGAGTTCAACGCTCGCTTCGGTGACCCGGAGTGCATGAACATCATGAGCCTCTTCGAGGGGTCCTGGACGGAGGTCATGCGCAGCATCGCCGCCGGCACGCTCAGCCAGGCCGACGTGCCGCTGCGGCGCGAGGCCTCGGTCGTCCTGTACCTCGTCTCCCCCGACTACGCCCTTCGCGCCGGTGAGGCGTACGACTTCACGCTCGACCGCGACGCGATCGAGTCCGACGGGGGCCATGTCTTCTTCTCCTCCGCCGTGGCGCTCGGCGCCAGCGGCTACCGGACCGTCGGCACCTCCCGTGCCGTCGCCCTGGCGAGCACTGCCCCGACGCTCGAGCAGGCGCGGGCGCGCGTCACCGGGTGGGCCGAGCGCGTCCCAGTGCTCGAGTGGCGCCGCGACGTCGGCGACGGGGCCTATCTCGACGGGCTCACAAAGCTCGTGGCGGCGGGGGCGAGAGCAGCCTAGGATGACCCGGTGATCGTCGAGCGCTCGACCCACCCCCAGTTCATCTCGAACACGTTCCTCGTAGCCGACGGCGAGGGTGGGCCGGCGTTCTTCGTCGACGCCGGCGGTCCGGTCGCGCCTTTGATCGAGGCCGCCGAGCGCCGGGGCCTCGAGCCCACCCACGTGCTGTTGACCCACCATCACTACGACCACATCTGCGAGCTCGACGCGCTGCTCGCCCGCTGGCCCGACCTGAAGGTGCTGATCAGCTCGCGCGAGCGGGCCCTGCTCGGCTCCCCGGCGGACGAGAAGGACGGCGCGAGTGCTCGCTACGACACGATCGAGGCCGGGGACGCTACGAGCTTCGGCGCACTCTCGGTACGACCCCTGCACACCCCCGGTCACACCGGCGGGATGCTCTCCTTCTTCGTATCGGGCGACGAGCAGCCGGGGGCCGTGTTCACCGGCGACACGCTCTTCAAGGACTCCGTCGGCGGCGTCAAAGCGCCCGGGCACACGACCTACGCGGACCTCCGCGACTCGATCATGGGCACGCTGATGGAGCTCTCGCCGGAGACCGTCATCCATCCGGGGCACGCCGCCGACACGACCGTCGGCCGCGAGTGGGAGCAGAACGCCTTCATCCGCGTCTGGCGCGGTCTGGACCCGGAGGGCGCCGAGCCCTGCACCGCGCTCGGCGAGCCCGCCACGCTGGTGCTGCTGGGCGCCGACTACGACGGCGGCACGAAGGCGTGGGTTCGCTGGGCCGACGGGGCCGACGACATCGTGCCCGGGTCGAAAGTCGAGCGCGGCCCCTAGCGACGCCCCTCGCCGCTGGACCCGTCATCGTACGATGGGGGCCCATGGCGCGCGAGAACGAGAAGATCCCCACCTCGCGCGTCCGCCGCACCGCGACCGTCGCGACGCTCGCGGCGAGCGAGGCGGTCAAGCAGTTCGGGACACGCGCTGCCAACGTGACCCGCGACGAGGTAGCCGCCGAGGAGGCGATGTCTCGGCGCCAGCTCGAGACGGCCAAGCAGATCGTCGCGGTCCTGGGGACGATGAAGGGCGCGGCGATGAAGCTCGGCCAGGTGATGTCGTTCCTGGACGTCGGCCTGGTGCCGGAGGAGCATCGCGAGGAGTTCCAGCGTGAGCTGGCCAAGCTGCGCGACGCTGCGCCGACGGTCTCCTTCAAGCAGATGCGGCGCGTGATCGAGGACGACCTCGAAGAGGAGATCGACGAGGTCTTCTCCGAGTTCGACCCCGAGCCGATCGCAGCGGCCTCGATCGGGCAGGTCTACCGCGCGCGGCTCGCGCCGGACGGACGGGAGGTCGCCGTCAAGGTGCAGTACCCCGGCGTCGCCAGCGCCGTCCGCGCCGACATGCAGAACCTGGACATGATCATGCGGCTGCTGAAGCGCATGACGCCCGGACTGGACGTCAAGGCCGTCACGGCCGAGATCCGGGAGCGCATCGAGGAGGAGCTCGACTACGAGCTCGAGGCCCAGAACCAGCGCTCGCTCGCGCGGATCTTCGCCGGGCACCCGTTCATCGTCGTGCCCGAGGTCATCACCTCGCTGACACGCGAGCGCGTGCTCGTCAGCGACTACGTCAGTGGCGTCGGCTTCGAGGAGCTCAAGAAGGGCTCACAGGCAGAGCGCGACCGCCTCGGTGAGATCATCTTCCGCTTCTTCCTCGGCTGCCTCTACCGTCACCATCAGTTCTCCGGTGACCCTCACCCGGGCAACTTCCTGCTGCTCGAGGACGGGCGCGTCGCCTTCCTGGACTTCGGCCTGTTCAAGCGCATGGATGCCGCCGCCGTCGAGCTCGAGCTCGCCTGCCAGCGCGCCGTCGTCGAGGAAGACGCCGCCAGGCTGCATGCGCTGCTCGCCGAGTCGGGCTTCCTGCCCGAGCCCGAGCGCGTCGACCCTGAAAATCTGCTCGCGTTCATCCGCGACGCGATCTGGTGGTACACGACCTCCGACCGCGAGGTGCAGCTCACGCCCGAGATCGCCACGAAAGTGATGCTCGAGAGCTCCGATCCACGTTCGAGCCACTTCCGCGAGATGCGCCACCAGGACATGCGTCCCGAGCACCTTTTCGGGAGGCGCATGGAGATGCTCACGCTCGCAGTGCTCTCGCAGCTGCGAGCCAAGGACAACTGGCATCGCATCGCCCGCGAGTGGATGTACGGCGATGAGCCCGTCACGGAGCTCGGTCGCCAGGAGGCCGAGTTCTACGCCGGTCTCAGCACCGCTCGCTAGGCATCCAGAGCCCCGATCGGGGATGATCCGGAACATGGATCTAGGACACGCTCGCAAGATCCTCAACGTCTCTCACAGCGCCTTCATCTCGATGGATGATCAGGGGCGGATCACCTATTGGAACATCCGCGCCGAAGAGACGTTCGGCCGCACGCGCGAGCAGACCCTCGGCGAGAGCGTGATCGACCTGATCGTCCCCGAGCGCTACCGCGAGCCCCTGCGCCGCGGCTTCCGGCGCTTCAAGGAAGGAGGCGTGACCCGCCTGCTCGATCAGCGCACCGAGCAGGTCGCGGTGCGGGCCGACGGCAGTGAGTTTCCGATCGAACTGATTGTCTCGGCCGTGCGCGAGGACGATCAGCTCTCATTCCACGCGTTCATCACCGACATCTCCGAGCGCAGGGAACAGGAAGCCGAGCGCCAGCGGCTGCTCGACGAACTCGAGCGGGCGCTCGCAGGCAGCGAGCAGCGGCTGCGCGCGATCGTCGACTCGCTGGCCGAGGCGATCACGATTCGCGGCCGTGACGACCATCTGATCTACGCCAACCGCGCGGCGCTCGACCGGCTCGGCATCGCGACCCCGGAGGAGCTCGCGGCGGCCGACCCGCACGCCCTGATGGGGCCCTATCTGACGACGGCCGAGGATGGCAGCGAGATCGGCATGGAGGACCTGCCATCGGTGCGGCTGCTGCGCGGCGAGATCCCCGAGCCGCTGCTGATGCGCACGCTCGACAGGCGCACCGGCGAGGAGCAGTGGGTGCTGCTGAAGGCGACCGCCGTGCGCGACCCGGCCGGTGAGATCGAAGCGGCCGTGACGATCATCGAGGACGTCACCGTGAGCAAGCGCATGCAGCTGCGCAGCGACTTCCTCGCGCGCGCCGGCACCGTGCTCGCCTCCTCGCTCGACTACCAGCAGACGCTCCGCAACGTCGCCGGCCTCGCCGTTCCGCAGATCGCCGACTGGTGCGGCGTGGACCTGTTCGACGAGGACGGACAGCGCGAGCGCGTCGCCGTCGCCCACGTCGACCCGGAGCGGCTGGAGATGGCTTCGCAGCTGCGGGCCTACGAACCGGACGACCTCGACCCGGAGCAGGGTGTCGGCCTCGTTCTGCGCACCAGCGAACCGGCGCTCTACAACGAGATCACCGATGAGCTGCTGGTCGGCGCGGCCGTGGACGAGGAGCACCTGCGACTGCTGCGCGCTGTCGGCATGCGCGCCGTGCTGATCGTGCCGATGGTCGTGCGGGGCCGCACGATCGGCACGTTGACGCTCGTCAGCGCCGAATCGGGACGCACGTTCGACGAGGGCGACGTGGAGTTCGCAGGACAGATCGCCGAACGCGCGGCGCTCGCCGTCGAGAACGCGCGCCTCTACAGCGAGCGCTCGGAGATCGCGCGCACCTTGCAGAACAGCCTGCTGCCGGAAGCGCTGCCGGAGCTGCCCGAGTGGGAGATCGCGGCGCTCTATCGCCCCGCCGGGCAGGAGAGTGAGGTGGGCGGCGACTTCTACGACTTCTGGGACGCCGACGGCGACTGGCTGATGATCATCGGCGACGTCACCGGCAAGGGCGTCCACGCCGCCGCCGTCACATCGCTCGTGCGCCACGCTGCATGGACGGCCTCTGAATTCGACCCGCGCCCGTCGCATCTGCTGGAACGGATCAACGCCGCCCTGCGCAGACGGCCGGCCCTGTCGGTCTGCACCGCGCTCTGCCTGCGCATCCACGGCTCGCAGGCGACCGTCGCCTCCGGCGGGCATCCGCTGCTGTGGCGACTCGGCGAGCGTGGTGTCGAGGAGGTCGGCCGCCACGGGACCCTGCTGGGCGCCTTCGCACGCGTGCAGTGGCCCGAAGAGAGCTTCGAGATGCAGCCCGGTGAGACGCTCGTGGCGATCACCGACGGTGTCACCGACACGCTCGGCCGCGACGACGAGCGCTTCGGCAGCGCGCGGTTGCGCGAGCTGCTGATGCAGGTGCGGCGCGAGTCGCCGGCGGCGATCCGCGAACGGGTGATCGCGGCGCTCGAGCAGTTTCAGGTCGGCGCCCAGGCAGACGACACGGCGCTCGTGGTGATGCGCCGCGCGGCACAGCCTGCGGCCGTCGAGCAGCGCCAGGCGCTGGCCGGCCACGGAGCGGGGGTCTAGCCCTCCGTGGCGATCGCGCGGCCCCTCGAGATCGACGAGCACTTCGACGGCTCGGTCGCGCGGCTGACGCTGCGCGGGGAGCTCGACATCGCCACCGTGCCACGGCTGGAGGAGGCTGTCGCCGCGGTCCTCGCACGCTCCCCGAGCCTCGTCACGATCGACCTGCGCTCGCTCTCGTTCCTCGACTCCTCCGGGCTGCGCGAGTTCATCGTGCTGGCCGACCGCGCCGAGGAGGAGGGGTGGCGCCTGTCGCTCGTGCGGCCGGCGCCGCCAGCGCTCTCGATCTTCCAGATCACGCGTGCCGAGGAGAACCTGCCGTTCGTCGACGAGCCGCCCCGATGATGCGGACCACCGACGCCGCCGGCTCTCCCGGATCGCTGCGCATGGAGCTCCAGCGCAACGTGCGCGCTCCCGCGATCGCACGCTCGGCTGTCTCCGATCAGCTGCTGGCGATGGGCATCGACGGCTCGCTCGGGCAGACGATCGTGCTGCTCGTCTCGGAGGTCGTCTCCAACGCCGTACGCCACTCGGCCGCGCCGGAGGAGGCGGCGATCGGGCTCGAGGCGACGATCACACAGCAGACGGTGCGCGTGGCCGTGACCGATGCCGGCTCGGGCTTCACGCCGCGCCCGCGCGATCCGGAGCGTCTCGGCGAAGGCTACGGCCTGTACCTGCTCGAGAAAGCCTCGAGCCGCTGGGGAGTCGCGCGCGACGCCGGTACGACCGTCTGGTTCGAGCTCGAGCGGTAGCTAGAGCACCTGGATCTGGAACAGGCTGGTCGTGCCCGGCCGCCCCGACGGCAGGCCGGCGGTGATCCCGACACGCTGACCCGGTCGGCACCAGCCCAGCTCGACGACGCGCCGCGCGGAGTCGGCGATCAGCGCCTCGGTCGTCTCGTGACGGCGCATCGAGGCGGCCTGCACCCCCCACATCAGCCCGCAGCGACGGACCGTCTCGCGGCCCGGTGACAGCGCGTAGATCGGCACGGTCGGGCGGTGTGCGGAGACGAGCCGGGCCGAGCGTCCCGAGAGGGTCGGGATCACGAGCGCGTCGAGCCGCAGCTCCCTCGCCGCGTCGCACAGGTTGTGCGCGATCGTGTAGGCCGGGTCCGAGGCCGTGCGGTGCACGCGCGACTCGTTCCATCGCTCATACGGGGCGATCGACTCCGCCTGCTCGGCGACGGCCGCCATCATCGCGACGGTCTCGACCGGGTACGCGCCGATCGCGGTCTCCTGGGAGAGCATCACCGCGTCGGTCCCGTCGAGGATCGCGTTGGCGACGTCGGCGACCTCGGCGCGCGTCGGCCGCGAGGAGCTGACCATCGAGTCGAGCATCTGCGTCGCGGTGATCGAAGGTCGCGCCGCCATGCCGGCCAGCTCGAGCAGCTGCTTCTGGACGACCGGCACCTGCGCGATCGGCAGCTCGATGCCGAGGTCGCCGCGGGCGACCATCACGCAGTCGGCGGCATGGATGATCGCCTCGGCCCGTTCGACGGCCTGCGGCTTCTCGATCTTGGCGATCAGCGGCAGACGCGTGTGCTCGCGCACGGTTTCGACGTCCTGCGGCGAGCGCACGAACGACAGCGCCACCATGTCGACGCCGATCGACTCGCCGTGGCCGAGCAGCGCCAGATCCTCCTCCGGGACGGCCGGCAGGGCATCTATCGGTCCGGGGATGTTCAGCCCCTGCCGGGAGGCGACGGCGCCGCCGACCTCGATCTCCGTGTCGACCTCGCACTCCGCCACGCGCACCGCCGTCACCCGCAGCCGCACCGACCCGTCGGCGAGGTAGAGGATCGAGTCCGGCTCGACGGCGTCGGCGAGCCCGGCCCAGGAGATGCCCATCTGGCGGGCGTCACCGGCCGCCTCGCCGTCCCCGCAGAGGATCGTCAGGCGCTCACCGGCCGTCAGCTCCACCACGCCCTCCCGCAACGGGCCGATCCGCAGCTTCGGCCCCGGCAGATCCTGCAGGATCGCCACCGGGCGACCGGCGCGCCCGGCGGCGTCGCGGACGCGCAGCGCCGTCTCGGCGTGCTCCTCGAGCGTCCCGTGGGAGTAGTTCAGCCGCGCGACGTCCATCCCAGCCTCGACGAGGCGGACCAACGTGTCGGGGTCGCGGGAGGCGGGGCCGATCGTCGCGACGATCTTCGTGCGGCGCATGCCACGCACGGTATCGAGCCCATGCCCCCGACACGCCTGCCGGTCCTTCTCCTAGCATCGCTGCGTGCCCGTTCCCTCGAGGCCGATGCCACGCGTCGGCGACCGCGCCCGCATCGCGCACTTCGGGGGCGGCTTCGAGCAGGCCGAGATCACGGCCGTCGCCGAGGAGGGACGGCGCGTGCAGGTGCGCGCCGACGGTGGCGAGCTTCACGAGTTTCAGCTCAGCCCGGCGACCGCCCGGTTCGTCTCAGGCGCGGCCGGCGGCCCGCGCCTGGAGCTGCTCGAGGGCCGCTGAGTCGCGGGCGGTACGGCCCTAGGGCACGTTCACGTCCGGGAAATGCTCCGCGCAGTGAACCCGCAGCGTCTCCCTGACCCACTGGCGCTCGGCGGCGCTTGCCAGGCGCAGCCTTCCGAGCAGCTCGCGCTGGCCCTCGCTCGCCACGCCGGCGATCGTCCACCGCGAAGCCAGGCGCTCGAACAGCAGCTCGAGCGCACGCTGCTCGGCGTCATCGCGTGACAGCGGCGAGCCGGCCAGCGCCGCCTCGTAGTCACGCCGCGAGCCCGGCGTCAGAGCGCCGCGCAGGACCAGGACGTTTCCATCGGCGTCTGCGTACTCGCTCACGGGCGCGCGCAGGCGCTCGGCGCTCCCGTCGCGACGGCGCGAGCGGCGGCCCACCTTCAGGCGTCGGCGGCGGCCATCAGCTTCGCCCGTACATCCCCGGTGACGGGCTTCGCGTGGCCCGGCCAGGCGGCGGCGGGCTCCATCTCGGCGAGCTTGCGGATGCTCGCCCGCGCCTGCTCGGTGTCGTGGTTGTAGATCGGGAACGGGACATGCGCCTCGCTGTCGCGGCCCCAGATGTCGAGCGTGTAGAAGCAGTCGCTGACGAGCGCCAGCCGGTCTGACTCGCGCCACAGCCCGATCTGCCCAGGCGCGTGCCCGGGCAGCTCGATCACCTTGAAGCCAGCCACATCCTCTCCCTCGGTCACGGTCCCGTCGATCCTCACCGGGCCGCCGTCCCAGGCGTAGCGGTGCAGCAGGCGATGCAGCTGCCGGTGCCCGAAGGGCAGCCCGGCGAGCCCCTCCGGCCAGTAGCGGAAGCCCCCGCTGCCTTCGGCGTCCTGCATCTCCTCGGGATGGCACAGGACCGGCACGCCGAGGGCCGGCGCGGACCCGCGATGGTCGGTATGGCCGTGCCCCAGCACGATCCGCCGGATGCCGCCGAGCTTCGCCCCGGCGCTCGAGATGGCCCGTGTCATCGTCCGGGCGCCGGCGTCGAACAGCGTCACGCCCCCGTCCTCCTCGAGCAGGTAGACGTTGCATCGCCCGGGCTGCCCCTGCACCACCCAGACGCCCTCCGCGACCAGCTCCGCCTCCCCCGCCGCGAGGCCGCCCGTGAGCCGCGTCTTCGCGTTGAATGCACCCGTCAGGCGCTGTTCGCCGGGCGAGCCCTGCCCGGGCATCATCCCGACCTGGCGCGCGAAGGTCATGCTGTCGGTGAAGGCGTCGTTCTGCTGGATCAGCCCGTCGCGCACGGTCACCAGGTCGAAGCCTTCGATGTCGAGCTTGCTGCCCGTCGGCGCGACGCCGCCGAAGCGGCCCGGGCCGGCGAAGGTGCCTCGCAGGCGCCAGTGCACGCCGCAGCGCTCGCC
This sequence comes from Solirubrobacterales bacterium, assembly GCA_025963965.1. Classification (GTDB taxonomy): domain Bacteria; phylum Actinomycetota; class Thermoleophilia; order Solirubrobacterales; family Solirubrobacteraceae; genus Palsa-744. The sequence continues at coordinate 13,866 of JAOPZS010000023.1, forward strand.
CTCGGAGGTAGTCGAGACGACCTCCATGCTGAGGTCGGGCACGGCGTCGATCAGCTCGCCGAGGAACCCGTGCACCCCCTCAGGGGCGATCACGTCGACGCGGCCGCGCACGTTGTCGCGGCCGCCCGCTGCCCACAGCGCCACGGCGCCGTCGAGGTCGCGCTGGTCGATCGCGGCGAAGTAGCGCTTCGCGATGCCCTCGGCCTTGCTGCCCGAGATCCGTTTGCGCGTGGCCGCAGCCTGCTGGACGTTCGCGGCGACCTCCTCCACCTTGGTGCTCGACTCGGTCGCCTTCTCCCCGTCGGCCATCCCGCCTCCTTTACGCCGCTGAAGGGCCGTAGTCTAGTCTGCGGCGCGTGGGCGATGTGGGCAGCCGGGGCGAGCTCGGGCGGGGCGAACGGATCATGCGCGGCGTCTACCGGCTGCGCTTGCCGCTGCCCTGGCCGGGCGTGCCGCACTGCAACGCCTGGGCGCTGTCGGCGGGGGACGGGTTCGTGCTGGTCGACACGGGGATGCACAACGAGCAGTCGATGGCGCACCTGGAGCGTGCGCTTGCGATGTGCAGCCTGCGCCTGGAGGACGTCAGCCTCGTGGTCTGCACGCACGCCCACTCCGACCACTGCGGGCAGGCCGTGCCGATCGCGCAGCAGGCCGGCTGCGAGCTGTGGATGCACCCCAGCCACGAGCTGATGAATCGAATGGTCGAAGATCCCGAGGCCGTGCTCGCGAGGCGCCTGGAGGTGGCCCGCCAGAGCGGCGTCCCGGAGGAGCCACTGCGCCGTTATGCGGCCGAGCGCGGCTCCTCGAGCCCCGGCATCGTCGGCCCCCTACGTGCCGACCGCGACCTCCTCGACGGCGTCACGTTGCAGAGCGACCTCGGCGAGTGGGTGACCTACGAGACCCCCGGGCATGCGCCGTCGCACGTCTGCCTGTTCCAGCCCGAGCGGCGCCTGCTGATCTCCGGCGATCATCTGCTGGGGCGCATCTCCCTGTACTTCGAGTACGGCTATTCGCCGAACCCGGTCGGCGAATTCCTGAACTCGCTCGATGTCGTCGAGCGACTCGGCGCGCGGCTGTGCCTGGCCGGTCACGGACGCACCTTCACCGACGTGCACGCACACATCCACGGCAACCGCGCGCTCGTGCAGGAGCACCTCGAGAAGGTGTTGAAGGCTCTGGCCGGCAGCGAGCTCACGGCGTTCGACGTCGTCGGCGCCGTCTACGGCGAGGCGCTCTCCCAGCAGAACGGCCAGTGGCTGCTGTCACAGACGCTCGGATACCTGACCCATCTGGAGAGCACCGGCGCGGTCCGCCGCATACCCGGCGAGCCGGAGCGTTGGACGGCATAATCCCAGGATGCGAATCGACGAGATCCTCGCCGGCGACGGCCCTGTCTTCTCATTCGAGTTCTTCCCGCCCAAGACTCCTGCCGGTGAGGAGAACCTCTACAAGGCGCTCTCAGAGCTGCGGGAGCTGGAGCCGGCCTTCGTGTCCGTCACCTACGGTGCCGGCGGCTCGACGCGGGAGAAGACGATCGAGATCGTCAAGCGCCTGAAGGACGAGTGGGGCCTGGAGGCGATGGCGCACTTCACGTGCGTCGGCGCGACCGTGCCCGAGCTGCGCGCGACGCTGGACGAGCTGCGCGAGGCGGGCATCGACAACGTGCTCGCCCTGCGCGGCGACCCGCCGGCGGGAGAGACGGAGTGGACGAAGACGGAGGGGGGCCTGGAGTACTCGCGCGAGCTCGTCGAGCTGCTCTCCGGCGACTACCCGTTCGCGATCGGCGCCGCGTGCTTCCCCGAGACCCACATTCACGCGACGAGCGCCGAGGACGACCTGCGCCACCTCGGCGAGAAGGTCCAGGCCGGGGTGGACTTCCTGATCACCCAGGTGTTCTTCGACAACTCCTTCTACTTCGACTTCGTCGCCCGGGCCCGTGCCGCCGGCATCACCGCCCCGATCATCCCGGGGATCATGCCGATCACCCGCGTCGGGCAGGTCGAGAAAATGGCCGAGATGTGCGGCTCGGCGATCCCCGACGCGCTCCGCAGCGAGCTGCACGGGCGCGAGGACGACGCCGAGGCAGTGCTCGATTTCGGCGTTGCCTACGCGACGCTGCAGTGCGCCGAGCTGCTCGCCGCAGGCGCGCCCGGGATCCACTTCTACACGCTCAACCGATCGCCCGCCACGCGAGCGATCCTCAGTGCCCTGAAGCTCTCGCGTCCGTGGGAGAAGGCCGTCTACCCGGGTTCGATCTCGAGCCCCTCGGCGACCCGCGGCGAGCCGTCGGCGGCTTCGTAGCGGACGTCGACCGAGTCGTTCTGGCGGTAGGTGCCGACGCCCCACGCGCCGAGCAGCCAGCGCCAGCCGCTGATCTTGTCCTTGCGCAGCTCGCGCGGGAACACGAGCGCACCTTCGCGCACCGTGAAGTCGGCGCCGAGCTGCTGCAGGACGCCGTTGAGATAGACCTCGTAGGGCTCGCGCACGTCGCGCGGGAGCCTGGCCCGGGAGGTGGGCATCGCCCGATTATCGCTTCAGGCGGAACCGCCCGCGGCGCGGGTGCGCCGGGGCACGTCAACCGCCCCCGCGAGCTGGCTGCGGTAGGCGTCCTCGACGATCGCGCATGCCTGCTCGGGCGTCTGCACGAGCTGAATCAGCTCGAGGTCGCCGGCGCCGATGCGCCCGGCCGCGAGCGGCCCCCGGCGCAGCCAGCCGATCAGCTCCTCCCACTCGCCGGACCCGATCAGGACCACCGGCACATCGCGCGTCGTGCCGGTCTGCACGAGCGTCAGAACTTCGAACAGCTCATCGAGCGTGCCGAAGCCGCCGGGACAGACGATGAAGGCGCTCGCGTAGCGCACGAACATCACCTTGCGCGCGAAGAAGTGCTCGAAGCGCAGGGCGATGTCCAGGTGTCGGTTCAGCGCCTGCTCGTGGGGGAGTTCGATGTTGCAGCCGATCGACAGCGCGCCGGCTTCCCGGGCGCCCCGGTTCGCCGCTTCCATCAGCCCCGGCCCTCCGCCCGTGATCACCGCGAAGCCCGCCGCGCCGATGCACTTGCCGACGGCCTGCGCGAGCGCATAGTCGGGGTGCCCGGGCGGCGTCCGCGCCGAGCCGAACACGCTCACGGCCCGCTGCACGACCGACAGCGCGGCAAACCCACGGGCGAACTCCTCGGCGATGTCGCGCACGCGGTCGGCGTCGGCCGCGCGGACCTCCGGCGACTCCCCGTCGAGCCACAGCAGCAGCTCCTCGTCGAGCGTCGGCCTGGGACGGCCCGGCTCGGAAGCGGTCTCGCTCACCGCTGAAGCGTAGGGCTGCGCATCGCGGTGGCGTGTGCCGCCCGCGCCGGCGCGTACCCTGATCCGGCGATGAGCACCAGCCCAACCCCCCAGATCCCCTACACGGTGCGCCGTTCGACACGGGCGCGCCGCGTGCGCGTGAACGTCCACGCCCACACGGGGGTCGAGGTCGTGCTTCCCGCGCGGGCGCCCGAGCGGGAGGCGGCGGCCGCGATCAGCGAGCTGCGCCCGTGGATTGAGCGGCGCCTGGCCGAGGCCCGCGAGACGATGGCGGTGATCGCGGGTCGCGGCGCGAGCCTGCCGTACCTGGATTCGACGCTGCGGCTCGTCGCAGAGCCCGGCCGCACACGCGCCCATCGCCGCGGCGAGCAGCTGCTCGTGCCGGGCGGCGACGCGCGCCCGGCGATCGAGCGCTTCTACCGCCGCGCCGCGCGCGCGGAGATCGCGCCGCGCCTCGACCGTGCGAGCGCAGCGGCGGGTTTGGCCTACAGCGGCCTGGACATCCGCGCTCAGCGAACCCGCTGGGCCTCCTGCTCCTCGCGCGGGCGGATGAGCTTCAACTGGCGCCTGCTGCTGGCGCCGGAGAGGGTCCTCGAATACGTCGTCTGGCACGAGGTCTGCCACCTCGAGGTGCTCGACCACTCGCCCCGCTTCTGGGCGCTGCTCGCCCGTCACTGGCCCGGTTGGCGTGAGGACCGCGCCTGGCTCTCGCGCCATGGCCCGACGCTCGTGCTGTGAGCAGCGGGCCGCTGTCGCGAGCCTCGGCGCTCGCCTAGTCTGCGGCGAGCCCGTCCGAGAGCACGAGCGCGACGAGGTGGGCGCGAGTGTGAACGCCCGTCTTGCCCATCGCGTTTCGCACATGCGTGCGGACCGTCTCCGGCGAGAGGGAGAGCTCCGCGGCGATGCCCCGCGTGTCGGCGCCGAGGGCGACCAGCCGCACGACCTCTCGCTCACGCGGAGTGAGCCTCGCCCCGGTGGCGCCGGCGGGCTCGACGTGGTTGTTGCCGATCAGCTCGGCGCCGTCGGGCAGGCGGGCCGAGAGGGTCACGACCAGAACCCCCCACTGGGCGTCCACATTGGTGACGTGGGCGGCGTAGGTCACCCGGAACTGGGCGCCCGAGGCGTGCTCGATTATGCGTTCACCGTAGAGCTGCTGGGTGCGCACGAGCTGCTCCCAGCGAGACGCGATCATGTCGCGGCCGCCGACCACCATGTCGTCGGCGCAACTGCCGATCAGCTCCGCGCGGGGATAGTCCCACAGGTCGACGAGAGCGTCGTTGACCTTCGCGTAACAGCGGTCGGCGTCGAGGATCGCCATCGGAATCCTCGATTGCTCGAAGATCGACCAGAATGCGAGCGCAGCATCGCTCGTTTCTTGCTGTGGAAGAGCGTCGGCCATCATCCGCGTCGGGCTAGACGTGTCAACAGCCTATGCGAGCGCGCGGCGGTGGACCATCCCCCGTTTAGGACGAGCGGCGCCGTCCGGTGAGCGCCTAGCGACGGCGCTCGGCGAGCGGCACGTAGTCGAGGTCGCGAGCGCCTGTGTAGATCTGACGGGGGCGCGCGATCTTCTGCTCGGTGTCCTCGACCATCTCCTTCCACTGGGCGATCCAGCCGCTGGTCCTGCCGATCGCGAACATCACCGGGAACATCGCGACGGGCAGGCCGAGCGCCTCGTAGATCAGGCCCGAATAGAAGTCGACGTTCGGGTAGAGCTTGCGGGAGGTGAAGTAGTCATCGTCGAGGGCGCGCTTCTCGAGCTCCGTGGCGACCTCCAGCAGCGGGCTCTTGCCCCGCACCTCGAAGACGGCGTCGAGGTGTTTGCGGATGATCCGGGCGCGCGGGTCGTAGTTCTTGTAGACGCGGTGGCCGAAGCCCATCAGCCGCTCGTTGCCGGCCTTCACGCCCTCGAGGAAGTCCGGGATGTTCTCGACCGTCTCGATCCGCTCGAGCATCCGCAGGGCGGCCTCGTTGGCGCCGCCGTGAAGCGGGCCGTACAGCGCCGCGACGCCGGCGGCGACGGCCGAGTACGGGTCGACCTGGGTGGAGCCGACGGATCGGACGGCGCTCGTCGAGGCGTTCTGTTCGTGGTCGGCGTGGAGGATGAACAGCACGTCGAGCGCCCGTTCCAGGCGAGGATCGGGCTCGTATTTGAGCTCGGTCATCTTGTACATCATCGAGAGGAAGTTGCCGGAGTAGGCGAGGTCGTTGTCCGGATAGACGTAGGGCTGGCCCATGTTGTGCCGGAACGAGAACGCGGCCAGCGTCGGCATCTTCGCGAGCAGCCGGATGATCTGGATCGCCCGCACACGCTCGTCGTGGATCTTGTTGGCATCGGGGTAGAACGTCGACATCGCGCCGACGGATGCCACGAGCATGCCCATCGGGTTTGCGTCGTAGCGGAACCCCTGCATGAAGTCCTTGATGTTCTCGTGGACGAACGTGTGGATCGTGATCTCCTCGACCCAGCCGGTCAGCTCGGCCTCGTCGGGCAGGTGGCCGTTGATCAGCAGGTAGGCGACCTCCAGGTAGGTGGAGTGCTCGCAGAGCTGCTCGATCGGATAGCCGCGGTGCTGCAGGACCCCGGCGTCACCGTCGATGTAGGTGATCGCGCTACGGCACGACGCCGTGTTCATGTACGCCGGGTCGTAGGCCATCAGGCCGAATTCGTTCGGGTCGACTTTGATCTGCCGCAGGTCGGTCGCGCGCACGGTGCCGTCGGTGATCGGCAGCTCGTAGCTCTGCCCGGTGCGGCTGTCGGTGACGGTGAGCATCTCCCCGCTGGGCTGTGCGCCGTCGGCCTGCCCGTTCGGGCTGTCCGTCTGGGTCTCGGTGCTCATCTGCCTCTCCTCTTCGGGGTCTCGATGCTCTGCCATCGATTATGGGGCATGCGACGCGCACGCCCGCCGGGCGGTCCGGCCTCAGACACGCGGCCCCTGACGCAGCCTCGCGACGGTCCGCATGCGCCGAGGCGCGCCGGGGGCAGGGTCGCCGTGCGGACCGCGACGCGGCCGTCGCGGTGGGCGGCTGCGCGGGTGGTGAGGATGCACGGGCCGCGGGCGCGGCCCGATCCCGCCATCTGCGCCGGGCGCCGTCTCCGGTGTCTGCTTGACGGCCCAGCGAACGATCAGGAACAGGCCGACGATCGGGATCTTCAGGAAGACCATCAGCCACAGAAAGGTCCAAATATCCACTGGCAACGATCATACCCTTTGGGCGATGGGGCCAAGCTCACCGCGGGCGGTCGTTTCGGCAGCGCCCGCGGGGTCTTCCCGAGCGCTCCGGGGCGCCTGGGGGCGTGCTCAGCCGCGCAGCGCCAGCTGTGCGCCGCTGAACTGCGTCATCGCGTGCAGCTGCTCGATCCGCGCCCCGATCTCAGGGCCCTCGAGGCGTTCGATCCGCTCGGTTCCGAACTCCTCGACGTTGAACGAAGCCAGCACCGTGGCGTGCGCCATCGCCCGACGCAGCAGCTCGTCGCTCAGCTCCTCGCCGGGGTGGGCGGCGATGTAACCGACCAGGCCGCCGGCGAACGTGTCGCCGGCACCGGTCGGGTCGACCACCTTCTCCAGCGGGTAGGCGGGCAGCGCGAAGAAGCTCTCGGAGGTGACGAGGGCGGCTCCGTACTCGCCCTGCTTGGCGACGACGACGCTCGGTCCGCGGCCGGGCGCGCCGGGAGCGGGCTTCCACGAGAGGACCTCCCGGGCGGCGCCGATCAGGTTGGGCTTGCCGGTCAGCTGGCGCAGCTCGGCGTCGTTGAGGCTCACGCACTCCACGCTCACGATCGCCGCCACGAGCGAGTCGCGGGCGATGTCGATCCACAGGTTCATCGAGTCGAGCGCCACGAAACGGGCGTCCGGCAGCTGCGCGCGGACGTCGCGCTGCAGGTCGGGCTGGATGTTGGCGAGGAACAGCACGTCGCTGGCCAGCGCCGCCGGGGTCAGCTTCGGCTCGAAGCCCTCGAAGACTCCGAGCTGCGTGTCGAGCGTCTCGCGCGAGTTCAGGTCCCAGCCGTACTCGCCCTGCCAGAAGAACGTCCTGCCTCCTGCAACCCGCTCGATCGCGCTGACGTCCACGCCGCGGCGGCTCATCACCTCGAGCTGGGCCTCGCCGAAATCGTCGCCCACGGGCCCGACCACGCGCACGTCGTCGAAGAACGACGCGGCGAGCGCGAAGTGCACGGCGGCGCCCCCGAGCATGCGCTCGCGCGCGCCGAACGGGGTCTTGACGGTGTCGTATGCGATCGATCCGACGACGGTGATTGGCATCGGCGAGGACCTTAGAGGACAACCGGCGCCCGGGGCCTGCACTCCGATAGCCTCGGGTCCATGAGAGCGATCCAGATGACCGAGTTCGGGGGGCCGGAGGTGCTGCGGCTGGCCGATCTGCCGAGTCCGCAGCCCGGGCCGGGCGAGGCGTTGATCAGGGTCTCCCGCGCCGGGCTCAACTTCGCCGACACGCACACCCGCACGAACTCATACGTGCAGAAGGCAACGCTACCGCTGGTGCCGGGCGGCGAGGTCGCCGGGACGCTCTCGGAGACCGGCGAGCGGGTCGTCGCACTGGTCGGCTCGGGCGGCTACGCCGAGTTCGCCGTGGCGCCCCGCGAGCGGATCTTCCCGATCCCCGATGGCGTCGACGACGGAACGGCGCTTGCGCTCGTGATCCAGGGAACGACGGCCTGGCACCTGCTTCGCACGGCCGGCCGCCTGGCGGCAGGCGAGAGCGTCGTCGTGCACTCGGCAGCCGGGGGCGTCGGCTCCCTCGCCACGCAGCTCGCCCCCACCTTCGGCGCCGGGCGTGTGATCGCCACGGCCTCGAGCGAGGAGAAGCGCGACCTCGCACGAGCGCTGGGCGCCGACGCCGCCGTCGGCGCGGACCCCGAGGGCCTGACCGAGCGGCTGGTGGAGGCGAACGAGGGCCAGGACGTCGATCTCGTGCTCGACTCCTCCGGAGGCGCCTCGTTCGACGCCTCGATCAAAGCCCTCGCGCCGTTCGGGCGGATCGTCGTCAACGGCATCGCCTCGGGCGAGCCGAACGTCGTCCGGACCGGGTCGCTGCTCCGTCATTCGCGATCTGTGATCGGCTTCTACCTCTTCCACACGCTAGAACGGCCTGGAATGTTCGCTGAAGCTCTGACCGACCTGTTCGCTCGCGCCGCCAACGGCGAGCTGCGGGCGATCGTCGGCAACACGTATCCCCTCGAGCAGGCCCCGCAGGCCCAGATCGACCTGCGCGAGCGCCGCACGATGGGCAAGCTGCTGCTGGACCCGACGATCTAGATGGCCAAGTCATTCGCCGAGCTCGGTCTGTCCGAGTCCACCCTCCGCGCCCTCCAGGACGTCGGCTACGAGTCGCCGAGCCCGATCCAGGAACAGGCGATCCCGTCGCTGCTGGCGGGCGGCGACGTGATCGGCCAGGCGCAGACCGGAACGGGCAAGACGGCCGCCTTCGGGCTGCCGATCATGCAGTACGTCGATGCGTCCGAGCAGTCCGTGCAGGCGCTCGTGCTGACGCCGACGCGAGAGCTGTGCATCCAGGTGACGCAGGCGCTGCGCACTTACGGCGCGCACACCGGGATCGACGTCGTGGCGGTGTTCGGCGGCGCGCCGATCCGCACCCAACAGGCTCAGCTGCGCGCCGGCGGGCACGTCGTCGTCGGCACCGTCGGGCGCGTCCTGGACCTGATCTCGCGCCATTCGCTGATGCTCACCAGCTGTCGATTCGTCGTGCTCGACGAGGCCGACGAGATGCTCGACCTCGGGTTCCTCGAGGACGTCGAGAAAATCCTCTCGCTGACGCCGTCGAGCAGGCAGACAGCGCTGTTCAGTGCGACGATGCCGCCGCCGATCCGCCAACTGGCCGACCGTTACATGTACGAACCCGAGGTCGTCCAGGTGGAGGCGGCGACGTTGACGATCGACACGGTCGCCCAGTTCCAGCTGCCGGTCGAGACCAAGCACAAGGCGGAGATGCTGGTCGAGGTGCTGCGCGCCGAGAAACCGGACCAGGCGATCGTGTTCGTGCGCACGAAGGTGCGATGCGACCAGCTCTACCGCACCCTGCGCGACAGGGGCATGAACGTCAGGGCCCTGCACGGCGACATGTCGCAGGGCTCCCGCGACGGCGTGATGCTGGCCTTCAAGGGGGGGCGCGTGCCGATCCTCGTCGCGACCGACGTGGCAGCCCGCGGCCTGGACATCTCGACGGTCACGCACGTGATCAACTACGACGTGCCGACGAGCCCCGACACCTACGTGCACCGCATCGGGCGGACGGGGCGCGTCGGGCGCACCGGGCGCGCGATCACCTTCGTGGAGGATCGCCAGAAACGCGAGCTCGAGGCGATCGAACGCCACATCGGGACGAGCGTCGCCAAGTGGGAGAAGGGCGTGGAGGCGACCCCGACGCCGGTCAAGGAGCGCCCCCGCAGGCACTCCAAGCCGAAGATCTCCAGGCGCGACGATGATGAGCCCTACGTCAAGCTCGTGCTCGGCGGCGGGCGCGCCTCGGGGCTGCAGGTCGCCGACATCGTCGGTGCCGTGACGTCCTCGGCGGGGCTCGACGGCGAGGCCGTGCGCGACGTGATGGTGCTGGACCGGTTCTCGTTCCTGTCCGTCCCGGCCGGCGAGGCCGACAAGGTCATCGAGTCGGTCGACGGCAAGCCCGTCAAAGGCCACTCGATGAGCCTCGAGCGAGTGCCGGTACAGTAGGCGCCATGTCCACCGCCACGATGCAGACCACCGAGGGGCCGATCGTCTTCCAGCTGTTCGACGAGGAGGCGCCGAAGACCGTCGAGAACTTCCGCAAGCTGGCCGGCGAAGGCTTCTACGACGGCCTCACGTTCCACCGCGTGATCAAAGACTTCATGATCCAGGGCGGCTGCCCGCAGGGAACCGGCACGGGCGGCCCGGGCTACACCTTCGAGGACGAGATCAACCAGCACAAGATCGTCCGCGGCGCCCTGGCGATGGCCAATGCCGGGCCCAACACGAACGGCTCGCAGTTCTTCATAGTCACGACGGACGCGGCCCCGTGGCTCGACGGCAAGCACACCGTCTTCGGGCAGGTCACCGACGGCCTGGACGTCGTCGACCGCCTCGAGGGCGTGCAGACCGACGGCGCCGACCGTCCCGCCGATCCGATCGGCATCGCCACGGTCGAGTTGAGCGAGTAGCGCTCACAGCGCGGCCTGAGTCGGAGTAACCTCCTCTTCGAGGGTCCAACGAGCAGGGGAGGGCCAGATGGCCACTGTTGAGCAGCAGGTATCGGAGACGCAGAACGGCGCACCGAACGGCGCTGCCCCGGACGCGGGCGCGATCCCCGTCGAGAACCCGGCGACGGGCGAGATCGTCGCGACGGTGCCGGACCTCAGCGCCGAGCAGGTGGCGGAGATGGCGGCCCGCGGGCGCGCCGCGCAGCCCGAGTGGGAGGCCTACGGCTTCGACGGCCGCGCACGCGTGCTGCTGCGCGCGCAGAAGTGGCTGATGGACAACGCCGAGCGCGTCATCGCCACGATCGTCTCTGAGACGGGCAAGACCTTCGAGGACGCCGAGTTTGCCGAGATCGGCTACGCCGGAAACGCCTTTGGCTTCTGGGCGAAGTACGGCCCGGAGTACCTCGCCGACGAGCGCATCAAGTCGAGCCAGGTGCTCGTCAAGGGCAAGAAGATCATCAGCCGCTACCGGCCGCTCGGGCTGATCGGCGTGATCGGGCCGTGGAACTACCCGCTGACGAACTCCTTCGGTGACTGCATCCCGGCGCTGATGGCAGGCAACAGCGTGATCCTCAAGCCCTCGGAGATCACGCCGCTGACGTCGCTGCTGCTGGCCGACGGGCTGCGCGAGTGCGGCCTGCCGGAGAACGTGCTGCAGATCGCGACCGGCCGCGGCGGCACAGGCGCCGCGCTCGTCGAGCACGTCGACATGATCATGTTCACGGGGTCCACGAAGACCGGGCGCAAGGTCGCCGAGGCGGCCGCCAGGCGCCTGATCCCGGCCTCACTCGAGCTCGGCGGCAAGGACCCGATGATCGTGCTCTCCGACGCGGACGTCGAGCGCGCGGCGAACTTCGCCACGTACTACTCGATGCAGAACGCCGGCCAGACGTGCATCTCGATCGAGCGCGTCTACGTCGAGGAGCCCGTCTACGACGAGTTCGTCGCGAAAGTCTCGGAGAAAGTCCGCGAGCTGCGCGTCGGCAAGCCCGAAGGTCCCGGTTCGGTCGAGGTCGGCGCGATCACCTTCCCGCCGCAGCTCGAGACGATCAAGGATCACGTCGCAGATGCTGTGCAGAAGGGAGCCCGCGTACTCACCGGCGGAAATGTCGCGCCCGGCGCGGGCCGCTTCTTCGAGCCCACGGTGCTGGTCGACGTCGACCACACGATGAAGTGCATGACCGAGGAGACGTTCGGGCCGACGCTGCCGATCATGAAGGTCAGCGATGCAGACGAGGCCGTGCGGCTGGCAAACGACTCGCCCTACGGCCTCGGCGCGTCGGTCTTCTCGCGTGACACCGCGCGGGGCGAGGCGATCGCGCGGCGCGTCGAAGCGGGCGCGGCGAACGTCAACGACGCGATGATCAACTACACGGTCCTCGAGTTGCCGATGGGCGGCGCGAAGGCATCCGGCCTCGGCTCGCGCCACGGCGCCGGCGGGATCCGCAAGTACGCCTCCCAGCAGGCGATCGTGGTGACGCCGAAACTGGCGATGAAGAAGGAACTCTTCATGTACCCGTACAAATCACGCACGTCGAAGCTGCTCGCCGGGCTGTTCAAGTTCATGTACGGCAGGGGCAAGCGGGCCTGAGCGGCCCGTCCCCGATAGCGCTCGTATCACTCAGGCGGCGTCGGCGGCCCTGAGCGGCACGCCGAGCAGGCGTTCGAGCTCCGGGATCGTCGTGTCGGCGCTCGTGTGGTGGACCGTCGCCATTCCCAGCTCCTCGGCGGGAGTCAGGTTGAACGGCAGGTCGTCCACGTAGACGCAGTCGGCCGGCTCGGCTCCGGCGCGTTCGGCCCCGAGCTCGTACATCTTGCGGGCCGGCTTGCGGATCCCCTCTTCAGCGGAGATCACGACGCCGTCGAAGAGCTCGTCGAACATGTCGTGCGGGTAGCGGTGCACGCCCCACGAGTTCGACACGAGCGCAGTGCGCACGCCGGCGGCGTGGGCCAGTCGCACGGCGTCGACCATCGGGCGGTCCGGCTCGACGCCGGCGAACATCCCATCGATCAGGCCATCCGGCTCGACCTCGAGCAGCTTCGCGAAGCGCTCCTCGAAGCTCGCCTCGTCGAGCGCTCCGGTCTCCAGGGCGATCAGCAGCTTGCGCGCCTCGGGATCGGTGCGAAACCGCCCGAGCAGCAGCTTCGGGTCGATCTCGGCCTGGACGCAGTAGGCGTGGAACGAGGCGAACAGGTTCGTCGTCAGCACGCCGCCCCAGTCGATCAGCAGGGCCGTCCGCCGCTGCTCGTCGTCGCCCTGCCCCTCAGACGGCGCCATGGGCCACCGCCTCGGCCTGGCGGGCCAGCTCGAGCACGCCCTCTCCGAAGGTCTTCAGATAGGGATCGTCGGTCGTGCCGGCGACGGCGCGCTTGTAGTTGCCCTCCATGAACACGACGCTCTTCCACAGCGCGAGCGTCATGTACCAGCGGATGTCGCTCATCGACCGTCCGGAGCGCTGCTCGTAGGTCTCGATCACCTCGGCTCGGGTCGGAAAGCCCTCTGCGCGGGTGACGGCGCCGAGCGCGTCGCGCATACCGCCCGTCGGATCGCCGGCCTCGGTCCACATCATGCACAGGTAGCCGAGGTCGGCGAGCGGGTCGCCGATCGTCGCCATCTCCCAATCGAGCACCGCGGCAAGGCGCGCCGGCGCGCCGGGCGCATAGAGCGTGTTGCCGAGCCGGAAGTCGCCGTGAACGATCGTCGCCGGGCCGGACTCCGGCATGTTCTCTGCGAGCCAGTTGCCCACGCTCTCGACGGCGGCGATCTCGCGCGTCTTGTTCAGCTCCCACAGACCGAGGAAGCGCCGCAGCTGCCGCTCCAGGTAGCCGGTGGGCTTGCCGAAGCCCTCGAGCCCGACGGCCCGCCAGTCGACGGCGTGGATCTCGACCAGCGCCTCGATCAGCTCCTGCGCCGTGCGGGCGCGTTCCTGCGGGTTATCCAGGGCGACCGGCATGCTCGTAACGATCACGTCCCCGGCGACACGCTCCATCACGTAGAACGGCGCTCCGATGATCTGCTCGTCGGCGCCGACGGCCAGCACGGCCGGCACGCGTGCCGGCGTCTCGCGCAGCGAGGCGAGCAGGCGAGCCTCGCGCAGCACGTCGTGCGCGCTCGGCGGCAGCGGCGGGCGGGGGGGACGCCGCAGCACGAACTCCTCATCGCCGCGCTCGATCAGGTAGGTGACGTTCGAGTGGCCCTCGCCGATCGGAGTTGCCCGCACGCCGCCCTCGCCGAGCCCGTGCTCGTCTAGGAACGCCTCGAGCGGATCGAGGACAAGGAGGGGAGGGCGGCTGTTAGCCTCCCCCTCCGCCGTCGTGCGGACGATGTCGTCTGGGGCGACCGGTGCGCTCACGGACGGGAAAGCTATAGCCACCGCAACCTTCTCTGCGCCGAGGTGTCTCAACGAACCATGCTCAGACTCCGCTCTCTCACAATTTCCCTCCTCGTTTGCGCCGCCACCGCGCTGACCGCCGGCTCCACAGCGGCGTCGGCCTCGCGCGGGCAGACGACGTACTTCGAGGCCGGCGCGACGCTGCTCGGAGCCAACCAGCCGAAGGTCTTCGCCCAGATGCAGACGCTTGGCGTCAAAGCCCTTCGCATCGAGCTCTCGTGGGCTTCCGTGGCGCCGTCCCCTTTGAGTGCCGCGAAGCCTTCGTTCGATGCGACGAACCCGGCCCTGTACGGGTGGGGCGCATACGCCAGTGCGATCGCCCAGGCGAAGGCGCTCGGCTGGCCGGTGCTGCTGACGGTCACCTCGCCCGTGCCTCGGTGGGCCACGTCAAACCACAAAGCGCCCTACATCACCCGGCCCGACCAAAGAGACTTCCAGGAATTCATGACGGCTGTGGGCCGCCAGTTCGGCGCGCAGGTGTCGGTGTTCTCGATCTGGAACGAGCCCAACCATCCTGCCTTCCTGCTGCCGCAGTGGAACTCCAACGGAACGCCGGCCTCGCCGCGCATCTACCGCGGGCTCTACCAGGCCGGCTACGCCGGGCTGCAGGCCGCGGGCCTGACGCACCCGAAGGTGCTCTTCGGCGAGACCGCGCCGACGGGGTTCGCCACGGTCAATCGGCGCCGTGAAGGGTCGCGGGCGCTGCTCCACGACGTGGCGCCGCTGGCGTTCCTGCGCAGCGCGCTGTGCCTGAACAACCGCTACCGGCCGGCGGGATCCTGCGGGAAGCTGCAGATGAGCGGGTACGCCCACCACGCCTACACGAAGGCCGTCAGCCCCAAATACGTCTCCCCGGGCGCGGACAACGTCACGATCGGCGCCCTGTCGCGTCTCTCCTCGGCGCTGAACAAAGCCGCCTCGGCCCATGCGATCCCGTCGGGCCTGCCGATCTACCTGACGGAGTTCGGGGTTCAGAGCTTCCCGAACCGCGAACTCGGCGTCCCGGTCTCCACGCAGGCCGAATACGACGCGATCGCCGAGAAGATCGCCTGGGGGAACTCGCGGGTCGCGGCGTTCTCGCAGTACCTGCTCAAGGACGACCCGCTCGGCGGCAAGCCCGGGTCCAGCGCAGCGGGCGGCAGCGTCGGCTTCCAGACGGGCCTGGAGTACGTCAGCGGCAAGGCGAAGCCGCTGTACACGGCATGGCCGGTGCCCCTGGTCGTCACCAAGACCGGTCACCGCTACTCGCTGTGGGGGCTCGTTCGTCCTGCGGCGGGCAAGACGAAGGTAACGGTGCTCGTCCGCAAGAAGGGCTCCTCGGCCTACCGCACGCTGAAGACCGTCTCGACGGACAGTCGCGGCTACTGGACGCTCGGGTCGAGCGTGAAGGGGCAGTACTGGCGCGTGATGTGGAAGAGCCCACAGGGCCGCACCTACGAGGGCCCGCCGGTTCACGCCAACTGAGTGCTTTGCCGCGCGCGGCCCTGCATGGGCGGCGCGCGGCGCTCTCCTTCGATGCTTCGCGGGCGCGCCGGTGAGGCCGAAGCGAGCGTCGGGCCTACGATGAGTTGCGATGCCGGAGCTGCCAGAGGTCGAGATCACCGCGCGCCTGCTCGACCGGGCGCTCACCGGTAGACGGATCCAGTCGGCGCTGGCGCCGGGCATCAACGCGCTGAAGACGTTCGACCCGCCGCTCTCCGTCCTGGCGGGGCACACGATCGCCGGGGTCAGGCGTCAGGGCAAGAACCTGATCGTCGAGATCGACGACGCAGAGCGGCCGCTGGCGCTGCTGATCCACCTGATGTCCGCCGGGCGCCTGCAGCTGTTCGACAAGCTCGCAGGCCCGCGCGACCGCACCTCGCGCCTGCTCGTGCGCATCGAGCCCGACGAGGGCGATCCGGGGCCGCTCGAGCTGCGCCTGCGCGAGTTCGGCTCCAAGCAGGCCGCATGGGTGAAGCTGCTCGACGCCTCGGCTCTGCACGATGACGAGGCGCTCGCGAAGCTCGGCCCGGAAGCGTGGCCGGAGCCCGGCTCGCTCAAGGAGCTGCTCGACGCGCCCCGCCCGCTGCACACGCTCCTGCGCGACCAGCGCACGATCGCCGGCATCGGGCGCTCGTGGGTCGATGAGATCCTCTGGGAGGCGCGCCTCTCGCCCTACAAGCGCGGCTCGGATCTCGATGAGGAGGAGGCCGAGCGGCTGCGCGGCGCGATCGTCGCGACGCTCGGCTCGGCACTCGATCACTACGAGCAGGTCGTCTCGCTGCCGATTCCCGACAAGCTGCCGATGCCGCTGCGGATCCACCGCCACGAGGGCGAGCCGTGCCCTCGCTGCGGCGACACCCTGCGCGCCGTCCATTTCGAGGACTACGTGATCGCCTACTGCCCGACCGACCAGACCGAAGGGCGCGTGCTCAAGGACAGGCGACTGTCACGGCTTCTGAAGTAGACGCCGGCGAGGCCCCGCCCTTCGCTTGCTCGCCGGTCCCGCGGCAGCCCGCCGGCACGAGCGCTAAGGCCGGGTGCGGTTCCCGCCTAGGCGGGAACCCTTGTGGTCTTGCGCGGCGAGTCCGCTTGCCGGCGGGCGCGCCGAGGAGCCGCGTGCTCGGTCGGCTCGGTCCTGTGCCGGTTGGTGGCGGGCGGCGGCGACAGACGGACATACGCGGCACGGATCGCCGCTGCAAGCCCACCCAGCAGTGCGAGGTCGAGCAGCACGATGATTGCTATGGCGAATGTGATGGTCATGGGACCATGCTCGCCCGTCACGGTTAGGGAACGGTAATCCCTTGGCAGCGGCTCGGTAACGGACTGAGAGAATCGAGGTCATGAGCCCCGTCCCGCGAATTTTGGTGGTGGACGATGAGCGTGCCGTGCGCAAGCTGCTGCGCCTCTACCTGGAGCCGGAGGGCTACGCCGTGGTCGAGGCCGACAACGGTCTGGACGCGCTCTCGCTGTTTCGGCGAGGAGGTCTCGACGTCGCGCTTGTCGACGTGATGCTCCCGGGGATCGATGGTTTCGAGTTGGTCCGTCGGGTTCGGACGGACTCTGCCGTCCCAATCATCTTGGTGACGGCGCGGGGCGAAGAGGCGAGCCGCGTAACCGGGCTCGAGCTAGGTGCCGACGACTATGTCGTCAAGCCGTTCTCAGCCCCCGAGGTCGTGGCCAGAGTCCGCGTTCAGCTCCGGCGCCTCTCGGGGCCGGAGCCCGACAGGCTTCTGCGGTACGGGGCCATCGAGCTCGATGAGCTCACACGGCGCGTCACGATGGACGGGCGCGAGGTCGAACTCACGAGGCGTGAGTTCGACCTGCTCGCCGCGCTGCTGAGGTACCCCGGGCGAGCCCATACACGGGCGGGGCTCCTGGAGCTCGTCTGGGGCTCCCAGTTCCTTTCGCCAAAGACCGTCGACGTGCACGTCGCCGCGCTGAGACGCAAGCTCGGCGGCGGCGTGCAGATCAGGGCTCTTCGCGGTGTCGGCTATCGCCTGGAGGACCGGTGATCGGCAAGCTCGCCTCGCTCCGGCTACGTTTGCTGGGCGCCATGGTCCTGAGCGCGGGCTTGGGTCTCGTCGGCGCGGCATTGCTGTACAGCCAGGTGGAACGCTCGAATGAGCGAACCGCCGATCGGGCGAACGCGCTGCGGGAGGCGCGGGCGGTTGCGAGGGAGGTGAGGAGAGGAGCCGGCGCCGCCACGCTCGGGGCGCTTCAGGCGCTGCTCCCAAACGATCAGATCAGCGTCGAACGCGATGGTCAAGTGCTCTTCCGAGGGCCGGCACGAACCGGGCGAGAGCTCGAGACCGAAGTGCAGGCCGCGGTTCCTCGGGGTCGAGTCCGGCTGGCGGACTACGCCTCGCCCGGAGAACCGAGCACGACGCTTGCCTTCGTCCTCATCAACGGCGGGGTCGTCGCGTTGGTGATCCTCGCAGCGATTCTCACAGCTACTCTGGTCACCCGCTCGGTGCGGGCCCCGGTGGCTCGCGCGATCGCTGCGGCAGACCGCGTGGCTCGCGGTGAATTCACTGCGCGCATGGGAACGACAGGGCCCGAGGAGCTCGTCAAGTTGGGACGCGCTTTCGATCACATGGCTGGACGGCTGGAACGGGCCGATTCCGACCAGCGGCAGTTCCTCGCCGACGTGGCACACGAGATCGCCACGCCTGTGAGCACGGTATCCGGGTTCGCACTCGCTCTGGCCGACGGCACGGCCACGAGTGACGACCAACGACGCGAAGCCAGGTCTCTCATCGAGGCGGAGACGCTGCGGCTGCGAGAGCTTCTTGACGACCTGCGGGAGCTGACACGACTCGACCTCGTGGGTGGCGTGCGTCTCGGATCCCTGGAGCTGGACCAGTTCGTCGCCGCGCTCGAAGCTCGGTTTCGTCTCGCCGCTGAGGCCGCCGGGGTGGAGTTGACGACGCAGAGCGCTTCCGGGAGCGTTATCACCGACGGCCGGCTGTTGGAGACGATTTCCTCGAACCTGCTGTCCAATGCGATCCGGTACACGCCGCGCGGCGGTCGCGTCGATCTCCGGATACGTGTCCGTGACGGTGAGCTTCGGCTCTCGGTGCGGGACACCGGAGTAGGGATCGCATCCGAGCATCAGGCGCGAATCTTCGATCGTCTCTACCGAGTGGACCAGACGCGTGACCGTGAGACGGGCGGGTCGGGGCTCGGGTTGGCAATTTCCTTGCGCGCAGCTCAGGCGCTGGGGGGTCGACTCGAGGTCGACAGCGCGGAGGGACGCGGAAGCGAATTCCGGCTCTGGGTGCCCGTCGAGGGAGCGGCCTGACGCGGGCGCTGGGCGGTTGCCGAGGCGAGCAGCACGACGTAGCCGAGGGCCCGAGTCCCTGATGTGCTTGTCCTAAGATCCGCGGGTGGTCGAAGCAGGCGACAAAGCCCCAGATTTCGAGCTCCCCGACCAGGAGGGCCGCGCCGTGAAGCTCGGCGACTTCCACGGCCAGATGCTCGTGCTCTACTTCTACCCCAAGGCGGACACGCCCGGTTGCACGACGCAGGCGTGCGGCGTTCGCGACCACGCCCCCGATTACGCCGGCGCCGGAGCTGTCGTGCTCGGCGTCTCGCCGGACACGGTCGCCAAGGTCAAGAAGTTCCACGACAAGCAGGGGCTCAACTTCTCCCTGCTGGCCGACGACGGTCACAAGGTCGCCGACGCATACGGGGTTTGGGTCGAGAAGTCGATGTACGGCAAAACGTACTTCGGCAACGAGCGCACGACCTTCGTGATCGGACCCGAAGGTGTCGTCGCGGCCGTGCTGCGGAAGGTCAAGCCGGCAGAGCACGACGAGCTCGTCCTGGCCGCATTGCGCGAGGCGGCCCCGCCGGTCGTCTGAGCTCTCTGCCGCCCGTCCGCGGAGTCGTAAGCGCGAGGACACGCGCGGGTCTCGAGGCCTTGCGACTTTGTTAGATTCCCGTGCGCCGCGGCCGATGCCGTGGGCACCTGGGCGCGGGGGGTCGACTTGAAGGGTCGCCAGCGGCTCGGGGAGGTTGCGCAGGCCCACCCCTGCCCGGGAGCAGCACCGCCCGGGCCGACGAAAGGATCCGCATGTCGAAGACCCGTCTTCCGCGCAGGGCCGCTGTTTGCTTGGCACTGCTCGGCTCGGCGCTGCTGTCGCTCACGGGCCTCTCCGCCGCCCAGGCCGCGGCCCCGCTGCCGACACTCAAACTGTCGTTGACCAAGGGCGCGATCGCCGTCTCCGGCTCGACCGTCTCGGGCGCCGTCAACGTCGCAGTCACCTCTGCGACAGACCTCAAGGAACCGTCTCCGCTGCTCATCCGCCTGAACCCAGGCGCGACCGTGGCGGAATTCGAAGCGCTGCTCAACTCCAAGGCGATCAGCGATCCGAACAACATCAGCAAAGTCGGCGCGATGGTGTTCGATGCCTCGGGCACCCCGGGCGCCACGAACGAAGTGCAGACCGAACTGAAGCCCGGTAACTACATTGCCCTGAACGTGGAAGGCGAAAGCCCGAAGAATCCGCCCCATGTCGCCTTCACCGTGACCGCCTCGCCATCCCCGGCGGTGCTCCCGGCGCCGGCAGCCACGATCAAGTCGATCGACTTCGCCTTCAAGGGTCCGAGCACGCTCAAAGTAGGCCAGCTCGTCCGCTTCGAAAACGAAGGCTTTCTAGTGCACATGGACTTCGCGGCCCCGGTGAAGAGCAAAAAGGCGGCGCTGAAGGCGATCGCCTACTTCAAGGTCGGCAAGGAAAAGGCCGTGTTCAAGCTCGTCAGCGGCGAACCGGTCTCCTTCTTCGGGCCGCTCTCGACCGGTGGCATCCAGCAGGAGACGATCACCGCAAAGCCCGGTTGGTACGTCCAGACCTGCTTCATGGACACCCAGGACCACCGCCAGCACACGAGGCTGGGGATGGTGCGGCTGCTTCACATCGTCAAGTAGCGCCCCGCCCATCTGCGGCGCCCGGTCGGACCCCGGCCGGGCGCCGGCGGGCAGGTGAGGTCGCGGGTCGCCCGGTCAGTCCGGGCGGCTCAGGCCGCCGACGAGCACGCCGGCGCCGAGGTGCGCCCCGAGCACCGGGCCGACCTCTGTGCAGAACAGCGGCTCGCAGCCGAACAGCTCGCTCCCGGCCGCGACCAGACGCTCGGCGTCAGCTGCGGCCTGGGCGTGCTGGACGATCCAGTCGCTCGCGCCTCGGTCGCGCAACTCGACGAGGTGAGTGACCATCCGCTCCATCGCCCGCCTGTGTGTGCGGACGCGCCCGACCGGCGCGATCTCCGTCCCGAACGTCAGGATCGGCTTGATCTTCAGCGCCATCCCGATCGTCGCCTGCGCGGCTCCGATGCGTCCGCCCTTGCGCAGGTACTCGAGCGTGTCCAGGCAGAACCAGATGTCCAGCGTCTCGCGGGCCTGCTTCACCGCGGCGAGGATCTCCGCGCTGCCGAGGCCTTGCTCGGCGAGACGGGCGGCGCTCAGCACGAGGCAGCCCAGGCCGCCTGCGCCCGTCTGGCCGTCGTGCACAGTGACTTCTCCCGGCGTCCCCTCAGCGAGGAGGATCGCAGCCGCTTCGCGTGCGCTCTGGCATGTGCCAGAGAGACCCGCCGCGATGTGGATCGAGAGCACGTCGCGGCCCGCCTCGACGAGCGGCCGGTACACATCCAGGAAGTCTCCGATCGAGGGCTGCGAGGTCGTCGGCAGGACCGCCGACTCATGCAGGCGCGCGTAGAAGGCGTCGAGGTCGCGGTAGCTGTGCTCCGGTCTCAGATCGCCCTCCCAGCCGACGTACAGGCTCACGACATTCACCTGAAAGCGCTCGATCAGCCGAGCCGGCAGATACGTCGTGCTGTCGGTGACGATCGCCACCCCCGCCGAGGAGGGGCGCTTCGCTGGGTCATCGGGGGCGGCCACGGACGGCACAGCCTACGGGCCGTGGCCGCGAGCCGCGCAGGAGGCCGATACGGAAGCGTGCGCCGGTGGTCCCGCCGGCTGGCGCCCCGGCCTCAGGGGAGCGTCAGCGAGACCGAGACAGGGCCGAACGTCGGGCAGAGCGCATTGCTCATCCGCTTGTTCAGCTTGATCCGGGCGACGCTCAACGCGACCGTCAGGGGCTGTTGCTGGACGAGCGTCGCCGCGGTGTGCCCGGCCTGGTACAGGCAGTGCACGCCCGGCAGCGCGACGAGCTGTGCCTGCAAGGCGAGTCTCGGCGAGCCGTGCACGATGGCCGTGTGCCCGGCCGTGTCGATCACGAGGTGCCACGGCAGGTTGGCGCCGCTGACCTCTACTTCTCCGAGCGTCGTGTCACAGAGCAGCGCCCCGGTGTCGAGGATCGAGACCCTCATGCGGCTGCCATGCGTGACCGTCGTTACGTCCTGCGGCGCCGGTTCGTGCGCGGGGTCGATCCGGCAGGTGACCGGTCCGAGCGAGGTTTCCACCGTCACCGCGTCGAGCGCTCCCAAGCCGCGTGGCGCGCCGCCGGCTCCCGCCGGCACCGCCGAGATGGCGACCAGCAGGCCGCATACGAGTGCAGACAGACCCAACCCCCTGCGAGCGCGACTCATCCGATTGCCCCTCCCCCTCCGGATCGGCGGCGGCATGACCGCCGGGATGCGGACCCTCATCGGAGCCCGACTGGCCGGAGCCTACTCGCTCAGCGGATGATCGAGTCCATGCGTGTCGCTGCGATCGTCTCCCGCAGCGTCTCGAGCGCGTTGTGGCGAGGGCGCCAGCCGAGCTCTTTGCGGGCCTTCGCCGCGCTCATGATCACCGGCTCGCGGAAGGCCGCGATCCACTGCGCCTGGGCCGGCAGGAAGCCGAGCCGTGAGACCATCTCGGCGGCGGCGTCGACGGCCAGCTCGGGGAGCGGAATCGAGTACCAGCCGAGCTCATCGGCGAGCTGTCTCACGGTCAGCTCGCCTGGGGCGGCGAGGTTGTAGATGCCCGGTCGCCCGCGGCCGACGACGCCGGCGCGCATCGCCGAGGCGACGTCGTCGTGGTGGACCAGCTGGAACGGAACGCCAGGGTCCGGCAGGACAGGTCGCAGCATCGGCACCCCTTCGAGCAGGCTCAGTACCGGACCCGGCAGCCGCCCGGAGACCTGCGTGTAGGGGAGGCTGTCGATCAGCAGTGGCGCCTGCGGGCCGGCCACGATGCACGGCCGGAACACGTACGCCTTCGTGCGCGAGCCGTGCAGCGCATCGGCCAGCAGTTCCTCGACCTCGGCCTTCTGTGCGGAGTAGTAGTGCGCAGAGGTGCCGCGCGCCGCGACGTCCTCGGTCAGCGGCTGGGGATTGTCCTTGTGGAAGCCGTAGGCGGCGACAGACGAGGCGTACACGAGCCGTTTGACACCCGCCTGGACGGCGGCTTCGAACACGTTGCGCGAGCCGTCGAGGTTGACTCGCCGGCTCGCCTTCGCGCTACCCATGATCATGAAGGCGAGGTGGACCACGACGTCGGCCTCCTCGATCAGGCGCACGACCTTGCGACGGTCGAGCACGTCGCCGCGCCGGTAGACGACCTTCTTCCAGCCGCGCTCGCGCGGGTCGAACGGGCGCCGTGCCATGCCCAGGATCTGACCGACCTCGCGCGAGCGCTCGAGCGCCGCGACCACGGCTCGGCCGATCTCGCCTGTCGGCCCGGTGACGGCCACCGTCAGCTGCCTGGGGCGGCGGGCTCTCGCGGAGGAGGCCATTGCGTGGTTCTATCGCATCCGCCGTCCTCCTGTTCGCACCGCTAGATTCAGGCGATGAACGGAGCCGAGCTCGGGCTCGCCGTCTCGGTCTTCCTCGCCAGCGCCGTCGAGTGTGTCGAGGCGCTGACGATCGTGCTCGCCGTCGGGTCGACGCGCAGCTGGCGCTCGGCGCTGGCCGGCGTCGGCGCCGCGCTCGTGGCGCTCGCGGTGGTCATCGCCGCGCTCGGCGCGGGGCTCAGCGCCCTGCCGGTGGATGCGCTGCGTCTCATCATCGGCGCGCTGCTGCTCCTGTTCGGAGCGCAATGGTTGCGAAAGGCCGTCCTGCGTCAGGCAGGCCGCAAGGCGCTGCGCGACGAGGACGCTGCCTTCCGCGAGGAGCTCGATGCTGCCCACACCGCGGAGCGCCCCGCCGGGGAGTGGGATCCGTACGCGTTCTCGATCGCCGCCAAAGGCGTGCTGCTCGAGGGCCTCGAGGTGGCGCTGATCGTCGTCACCTTCGGCGCCGACCACCACCGCACCGGGCTCGCCGCGGCAGCCGCGGGCGTGGCGGTGCTCACTGTGCTGCTCGCCGGCGTGGCTGTCCGCAGGCCGCTTGCAAGAGTGCCTGAGAACTTGATGAAGTACGCCGTCGGGGTTCTGCTCAGCGCGTTCGGCATCTTCTGGTTCGCCGAGGGGGCAGGCGTCAGCTGGCCCGGCGGCGAGGCGATCCTGCTGGCCCTGATCGCCGCCGTGCTCGCCTGCTCGCTGCTGGCCGTGCAGCTGCTCCGGCGCACCCCCGGCGATCTCGCCTGAGCCGGTGGTGCTCGCGGCAGCCCACGTGCGGGCCGCGCTCGGGCAGTCCTGGCCGCCGTTCGTGCTCGTCGCCGGATTGCTGCTGCTCGGTCAGCTGGCCGGCCGCGACGGGCTGTTCGACGCCGCCGCGTCGCGGCTGGTGCGCGTGCCGGGCGAAGCCGTCGCGACCCTACTGGCGTGCCTCGCCCTGGTCGCGCTCGTCACCGCCCTGCTCAACCTCGACACGGCCGTCGTGTTCCTCACGCCCGTGCTGCTCGGTGTCGCCGAGCGGCGGCGCCTGGACCCGTCCCCGTTCCTCTACGGGGCGATCTTCATGGCCAATGCCTCGTCGCTGTTCCTGCCCGGCTCGAACCTCACGAACCTGCTCGTGCTCGCCGGTGCTCACCGCAGCGGCGGATCGTTCCTGACGACGATGCTGCCCGCGGCCGGCGCCGCGGTGCTCGCGACCGCCGTCGGGCTGCTCTTGATCCACCGCCGCGCCCTCGCCGCGCACGCGGCCCCGCCCGCCCTCGAGCCGCCGCAGCCGATCCGCGTCGGCCCCGGGCTGATCGGCGCCGTCCTCGCGGCGGCGCTGATCGTCGCGCTCCAGGATCCCGCGCTGCCCGTCCTCGGCCTGGCCGTCGTGCTGCTTGCCTGGAGCGCCGCCCGCGGCCGCCTCGACCCCCGCCGCGCGCTCGCCGCGCTCGGAGCGCCGACGCTGCTCGTCCTGTTCGCCCTGTCGGTCGCTCTCGGCGTGCTCGCACGTTCGGGAGCCGTGTCCCTCGGCTGGCTGCACGACGCGGGCGCCCCCGCGACGGCGGGCGTCGCCGCCCTCTCGACGGTGCTCATCAACAACCTGCCGTCCGCCGTCTTGCTCTCCTCGACCGGTCACCTGCAGGCGCAGGCGCTGCTGATCGGTCTCAACGTCGGCCCGAATCTCGCCGTCACCGGGTCGCTCGCGGTGCTGCTTTGGTGGCGTGCCGCGCGTGCCGCCGGCGCGACCCCCTCCGCGCTCACCTACTCCAAGCAGGGCCTGCTGCTCGCACCGGTCGCGATCGCCCTCGCGCTGCTCGCCTCGAGCGCCTAGCCGGCCACGCAGATCTGCGCCGATATGCGCCGACGGCGGCGCCCGGGGTGGGCTCCCGTAAATTGGGTCCGTGCCCTCCCTGCCGGTTTCGACCTCGATCGGCCAGAGCCTCAACACGTTCTTCGACGCCGTCGGGCAGTTCTTCTCGGATCTCGCCGCCGTGCACTGGCCGGCGCTGCTGATCGGTCTGCTGTTCTTCGGAGCGAACCTGACGATCCGCTCGCGTGCCTTCTTCAACAGCCTGCGCGCCGCCTACCCTGCCGCCACGTTCCAGTGGCGGCGGGTGTGGGGCGCCTACTTCGCGGCCGTCGGGTTCAACAACGTCGTGCCGGCCCGCGGCGGCGACGTCATAAAGTTATTCCTGACGCGCTCCTCGATCCCCGGCTCGCGCTACCCGACCGTCGCAGCCGCCTTCTTCGTGGAGTCGATCTTCGATGCCACCGTCGGCGTGTTCGTCCTGATCTACGCGTTCAGCCAGGGCGTCTTCCCGAAGCCGCCCGACCTCTCGAAGCTCAGCTCGTTCGACATCTCGTTCTTCTTCGCCCACTTTCGCCTCACGTTGTTCCTGATCACAGCCCTCGCCGTCGCCGGGCTGGTCGCCTTCGCCCTGCTCTCGACGAGGGCCCGCGCGTTCTGGCTGCGCGTGCGCCAGGGCGTCGCGATCCTCAGCGACAAACGCCGCTATCTGCGTGAGGTCGCCGCATTGCAGGTCGTCGCGTGGCTGTGCCGCTTCGCGGCGTTCTGGTTCCTGCTGGACGCCTTCCGCGTCGGCGGCTCCGTGCAGAACGTGCTGCTCGTGTTCGGCGTCAACCAGGTGGCCGGGGCCGTGCCGTTCACGCCCGGTGGTGCCGGCGTCCAGCAGGCGCTGCTCGTCAAGGTCTTCTCGCACAAGGCCACCACGTCGGTGGTGGCCGCCTACTCCGTCGGCCAGCAGATCGCGATCGCGGCATTCACGGCGCTGGTCGGTCTCGCCGCTGTCGTGTTCATCTTCCGCTTTCGCTCCTTCAAGGAGGTGATCGCCGCAGGGCGCGCCTCCCAGCAGGCCGAGAAGGCCGACGAGCGCGGCGGTCAAGTCGACTTCGCCCAGGAGCGCCCGCCGCCCGATGAGGAGAGCGAACGCGAGGCGCGGGCGCGCCGCCGTCGCGAACGGCGAGCCGGCTCGCGCTACTGAAGGCCCTCGCGGGCCTCACGCACCAGCGCGACCGCCTCGGGGAAGACGCGTGCGATGACCGTGCGGATCTGCTCCGCCTGAGCCTCGGCGTTGCCCTGGACGTTGATGCGCCCGACCGCTGCGACCGTCATGTCGACGGCGAGCTTGATCGCGTTGTCCGCCCAGGCCAGGCGCTGGCTGCCCTGCATCTGCTCCGCGAACTCGGCGAGGCGGCGCTGCAGCTCCTCGGGATCACCGAACATGTCTCCGAGCCCGCCGCCTTCCATGCTCAGATCATAGACTGCCCTGCTCGATGCCCAGCGACCCCGATATCCGCAAGCAGACCGCCTGGGAGCTGAACAGGCGCACGCGCCTCGCAGTCCCGGCGTTCGCCGGCGGCTTCCTGTACCTGCTGAGCGCGATCATCATCACCTCGACGCTCAACGGGCTGCCCACCGTCGGGCCGTTGCAGGGGCTCGGGCCGGCGATCTCAGGCGAAGCCAACCCGGCGGTGAGCCCGCGCACCGACGAGGTCAAATTCATCTCGCACCACGCCTTCCCGCTGATCGCCGGGAGCATCCTCGCCGCGATCGCGATCGGTGCGTTGACGCTGATCCTGCTGCTGCTCTTCAACGCCGCCGCCTTCCGGCGGCCGACGATCTGGCGTCCGGCTCGCCTGCTCGTGCTGGGCGGCGGCATCGCGGTGGCGCTCGCGAGCATCGCGCACGAGATCGTCTATGCGATCGAGACGCACAACTTCTCCGTCGGGCACGACTTCACCCGCAACGCGGTCGACAACGCCCTGACGAAGGGCACGCCCAACCAGGTCGTCGCCTATCTGTCGCTGCTCGCCGGCCTGTCGCTCGTCGTCGGCATGATCGTCGTGCTGCTGAACTCCATGCGCTCCGGGCTGCTACCGCGCTGGATGGCGATCCTCGGCATGTTCAGCGGCCTGCTGATCCTGCTCCCGAACGTCGGTGCAACCCTGCAGCTGATCCCGGCCTTCTGGCTCGTGATGATGGGAATCCTGCTCGCCGGGCGCTGGATGAACGGCGACCCGCCCGCATGGGAGGCCGGCGAGGCCCGTCCGTGGCCGACCCGCGCGCAGATGCAGGCTGAACGCTCGGCCCGGTCCAAAGGCGAACCGGTTCCCGCGGCCGCCAGGGTCGGCGACGTCGCCCCCGCAGCGAAGCCGCAGCAGACAGGCACGTCGCGAAAGCGCCGCCGCAAGGGCGGCGCCCGCGGCTGACGCGGCCGGGTCGCGGACGGTCGCGCCCCGCCGTCCCGTCTGTCAGCAGTCTGACCTGCAAGCCGCGCCGCGTTCCGATTGGGCGGATTGGCGTTGGGTAGGTAGCCGCTAGGGAACGAGGGAGGACGGCTGGTGGCCTGAGCCTCGCTCGCATGGCTATCGAAGGAGGCGGCAATGGCAAGTGCTCCTATCCAACGGGATCCGACGCGAGGCCAGACCTCGGAACTGGCGCATGTCGGCGGCTTCAAACCGGCCGACCCCGGCCCACTGGGGTTGGCCGCGTTCGCGATGACGACGTTCGTGCTCTCGATGTTCAACGCGAACCTCGTCGACGCCAGGGGCGTTCCGGTCGTCCTCGGCCTGGCGCTCGCCTATGGCGGGATCGTGCAGCTGCTCGCCGGCATGTGGGAGTTCCGCACCGGCAACACCTTCGGCGCAGTCGCGTTCTCTTCCTTCGGCGCGTTCTGGATCTCCTTCTGGGCGCTCAACGTCTTCTACGCGAAGGACATCGGCGGCAACGCCGGTCACGCAGTCGGTCTCTACCTCTGGGCATGGGCGATCTTCACGACGTACATGGCCGTAGCCGCGCTGCGCGTGAGCGGCGCCGTGCTGCTCGTCTTCGTGCTGCTCGCGGCGACTTTCGCCCTGCTCGCGATCGGCGCGAGCGGAGCTCACGAAACGGTCACTCACTGGGGCGGCTACATCGGCATCGCGACGGCGGCGGCGGCCTGGTATGCGTCATTCGCCGCAGTGGTCAACTCGACCTTCGCTCGGACGATCCTGCCGGTGGTGCCGCTGAACGTCGCCCGCGCCCGTAGCGAGCCGGTCGCTGTAGAGTCGCGGTGATGGGCGACATTGCCGAGGAGACCGGCGGCGACGGGCTCGACAGGGAGCTCGCAGACCTGCTCGAGGTGGAGCGGTTCCCTCCTCCGGAGGAGTTCCGCGAGCACGCCCTCCTGAAAGACGCGGAGGTCTACGAGCGGGCCGCCGCCGATCCGCAGGCCTGGTGGGTCGAGCAGGCCGAGCGCCTGCACTGGTTCAGCCCGTGGGAGCAGGTGCTCGACGACTCCAACCCGCCGTTCTACAAGTGGTTCACCGGCGGCACGCTGAACGTCTCCTACAACTGCCTCGACCGTCACGTCGAGGACGGCCGCGGCGAGCGCGTCGCGTTCCACTGGCGCGGTGAGGACGGCGAGGAGCGCGACATCACGTACGCCGAGCTGCTCGCCGACGTGCAGCGCTTCGCCAACGCGCTGAAGGACCAGGGGGTCGGCAAGGGCGACGTCGTCGGCATCTATCTGCCGATGATCCCCGAGGTCGTGATCGCGATGCTCGCCTGCGCGCGGATCGGCGCCCCCCACAACGTGGTGTTCGGCGGGTTCTCCGCGGAGGCCGTGCGCGAGCGCATGGAGTTCTCCGAGGCGAAGGCCCTGATCACCGTCGACGGCGCCGCGCGCAAGGGCCAGACTGCTCCGGTCAAGCAGCGCGTCGATGAGGTGATGGGCGACCTAGACACGCTCGAGCGGATCGTCGTGGTGCGCAGCAAGGGGCTGGACTGCCCGATGCGCCAGGGCCGCGACGTCTTCTATGACGAGATCGTTGCCGCCGCCGATCCCGACTGCCCCGCCGAGCCGCTCGACGCGGAGCATCCCCTCTACATCCTCTACACCTCCGGCTCGACGGCGAAGCCGAAGGGGATCCTGCACACGACCGGCGGCTACCTGACGGGCGTCGCCGCCACTCACCGCTACGTCTTCGACCTGAAGCCCGAGAGCGACGTGTACTGGTGCGCCGCCGACGTCGGATGGGTCACGGGTCACTCCTACATCGTCTACGGCCCGCTCTGCAACGGCGCGACATCGGTGATGTGGGAGGGGGCGCCCGACTACCCCGAGAAGGACATCTGGTGGGAGATCGTCGAGCGCTACGGCGTCACGATCTTCTACTGCGCCCCGACGGCGATCAGGGCGTGCATCAAGTGGGGCGCCAAGTGGCCCGAAAAACACGACCTGTCCAGCCTGCGGCTGCTCGGCTCGGTCGGCGAGCCGATCAACCCGAAGGCGTGGCTCTGGTACCACAAGGTGATCGGCGGCGAACGCTGCCCGATCGTCGACACGTGGTGGCAGACCGAGACCGGGGCGATCATGATCACGCCGCTGCCCGGGATCACCGAGACCAAGCCCGGATCGGCGACCAGGCCGTTTCCTGGCGTGTTCGCCGAGGTCCGCGACGAGTCGACCGGCGAGCCGATCTCCGAGGGCCAGGGACTGCTCGTGCTGACCCGGCCGTGGCCGTCGATGCTGCGGACGCTGTACAAGGAGGAGGAGCGGTTCGTCGAGACCTATTTCAAGCGCTTCGGCCCCGAGACCTACCTGGTCGGCGACGCGGCACGTGTGGACGCGGACGGCTACATCTGGGTGATCGGGCGGATCGACGACGTGGTGAACGTCTCGGGGCACCGGCTCTCCACGGCCGAGGTCGAGTCGGCGATCGTCGCCCACGTCGATGTCGCCGAGGCCGCAGTGATCGGACAGCACGACGAGGACACCGGCCAGGCGATTGTCGCCTTCGTGACCCTGCAGGGGGACCTCGCAGGAGACGAGCAGACCGTCGAGGGCATCCGCGAGACCGTCGCCACTCGGATCGGCAAGTTCGCACGTCCGCGCCGCATCATCTGGGCCGATGACCTGCCTAAGACCCGCTCCGGCAAGATCATGCGCCGCCTGCTGCGCGACATCGCCGAGGGAAGGACTCTGGGAGACGTGACCACGCTCCGCGACCCGGCCGTGATGGGCCAGCTCGAGGGGAAGGTCAAGGAGATGCAGGCCGAGGAAAGCTAGAGGCGGGCCCGCCGGGTCCGTCCGGCGCTTGGACGGGCCTCCCCGCGCCTGGACCGGCCGGGGCCGACCGTTCTGGACTGTCACTCGGACGCACGTCCAGAAGCCGCTCGGGCCCCATTTCGCCCGCGCGCATTGACGCCAGGAGCCTAGTCACGGCTCTGGTGTCCATCGAGCGTCCAGTGGCCGGGGCGCCGGCTAATGCAGCGCGCGCGGCCTTGCGATAGGTCGTCATAGCTCAAGCTCACCGGGTTCACGGGGGCGAGCCGGACTCTGTCCGTCTGCTCACCCGAGTGCTCCCGACAAAGGCACCCTCGTCGCGAGACGAGTTCGCAAAGCCAGGGGTCTCCCACGGAGACAGCCCAGCCACCGAAGGAGGCACCAATGCTCACAAGTTCCCTCCGGGGACCGGCTCGTCAACTGGCCATGTTTCTCGGCCTGCTCATGCTTTCGCTCGCCTTCTCTCCGAGCGCCGGCGCCGCGGTCCACCGCAAGATCCACCGCAACGCTCACCGCACCGTCGCAGTCCCCGCCGCGCTGAAGGCCGCAGCGGCCCGCAGCGCCCGCGCCGACCACCGGCTCGTCGCCCAGGCACGTGGCCTGCACGCGTGCCTGCGCAAGTCCGGCGGCCGCGCCGGTGCCTGCACGGGCAGCCGCAGCGCGGTGCAGAGCGCCGGACACGCCTTCACGCTGGCTCAGCGCGCTCTCGCAGCACGTGCCGCGGCCACAGGTCGTCGCGGTGCCTACAGCTCCTTCTACAGCCGCACCCCGGCGCTGAAGGCGTCCGGCTACAAGCTCAACTGGACGTCCGTGCCCCGCGTCAGGGGCTACGTCCTCGTCGCCGAGGTCCCCGGTCAGGGCAACCGCTACTCGGTCGTCCACGGAACGTCGGCAACACCTCCGCCGGTGCCGGGTGTGACCGTCACGTACCTGATCCGCACTGCCGTGCACTCCTCGCACTGGTCGAACCCGGTCAAGGTCACCTACCCGCCGGCGCCGCCCGCTCCGACGCCGACTCCGACACCTCCGGCCGGTGGCACCGAAGGCCTGAACCTGAGGGCGGCGCCCGAGCTGCGGGCCTCCGGCCAGGCGCTCACCTGGAACCTCGTCGCCGGCGTCTCGAGCTACGTGCTGATGACGCAGGTGCCCGGCCAGGGCGAAGCCTTCACGTCGGTCAGCGGAACCTCCTACACGCCTCCGGCCGTGCCCGGCAAGACCGTCTCGTACAGCATCAGGACTGCCATCGCCGGCAGCGCCTGGGCGCCGAACGTGACGATCACCTACCCGGCCGCCCCGACCGAACCGCCGCCGAGCGGCCCGTCGGTCGGCGTCGGCGCGAGCACGGGGTTCCAGCCCGGCATCAACTCCGGGACGAACGCGCAGGACTACGTCGGCGCCACGTTCCTCGGCGCGAAGATCGTGCGGATCGAGATGCCGATCGGCGCCCCCGCGTCGGCGCTCGAATCGACCGTCGCCAACTACGCCGCGAGGGGCATCCGCGTCGCGCCGCTGGCCGGCTTCTACGGCAAAGTCCCGACGCCCGCCGAAGCGCAGAACCTCGCCGGATGGGCGAAGATGTTCGGCCCCGGCGGAACGTTCTGGGCGAAACGGACCGACGGCAGGCTCGCGATCCAGACGATCGAGTTCGGCAACGAGACCTCCGCCGGCTACCAGTACCACGACAACGCCGGCGACCCCTCCTACCAGGAACGCGCCAAAAACTACGCGCTGCGCCTGAAGGAAGCGGCCACCGCGATCTCCGGCACCGGGGTCAACGTGGGCCTGCTCGCGGTCTCTGAAGACTGGACCGGCGACTGGATGAACGGCATGTTCTCGGCGGTCCCGAACCTCGGCAGCTACATCACGGGCTGGATCAGCCACCCGTACGGCAGCGGCTGGCGCTCGAAGGTCGAAGGGCTCATCAAACAGGCCGCCGCCCACGGCGCACCGTCGAACCTCCCGATCGACATCACCGAGTGGGGGATCTCCACCGACGGCGCGAGCTGCGTCAACGACAACTACGGTCTGAACCCGTGCATGAGCTACGCAGAAGCGGGCGAAGTGCTGCGCAAGAACGTCAGCGAAATCAAAGGCCTGATCGGCAGCCGCCTCGGCCTGTTCCTGATCTACCAGGTACGCGATCAGCTGCCGGCCGGGGTCAGCAAAGACCGCGAGGCGTACTTCGGGCTGCTCCAGCACGAAGGCCAGCCGAAGGGCGCCTTCACCACCGCCGTTCAGGAACTGCTCGCTCTGTGAGCGAGAGCGGGCGGAGCGCCCCCCGGCCGGATACGGCTCGGGGGGCGCCGGCCGCGCGCCTTCAGCAGCGCCCGCGCGCCAGGGGCGAAGCGGCGCCTGTTTGCGCGGCGCCTTCTAGATTGCCCTGGATGCAGCCCCAGGAGATGATCGCCGGGAGCCCTCGCAGGTCTCCGGCCTCTCTCCGGATCGGCCTCGCCGACTCGATCGATCCGAGTGAGCCGAGCACCGGCTCAGGCGTCTCGGCCGGGTTGCTGGGGGCGCTGCGCGAGGTCGTCGCCGAGGTGGTGCCGCTGAGCGGGCTGCTGGCGCCGCGCACCGGCCGCCTCGCCCACCTCGCGAGCGCCGCGACGCGACTGCGCCCGGCTGATCTGCGCGATCTCCGAGCGGGCGCCTCGCGCGTCCACGGCGCTGCCAAGCTCGGCCGCCCGACGGTTGCCGCGCGCACGCTGCGGATGCGCCGCGACGTGTCCGCGGCGGGACCGTTCGATGCGATCGTGCAGCGCGCCAGCGACATGCTGCTGCCGGCGGGCAGCCGCATCGTCAGCTTCGAGGACTCGACGGTCCTGCAGGCCTGGCGCAGCTACCCCTGGGGGCATCTGCGGGGGTTCACCGAGCGCGACGTCGAACGCTACGCCGCGCGCCAGCGCCGGATCTACGAGTCGGCCGTGGCCTGCTGCTGCTCGACGCACTGGGTGGCCGAGAGCATCGTCGCCGACTACGGCATCCCACCCGAGCGAGTCTTCACGGTCGGGATGGGCCGCAACCACGACGTGCCCGCGCCCGCCGCACGCGACTGGAGCACGCCGCGCTACCTGTTCGTCGGCGTCGACTGGCAGCGCAAGAACGGCGCCGGCGTGCTCGACGCGTTCGCGCGCGTGCGTGAGCGCCATCCGCAGGCGACGCTCGACGTCGTCGGAGGCCATCCGCCGATCGAGCAGCCCGGCGTCGCCGCCCACGGGCACCTGTCGCTGATCGAGGACGGCGCTCGCCGGCGCCTCGCGACGCTCTACGCGCGCGCCACCGCTTTCGTGATGCCGTCCCTGCACGAACCTGCGGGCATCGTCTACGCCGAGGCCGGCGGCGCCGGGATCCCTTCGATCGGCACGACCGACGGCGGCGCCGCGACGATGGTCGGCGCCGGCGGGATCGTCGTCGACCCGCGCAGCGCCGAGCAGATCCTCGACGCGATGCTGGCGCTCGGCGAGCCCGACCGTGCGCGTGAGCTCGGTCAGCTGGCCCGCGCCAACGCCGAGCTGATGACGTGGCGGAAGGTCGCCGAGCGGGTCGTCCGCGCGACGGGCATCCCGGGCCTGGACACGAGCGCCCTGGCCGAGTTCCTGTAGGACGCCGGGCGGCTGTGCTACCGCGCGAGCAGCACTTCGCCGTTG
Organism: Solirubrobacterales bacterium; assembly: GCA_025963965.1. Lineage (GTDB taxonomy): Bacteria > Actinomycetota > Thermoleophilia > Solirubrobacterales > Solirubrobacteraceae > Palsa-744. The sequence goes on from JAOPZS010000023.1 coordinate 47,669, forward strand.
AGGTCTCCGCTCAGGCGCAGCAGCTGCTGCGCGGAGACCCGCCGCGGGCGATCTGAGACGAATCTCGTCAGCGCATACGCTTCGTCTGACCTGACGGCGACGAGGTGGAAGCCGGCCGGGGCGCGGCGCTGGACGTACGGGGGGTAGGGGGCGCCCTGAGTGTGGCGCACGCGCAGCGCTCCGAAGTCGATCTCGCGGGCGAGGACCGTGCCCTTGGTCAGCCCGCGCATCTTCCCGAGGTAGATCGACAGCGGCAGACCTGCATAGTGTTCGCCGACGATCACGCGCGGCGCGAGCGGCGTGGGCAGCCCGTCTGCGATCGCACGCCAGTCGTCGCGCTGATAGCCGGGCAGCAGGTTCGTTGCGACGATCACGCCGATCCCCACGGCGCACATCGCCCCGCCGAGCGCCGCTCCCGCGCGCCCGGCCCGGGCCGCCCCGGCCCCGGCCGCGAGCACGACCACGTAGGGGATCCACGCGGCGATCACGTTGCGTCCGTCGAACACGTCGATCACGTGGGCCGCCGCGAGCAGCAGCGGCAAGCCCAGCGCGGCGGCCGCCACGATCGCCGCGTCACGCGCCCGGTCGCGCTCGCGGCCGTCGGTGCGCCTCAGCACGATCGCCAGGATCGCCAGCCCGAGCAGCCCCGAGACGGCAGCCGTCTCGATCTCGACCGGTCCGTAGAGCCCGACGAGGAACTGCTTGATGGTCTCGGCGATGCGGTTCAGCAGCGAGGATTCTTCGATCCACTTGGCCTTGCCGTCCGAGCGTTGCCTGGCGGCGAGCGGGATCAGCGCCGCGCCGACCACGCCGACCGCCCCGATCGGCACCCAGGCGCGGCGCAGCCCGAATCGCCGGAGCAGGATCAGCGCCTCGGGCAGGAACAGGAACACGGCGAAGTAGTGCGTCAGCAGCGCGAGCGCCGAGGCGAGGGCCCACCAGGCGAGGCTACGGCCGTCGCCGATCCGCAGCGCGCGCTGCCAGCAGAGGAATGCGACGGCGCTGAACAGCACCAGCAGGGCGTAGGCGCGCGCCTCCTGGGAGTAGTAGTACATCGCCGGGCTGAACGTGGCCAGCGCCGCCGCCCACAGGCCGACCCGCTCGGAGGTCTCGCGCCCGCAGGCGTAGACGACCGGGATCGTCAGCGTGCCGGCCAGCGCCGAGAGCGAGCGAAAGCCGACGGCGCCCGTGCCGAACACGTGCGTCCAGGCCCACGCGAGCACGTAATAGAGGGGGGGCGCCGACTCGCTCGAGGCGAGATGCGAGAGCATTCCTCCGAAGCTGCGGTGGACGAGGATGATCGTGGCCGACTCGTCGAGCCACAGCGATTGGACGTTCAGCGTCCCGAAGCGCAGTGCGGCGCCGATCGCCGTCAGGGCGATCACGATGCGCAGGGCCATCGGGCCGTAGCTCGTGCCGGCCGTGCCCGCACCCCGCACCCGCGGACCGGCCGCTTCGGCGCGTGCGCTGATCGCCATGCGCCAGATCTTAGGCGCCGGGGCGGGCGATGTGGACGGCTGGCCGACCGGCCGGTTGATCCCTCGCCGAGAGCCCCCGCTGCGCGGCGTACCCAGATGCCATATGCCATGAGCCAAGCGGACCGGCGTCCGGCGGAGGTGCCGCTAGTCTCCTCGCGAGTGGCCGCAGGCACAGAACCCAGAGTCAGCGGGGGCCTCGTCAGCTCTTGGGAGCTGCGCCGCCGCTACGGCGAGGGCGAGGCCGCAGTCGACGCGCTAGACGGCATCACCGTCACGTTTCCCGCACGGCGCTTCGCCGCGATCATGGGGCCGTCGGGATCGGGCAAGTCCACGCTGATGCACATCCTCGCCGGGCTCGACCAGCCGACGTCGGGGACGGTCACGCTCGACGGTGTCGAGATCACGCAGCTGGGCGACCGCGAGCTGACGGAGCTGCGCCGCGATCATGTCGGGTTCATCTTCCAGACGTTCAACCTGCTGCCCGTGCTCGACGCCGAAGAGAACATCCTGCTGCCGCTGTCGATCGCCGGGCGCAGGGTCGACCGGGACTGGTTCGACACGCTCGTGCAGACAGTGGGGATCGCCGACCGCCTCAGCCACCGGCCGGCCGAGCTCTCCGGGGGACAGCAGCAGCGCGTGGCCGTCGCACGCGCGCTGATCTCGCGTCCGTCGGTCGTGTTCGCCGACGAGCCGTCGGGCAACCTCGATTCGAAGTCGACCGACCACGTGCTGGGACTGCTCCGCCAGGCCGTCGACGAGTTCGAGCAGACCGTCGTGATGGTCACGCACGATGCACACGCGGCCTCCTTCGCCGATCGGCTGCTGGTGCTCGCCGACGGGCGGATCGTCCATGACGGGGAGGCGGTGAGCACCGAGCAGACGCTCGATCTCATGAAGGCGCTGGGCTGATGGCGAGCGGGCGCTGATGCTGAGGCTGGTGCTGCGCGGCTTCTTGCAGCGCAAGCTCCGCGTTGGACTCACCGCTGTGGCCGTGGCCCTCGGCGTCGCATTGATGGCCGGGACGTACATCCTCACGGACACGATCAACAACTCCTTCGGCGCGATCTTCCAGACCGCAAGCAAGGGACACGACGTCGTCGTCACCCCCAAGCAGACGCTCGGCAACGAAGTCCTTTCGCAGACCTCGCCGATCGACGAAGCGATGCTCGCAAAGGTGCGCGCCACGCCCGGGGTCGCGCAGGCGTCCGGGTCGATCTTCACGCCGGGCACGTTCCTGGACACGCGCGGCAAACGCCTGACGACCGGCGGCGCGCCGGCCTTCATCGCCTCGACCGTCCCGCCGCGGTTCGAGTCCTTCAAGCCGGTCAAGGGGCGATTCCCGCGCAGCTCGAGCGAGTTGGCGATCGACGAGGCCACTGCGAAACGCGCCAACCTGCACCTCGGCCAGCAGATGATCGTCGCCGGGTCGGCCGCGACGGGGCGCTACACGATCGTCGGGATCACCAAGTTCGGCGGCGGAGAATCCTTCGGCGGCGCCGGAGCGGCGCTGCTCGTACCCGCCGAGGCCCAGCGGCTGCTCGGCGAGCCGGGCCACTTCGACCAGATCGACGTGGCCGCCTCGCCGGGGATCACCGCGCAGCAGCTACGCGCGAGGATCAGGCTGGAGCTGCCGAGCAACGTCGACGTGCGCACCGGTGCCCAGCAGGCCAAGAAGAACACATCAGACCTTGAAAGCAACCTCAGCTTCCTGCGCACGTTCCTGCTCGTCTTCGCCTACGTCGCTCTCGTCGTCGGCGCCTTCATCATCTTCAACACCTTCTCGATAACCGTCGCGCAGCGCACCCGCGAATTCGGCCTGCTCCGCACGCTCGGGGGCTCGCGGGTGCAGCTGATGCGCTCTGTGCTCTACGAGGGGTTGATGCTGGGGGTGCTCGGCGCCGTGCTCGGGCTGTTCGCCGGGATCGGCGTGGCATCCGCCCTCAACCAGCTGTTCAAGTCCTTCGGCGCCGACCTGCCCAACAACGGAACGGTTCTTCAGAGCCGCACGATCGTCGTATCGCTGCTGGTCGGGATCGGCGTGACGGTGCTGGCGGGCCTTCCGCCGGCGCTGCGCGCGATGCGCGTGCCACCGCTGGCGGCGATGCGCGAGGGAGTGCAGATCCCACGGCGTCCGCTGCCGACGCGCAAAGCGCTGATCGTCAGGTTCGTGCTGGGAGTCCTCGCAGTGGGGATCCTGATCGCGGTCGGCGCGTCCGGAGCGGGGATCGCGCTCGTGATCGTCCTTGTCCTGCGCGCCGCGCGGCTGGTCGTGCGATTGCGGCGCGGCGAAGAGCGCCCGGCGCGCCGCTACCGGGTCGTCCCGGCGCTGGGCCACGCGATCGGCTCGCTGGTGCGCTGGCGCGGCATCACGGGCAGGCTCGCCGAGGAGAACTCGATCCGCGAGCCGGGCCGGACGATGGTGACGGCCGCCGCCCTCACGGTGGGGCTGGCCCTCGTGGCGTTCGTCGCCGTGCTCGCTGCCGGTACGAAGGCGACGATCAACCAGGCCGTCACCCGCTCCTTCGCGGGAAACCTGATCATCGAGAACTCGCAGTCGGGCAACAACGAACAGGGGATCCCGGCCGCCGTCGCACAGCGCCTACGAGCGGTGCCGGGAATCGCGAGCGTGACCCCGATCGCCTTCACCGTCGGACGGGCGAAGGGCTCATCGAACAACTCCTCGATCACGGCGATCGACCCGGCCACGTTCAGCTCCGTCTACAGGATCGAATGGAAGCAGGGCTCCAACGCCACGCTCGGGCTGCTCGGCGACACCGGCGCCGTCGCCACCAAAGGCTATGCCAGCTCCCACCACCTGAGGCTCGGCAGCACGATCACCCTGCTGACCCCGACCGATCGCCATACGACCGTCAAGATCGTCGGCATCGCCTCCGACAACGCCCGGCTGCTCGGCGACCTGACGATCAGCCGGTCGCTGGCGAAATCCGCCTTCGGCCAGCGCGAAGACGCGCTGGACTTCGTCACCTACGCCCGCGGGGCGAGCAACGCGCAGGTCCAGCCCGCCGTCGACCGGCTGCTCGCCGCGGCCTTTCCCCAGGCCCGCTCGCGCACGGCCACGCAGTTCAAGGCCGACCAGGCAGGGCAGATCAACACGCTGCTGACCCTGATCTACGTGCTGCTCGCACTGTCCGTGATCGTGTCCCTGTTCGGGATCGTCAACACGCTGATCCTCTCGATCTACGAGCGCACACGCGAGCTGGGAATGATGCGCGCGATCGGCACGAGCCGCCGCCAGATCCGCCAGATGATCCGCTACGAGTCCGTGATAACGGCCCTGATCGGAGGGGTGCTGGGGCTCGTGATCGGGGTGGTCGGCGCCGTGCTGGTGACGAGCCTGACCCTCTCCGATTCCGGTTTCGTGCAGGCGATCCCGGTCGGCACGCTGGCGGTGCTGCTGGTCGTGGCGGCGCTGGCGGGCGTGATCGCCGCGCAGCTCCCGGCGCGGCGCGCGGCGCGCCTGGACATGCTGCGGGCGATCTCCGGCGAGTAGCTAAGCTGGCCGCGATGGCGGCCCCCACCGAGACCGACGCGGAGCTGCAGGCGGCCGCCTGGGATCTCGAGCCGCTGGTCGCCGGTGAGGGGGAGGAGGGCGTGCGGCGGCGCATGAGCGAGGGCCGCGAGCGCGCCAAGGCCTTTGCCGACGCTCATGCCGGCCGTCTCGCCGAGCTCGGCAGCGACGGTCTCGCCACGGCGATGAGAGACCTCGCCGCGATCCAGGAGCTGGTCGGGCGCGCCGGCTACTACGCCGCGCTGCGCTTCTCGACCGACACCGCCGACCCCGCGAACGGCGCGCTGATGCAGTGGGTGCAGGAGCAGGAGACCGAGATCCAGACGATGCTGCTGTTCTTCGAGCTCGAGTGGGCGGCGCTTGAGGACGAGCGCGCCGAGCAGATGCTCGAGGGCGAGGGACTGGACTTCGCCCGCCACCACCTGCGCAACGTGCGCCGCTATCGCGATCACCTGCTGAGCGAACCCGAGGAGCGGATCGTCACCGAGAAGGCGCTCACCGGGGCGAGCGCCTGGACACGGCTGTTCGAGGAGCTGACTTCGGTGATCGAGGTGGAGCTGCCCGCGCAGGACGGGAAGAGCGACGGCGAGGGCAGCCGCCGCGTGCCGCTGGAAATCGGGCTGAGCCGCCTGCAGGAGGCCGACCGCGAGGTCCGCCGCACGAGCGCCGAGGCCGTCACGAAGGCGCTCGCGCCAGGACTGCGCACGCGCGCCTTCCTGTTCAACACGCTGCTCGCAGACAAGGCGACCGAAGACCGCCTGCGTGGCTACGGGCACTGGCTCTCCGCGCGCAACCTCGCCAACGAGGCCAGCGACGAGTCGGTGCAGGCGCTGATCGAGGCCGTCCGCAGCCGCTATGAGATCCCGCGCCGCTGGTACCGGCTGAAGGCCCGGCTGCTCGGGCTCGAGAGCATCGCCGACTACGACCGCATGGCGTCGGTCAGCGAGGACGAGGTCTCCTTCCCCTACGCGCAGGCCCGCGAGATCGTGATCGACTGCTACTCGAGCTTCTCGCCGGAGCTGGGCACGCTCGCCAAACGCTTCTTCGACGAGCGGAGGATCGACGCGCCGGTGCGTCCGGCCAAGCGCGGCGGTGCCTTCTGCGCCGGGACGGTGCCGTCGGAGTTCCCCTACGTGCTGCTCAACTACACGTCCAGGCGCCGCGACGTCCTGACGCTCGCGCACGAGCTCGGTCACGGCGTGCACTTCGCGCTCGCCGCCAAGCAGGGGGTCTTCCAGCAGCACACGCCGCTGACCCTTGCCGAGACCGCCTCAGTGTTCGGCGAGACGATCGTCTTCGGGAAACTGCTCGGCGAAGACAGCTCCCCTGCGTCGCGGCTGGCGCTGCTCGCCGAGAACCTCGAGGACACGATCGCCACGGTCTTTCGGCAGGTGGCGATGAACCGCTTCGAGCACCTCGTCCACACCAGCCGCCGCGAGCAGGGCGAGCTGTCGGTCGATCGCTTCGGCGAGCTGTGGGCCGAGAGCCAGAGCGAACTGTTCGGCGACTCCGTCGAGCTCACCGAGGGCTATCGCACGTGGTGGTCCTACATCCCGCACTTCATCGGCAGCCCCGGCTACGTGTACGCGTACGCCTACGGGCAGCTGCTCGCGCTGTCGGTGTACGAGCGCTACGAGCAGCTCGGCGACGAGATGGTCCCACGCTACCTCGAGCTGCTCGCCGCCGGCGGTTCGAAAAGCCCCGAGGAGCTGGCAGCGATCGTCGGCATCGACCTCGCCGACCCCGGCTTCTGGGACGCGGGCCTCGACCTCGTCGAGCGCCAGCTCGGAGAAGCCGAGCAGGCTGCCGAGGCATCCGGGCGGCTGTAGCTACGAGGGAGGGGACTTGCCGCGCGGATGCAGGGGACGTGCGCGATCGTAGTTACGGGGGAGGGGGATGTCCGCGCGGATGCAGGGGCGTGCGCGATCGTAGTTACGAGGGAGGGGGATGCCGGCGCGGATGGAGGCGCGTGCGCGATCGTAGTTACGGCTCGTAGATACGAACGCGCACACCGCATCTGATCGGTGACACCGTCCAGTCGGTCTAGAGCAGCCCGAGCGCCGACCCGGTGTGGCGCACCAGCTCGAACAGCGGTTGCGGCACGATCCCGAAGAAGAGCGTCGCCGCGCCGGCCACTACCGCGACGAGCACGACCTCGAGCTGCAGGCCGCGCACGCGCGGCTCCTGCTCATCCAGCTCAGCGGAGCCTCCTGCCAGCGCCGGCAGCGGGCCCTCGCCGCCGGATCGCGGCAGCGCCCCCGCGGCGGACGCGTCACGCATCCACATCGCGGCGATCACGGGCAGGTAGTAGCCGAGCGAGATCATCGAGCCGAGGACGATCACGACCCCGAGCCACGCGTAGCCACCGTCGACGGTAGCCTCGATCAGGTAGATCTTGCCGATCAGCCCCGCCGTCGCCGGGATCCCGGCGAGCCCGAGCATCGCGAGCGTCATCGGCCACGCGAGCAGGGGGTGCTCGCGGCCGAGGCCCGCGAGCGAGGCGATCGAGTCGCCCTGCCCGGTGGCGCGCTCCCGTGCGACGATCGTCGCGAAGGCTGCCATGTTCATCATCAGGTAGACGACGAGGTAGAGCACCGTCGCCTGTGCGCCGAGCTTCGTGGCGACGACGATGCCGGCCAGCATGTAGCCCGCCTGGGCGACCGACGAGTAGGCGAGCATCCGCTTCAGCGAAGACTGTCCGAGCGCGCCGACGTTGCCGACGATGATCGTGATCGTCGCCAGGGCCGCCAACGCCGGGGCCCAGCTCGACTGCGTTTCGATCAGCGCGACGTCGAAGAAGCGCAGGAAGGCGCCGAACGCCGCCACCTTGGTGGTCACCGCCATGAACGCCGTCACGGGAGTTGGTGCGCCCTCGTAGACGTCGGGCGTCCACTGGTGAAACGGGGCGATCGAGGCCTTGAAGCAAAGGCCGCCGACGCACAGGGCGATGCCGGTCAGCGTCAACACGTCGCTGGAGACGCCGCCCGCGGCCAGCTTCGCAGCGATCCCGGAGAAGTCGGTAGTGCCGGTCGCGCCGTAGATCATCGCCAGGCCGTACAGCAGCGTCGCAGAGCCGACCGAGCCGACGATCAGGTACTTCAGCCCGGACTCGAGCGAGTGCTCACGGCGCATTTCCGTGGCGCACAGGACGTACAGCGGGATCGACAGGAGCTCGAGGCCGACGAACAGCGCGACGGTGTTCTGCGCCGATGCCAGCAGCGACATGCCTGCTACCGACGTGAGCAGCAGCGCATGGAACTCGCCGTGAGCGGCTTCTTCGGCTGCTCGCGAGCGCCAGGCCAGCAGCACCGCGCAGATGCCGCCGGCGATCAGCACGAGGTTGAGCACCAGCGACAGCGCGTCGATCCGCAGCGCGCCGGAGACGATCGACTTCTCCGCGCCCCACTGCCAGATCGTCAGACCGAGCGCCGCGCCGAGCGCGCCGAGGCTCAGCGCCGGCACGAGCTGAGCGCGCACCCACTGCGAGCCGATCAGGCCGAACATCAGCACGATCACCGCGCCGCCCAGCAGCGCGATCAGCGGGGAGAGCCCGCCGAAGTCGACATGCGGGCCTTTGAGGTGGGCGGTGGCGAGGAGGAAGGTCATTCTTGACTCGTTGCGTTGAAAACCTGGTCGAGGTCCGTGACCCTTGCCGACAGGTGCCGCGGCGTCGTCAACACCTGCGCCTGAGCCACGGCCCCCTGCACCGACCGTTCGCTGCGCTTCAGCGCCAGCTGCGGATACAGCGCGAAGAACAGGATCACGGCGACGATCGGCACCAGGACGGCGCCGTCGCGAACCGTCATCTCACGCGGCGTGACTCCGGGGCCGACGCGATTGTGCATCGCGCGGATGAACAGGCGCAGGGCGTAGACGCTGGCCATCACGACGCCGGCGAACGCGATGATCGCGATCGCCTGCTTGGCTTTGAAGACGCCGAGCAGGATCAGGAACTCGCCGGCGAAGTTGCCCGACCCGGGCATCGCCAGCGTCGCCAGCGCGACGATCAGGAAGACGCTCGCAAGCACCGGCGCCCGGAACGCGATCCCGCCCATCCGGCGGATGTCTTCAGAGCCGCCGGCACGTTCGGCGAGCAGTGCGACGATGAACAGCAGCGGCGCGACGACCAGGGCGTGGTTGACCATCTGCAGGAGCGCCCCCTGGGCGCCTTGGGAGTTCAGCGCGAAGATCCCCAGGGTGATGAAGCCGAGCTGCGCTACCGAGGAGTAACCGGCGATCAGGCGGGCGTCGGTCTGCGTGAACGCCTGCGCGGAGCCGTAGATGATCGAGGCGAGGGCGACGAGCAGCATCACCGTCTGGAAGTGCACGGCCGCTCGCGGGAACAGCGGCAGCACGACGGCCAGGAAGCCGTACGCGCCGACCTTCGAGAGCACGCCCGAGAAGACCATCAGCACCTCGACCGGCATCGCGCGGTAGCCGTCTGGCATCCAGCCGTGCAGCGGGAAGGCCGGCATCTTGACGAGGAAGGCGGCGGCGAACATCAGGAAGATCCACTCCTGCGAGCCCGTGCTGAGCGGCATGTGCTGGAGCGCCGAGAACGCGAAGTCGACGTGGCCGCCGCCCTGCTGGGCGCTCAGCACGCCGGTCGCGACCGCTCCGGCGAGCATCAGCAGCGATCCCACCAGCGTGTAGATCACGAGCTTCGTCGTCGCCCGCACGCGGGTCGAGCCCTCCGGGTCGCGTCCCCACGTCCCGATCAGGAAGTAGAAGGGGATGAGCATCAGGTCGAAGAAGGCGACGAACAGGATCAGGTCCTGGGCCAGGAAAGCCCCGATCACAGCCGACTCGGCCAGCAGCAGCTGGAAGTAGAAGAGGCGCGGGCGCTCCGGCGGGCCGCCGGCCCGCACGTTGCTGGCGAGGATCGCCGCCGCGAACAGCAGCGTCGTCATCCCGAGCAGGATCACGTTCAGGCCCGTCACGGCGAGCTTGTAGTGGATCCCCAGCGATGAGATCCACATCGTGTCGGTGACGTGCTGCGGGCCTCCGCCGGCCTTGTAGTCGGCGATGTAGGCGATCGCCAGGCCGAGCGCCGCCAGCGAGCCGAGCAGCGCGACGATCCCAGCTGGACTGGACGGCCGCCTGACCTTCCCGCCCGGCGCGGTCGCCGGCGTCGGGATCCGCGCCGCCCCGGCGGGCAGCAGGGCGCCGAGCAGCCCGCAGGCGGCGGGGAGCCAGAGCAGTATCGAGAGCGGCGGCATCGTCCTGATCAGCTCTGCATCAGGAAGTAGAAGCCGACGCCCGCTACGCCGAGCACGAGCATCGCCGCGTAGTAGCGCACGAACCCGCTCTGCACGGCGCGCACCGCCGCCGAGCCGGCCCGAACGACACCCGTGGTGCCGCCGACGATCGTCTCGTCGATCACACGCCGCTCGAACACGTCGCTCGCGAAGCGCCCGGCGGCCGCCGTCGGTTTGATGACGAGCGCGTCGATCAGCTCGTCGAAGTACCACTTGTTGACGAACAGCTCGTACACCGGCTTGAAGCGAACCCGCGCGGCTTCGGCGATCGCCGGGCGCTGCACCCAGATGCGGTACGCGAGTGCGATCCCGGCCAGCCCGACGACCGTGCCGAGCGCCAGGCCGAGCCACAGCAGCCCGTTGCGCGTGTGCGTTTCGTAGGCGGCGGCGTCCGTGAACGTCGGTTTCAGGAAGTTGTCGATCACGAAGTCCGTCTTCGGGATCTGCACGAGGCCGGCGCCGACTGCGCCGACCGCCAGCACGCTCATCGCCACCTTCATCGGCAGCGCCCGCTCTGCCGTCGTGTGGTGCGGGCCCGGGAAGCCGACGTCGGTGTCCTCGAGCTCGCCCGTCGCCGGGTTCGTCGGGTGCTCGGCGTGGTGCAGATGGCCGGCTTCGAGCTCGCGCGCCTCGGCGACCGGCTCGCCGTGGAAGGCGCGGAAGATCAGCCGGAACGTGTAGAGCGCTGTCAGGAACGCCCCCACGTAGCCGACCACGTACAGCGCCCAGTGCCAGCCCCCCTGCTCGCCGGCGACGAGCAGGATCTCATCCTTGGAGAAGAACCCCGAGAACGGCGGGATGCCGGACAGCGCCAGCCCGCCGATCACGAAGCAGCCGTACGTGAACGGCAGCGCCCTGCGGAAGCCGCCCATCCGCTGCAGCGACTGCTCGCCACCCATCGCGCCGATGATCGAGCCGGCCGCCATGAACAGCAGCGCCTTGAAGAAGGCGTGCGTCATCAGGTGGAACAGGCCGGCCGCGTAGGCGCCGATCGAGACGCCCATGATCATGTAGCCGATCTGCGACATCGTCGAGTAGGCGATCACGCGCTTGATGTCCGTCTGGGCGAGCCCGATCGTGCCGGCGATCAGCAGTGTCGCCGCGCCTACGATCGCGCCGACGTCCTGCGCCGACGGTGCGAGCTGGAACAGGGGGTGCATGCGCGCGATCAGGTAGACACCGGCCGTCACCATCGTCGCCGCGTGGATCAGGGAGCTGACCGGCGTCGGGCCCTCCATCGCGTCCGGCAGCCACGTGTGCAGCGGGATCTGCGCCGACTTCGCGAAGGCACCGACGAGCAGCAGGATGCACCCGGCGACGAGGTCGCCGTCGCCGGTGCGGCCGTGTCCGAAGGCGCCGTTGCTCGTCGCGTGGAACGTCTTCAGCAGGTCCAGCGTGTGCGTGTGCTTGAAGATGAAGTACGTGCCGAGCACGAGCCCGACGTCGCCGACGACGTTGATCACGAACGCCTTGATGCCGGCCCTCGTGGCGGTCGTGCGCCGGTACCAGAAGGAGATCAGCAGGTAGGAGGCGGCCCCGACGAGCGCCCAGCCGACGATCAGCAGGAAGAAGTTGCCCGCCAGCACGAGCAGCAGCATCGACAGGACGAAGAAGTTCAGGTAGGCGAAGTAGCGACAGAACCCCTCATCGCCCTCCATGTAGGAGATCGAGTAGAGGTGGATCAGCGTCGAGACGCCCGTGACGATCAGGATCATGAACACCGACAGCGGGTCGACGAGGATCGACACCTTGGCGTCGACGCCGGCCGTCGAGGCGTATTCCCACAGCGAGGAGACCAGCTGGCGGTGATCCGGCGAGTGGCCCTGCAGCGAGATCAGCGTCGCGATCGCCGCCAGGAACGCCAGGAAGATCGCACCCGTCCCGATCCATCCCGCCGACCTACCCGGAAGCCGCCGGTAGCCGAACGCGCTGATCAGCGTCCCGGCAAGCGGAAACGCGAGCACCAGCCAAGCCCAGGCCGTAGTAGTCAAGCCCCGGCCCGCCTCTGCTCGGCAGCGGAGGTGTGTTGCGTTGTCGCTCGCCGGCCGCGCCGGCGGCCCGCGAGCAACAACGTGACACGCCGGAGCCCTCTCATCCTTGTAGCTCTCGCAGCTCGTCGACGTCGATCGGCAGTTTGCGGCGGTAGATCGCGACGATCATGCCGAGCCCGATGCAGACCTCGCAGGCGGCGACGGTCATCACCACGAGCGCCAGGATCTGCCCGTCGCCGTTGCCCCACATCCGCGAGAAGGCGATCAGCGCGAGGTTCGCGCCGTTCAGCATCAGCTCCAGGCAGAGCAGCACCACCAGCGGGTTGCGCCGGGTCATCACGCCGACCGCGCCGAGTGAGAACACGATCGCCGAGACCGCCAGGTACCAGCCGATCGTCATCCCGTTCGCCTCCCGACGCCCTCGGCCGTCGTGCCGCTGCCGGGCGGCCGCAGCAGGTCGAGCGGCGTGAAGCGATCCGCGTCGGGGTCCTCCTCGCCCAGGCCGCCCCGGCGCCGGGCGAGCACGACGGCGCCGACGGCGGCGATCAGCAGCAGGAAGGACGCCACCTCGAAGGCAAGCAGGAAGCGCGTCAGCAGCAGTTTGCCGATGTAGGCCGGGGTGCCGTAGGTGCGAGGGCCGGGGGAGTAGCCGGCGCCGTAGGAGTCGACCGCCTCCAGGCCCGTGCCGAGCAGCGCGATCAGCAGCTCGACGAGCACGGCGCCGCCGAGCACGGCGCCGCCGAGCCGCAGGGCTGCACCCGTGCCGCTGGCCGTCCCGTGCAGGCGCTCGCCGATGCGCTCTCCCTCCCCGCCGACGTAGGCGACGACGAACACGTACAGGACCATCACGGCTCCCGCATAGACGACGACCTGCACGGCCGCGACGAACTCGGCGCGGAGCAGCAGGAACAGCACCGACAGCGAGACGAGGTGGCCGACGAGCGCCAGCACGCTGTAGAACGGGTTGCGCAGCACGACCACGCCGACCGCCCCCGTGATCGCGCCGATCGCAGCGATGAAGAACAGAACCGCGCTCACCCGGCCCCCCCCGGCGGCGGAGTCGTGTTACGGCAGCGATCGCCGGCCGCGCAGCGGCCCGCGATCGATGACGTGACCCGACGAAGCCTCACTCCCCCTCGTTCCTCAGCGGCGTGCGCTCGAGTGGCTCGGCGAGCAGCATCTCCTTCGTGAAGATCAGGTCGGTGCGGTCGTAGTCGGAGAGCTCGTAGTCGTGTCCCATCGTGATCGCGTCGAACGGGCAGGCGATCTCGCAGTAGCCGCAGAAGATGCAGCGCGAGAGGTTGATCTCATAGACCGCCGCGTAGCGCTCGCCGGCGGACACGCGGTTCTCCGGCGTGTTCTCGGCGGCGACGACGCGGATGCAGTCCGCCGGGCAGGCGGCCGCGCACAGCGAGCACCCGACGCACTTCTCCAAACCGGTGTCCTCGAAGCGATGGAGCTTGTGCCGACCGCGGAAGCGCGGGTAGACGGGCGTCTTCTCCTCCGGGTACTGGACGGTCACCGGTGTCTCGCGAAAGCGCCCGAACGTCGTCGCCATGCCGCGCACCGTCTCGACGAAGATCCGCCAGGCGCTGCGCGACGGTCCGGGGGCGGGCGTGCGGCGCACCTCGATCACGTCCTCGCCCGGGCTCCAGGCGTTGACGTTCAGGCTCGCGGTCGCGTTCTCATCGACGGTGCTCATCAGTGCGTCGCCACCACCACGATCGCCGTGATCAGCGTGTTCAGGGTCGCCAGCGGCAGCAGCACCTTCCAGCCGAAGCTCATCAGCTGGTCGTAGCGAAGCCGCGGCAGCGTCGCCCGCACCCAGATGAACAGGAACGTGATCAGCGACATCTTGAAGAGCACCACGAACGGGTCGACCCACCCGGGAGGGTGGATTCCGAACGGGAGCAGCCAGCCGCCGAGGAAGACCGTCGTGACGATCCCCGAGACGACGATCACGTTCAGGTACTCGGCGAAGTAGTACGAGGCAAAGCGCCCGCCGCCGAACTCGGTGTTGTAGCCGCCCACCAGCTCGGCGTCGGCCTCGGTCAGGTCGAACGGCGCGCGGTTCGTCTCGGCGAAGCTGGCGACCAGGAAGATCAGAAAGCCGAACAGCTGGGGCACGACGTACCACATGCCTTTCTGAGCCGTGACGATCCCGGTCAGCGACAGCGTCTGCGCGGTGATCACCACGCCGACCAGCGCGAGCCCCTGGGAGACCTCGTAGGAGATCAGCTGCGCCGCGCCGCGCATCGCGCCCAGGAACGAGTACTTCGAGCCGGAGGACCAGCCGCCGAGCATGATCCCGTAGAAGGCGACGCCGCCGAACGCGAACACGTACAGCGGCCCGATCGAGACGTCGATCCCGTACAGGCCGACCTTCGTCCCGAAGATGTCCTGCGTGTTTCCGAAGGGGATGATCGCGAAGGCCGCGACGGCCGTCAGGATCGAGATGATCGGCGCGAGCGCGAACAGGAAGCCGATCGACGTCGTCGGGCGGAACTGCTCCTTGGTCAGCAGCTTGAGGATGTCGGCGAGTGGCTGCATCGCCCCGTACGGACCCACGCGGTTGGGGCCGTAGCGGCTCTGGAAGCGGCCGAGCAGCTTGCGCTCGGCGAGCAGCACGACCGGCACGAGCTGCAGGCCGACGGCAAAGATCACGATCGCCTTGATGATCTGGATCCACCAGGGCTCGAAGTAGCCGACCGTGGCGATCATCCGCTCACCAGCTCGCGCCGCGGCGCGAGGAACTCGAGCGCCGGCGAGTGCTCGACCTCCGGCGCGTCCCACACCGAGCGGAAGCCCGCGATCTCGCGTGCCCGCAGCGCAGTCGACGGGTCCCCGTCGGGCTCGCTCAGCCTCGGCGGCTGATCGCCGACCCGCGCCCCGGCCGGGAAGCTCGCCGCCGCCTCGCGCTCGGGCCAGCGCACGCCGCGCCCGCCGATCTCCTCGAGCGTGATCCCGTCGTAGAACGGGACCGTGTCGAACAGCTGTCGCGAGGCCATCTTGGCGCTGAGCACGTCGAGGTCCAGGCCGAGGCGCATCGCCAGCTCAGCGACCACCCGCCAGCCGGCGCGCACCTCGCCCGGCCGCGCGAT
>JAOPZS010000029.1 GCA_025963965.1 Solirubrobacterales bacterium
CGCTCGCCTCGCGCACGTCCGCCGCGCCCGGCGCGGGCAGCGGCTCCGGCGCTGCACCGCAGAGCAGCCGCCCCGCGCCCGCGAGATCGTCTAGCGGCGCCACCGTGAGCCCGTCGATCAGCGCTGCCTCGCGGGCGCTAGAAGCCGCGACGGCCAGTCCCCGCAGGCCGCAACGGCGCGCCGCCTCGGCGACGGCCAGCGTTCCCCGTGCCGCGCGCACCGAGCCGTCGAGCCCGAGCTCTCCGAACATCGCGACCCGCGCGAGACGCTCGCCGGGGATTTGGCCGGTCGCCGCGAGGATCGCGCAGGCGATCGCCAGGTCCAGTCCCGGACCGGCCTTGCGCAGGTCGCCCGGCGCGAGGTTCGCCGTGATCCGCCGCGCCGGCCACTGGAAGCCGGAGTTGCGGACGGCGGTCTGGATGCGCTCACGCGCCTCGCGCACCGCCGTGTCGGCGAGGCCGACGATCGTGAACGCCGGCAGCCCGCTGCGCACGTCGAGCTCCACCGCGACAAGTCGTGCCTCAGGGCCGTCGATCGTGAATGTGTGCGCCAGTGCGAGCATCGCCTCCTCTTCTCAGCCCCGCTGGGGGCCGAGGCTAGGCGGCGGCGGTGATGGCCTGCGAGCGCGGCGGCCGCTGACATGCGACGGCCGCCGGGGAGAAGCCCGGCGGCCGCGGCGTGTCTTGCGTAGGCGAGACCGGCTAGAGGCCGGCGGGGTGGCGGGCCACGTAGCCCCCCGTGGATGCCATGCTGCCCGACCAGCGCGTGCCGCTTTCAGACAGCGCGACCGTGTCGAAGCGTTTGCCGGCGACCACCATGTACGCGTGTCCTGAGTTCGCGTAGATCGTGATTTCGCGGCCGGGACCAGGTTCGCCGTAGGACTCCAGGGACGTCGAGTCCTCAGGCGAGCTGAGCAGTCCGCCGCCGTGGAGGGCGTAGGACACCGAGCCGGAGCAGTCGTAGCCGTTGGAGACGAATGAGCCGTGGCCGCCGCCCCACACGTAGGGGCGCGTCGCGATTTCGTCTCCCGCCGCGATCACACGTGCGACGACGCTCGAGCCGCCCGAGGAGCTCCCCGAGCTGCTGCCGCCTTCGCTGCCTGCTGCTTTGACCGATGCAGACGGTGTCAGCGTGCCCTCGCTCTGGATCCCGAGCAGCGCCCAGGTTTCCGGGCCGACGACGCCGTCGGGAGTCAGCCCGTGGCGGCCCTGCAGACGCTTCACGGCCGCCTCCGTTTCCGGACCGAATTCCCCGTCGGGTGAGATCTTCAGGGCTTTCTGGAGGCGGTCGATGGCACTGCCGGTTGCTTCGCCGCCTTCTGAGCTGCTGGCGACCGCCACCGTCGCGGAGTGATGGTGAGCATGGTGTGCCGGCATCGCCGAGGCGGGAGGCGTCAGCGTTTCCTGACCGTGGATCCCCAGCAGAGCCCACGTTTCCGGCCCGACGACGCCGTCGACCGAGAGGCCGTGACGGGCCTGCAGGCGGCGCACCGCAGCCTCGGTTTCCGGCCCGAAGGTGCCGTCGGCGGTCAGCTTCAGGGCGCTCTGGAGCCTCTGCACGTCGCCGCCTTCGCCCGATTCGGTGTTGACGGCGTTGTGGATCGTGCCTTCTTCGCCCGTCGAGGCGGTCGAGGCTGTCGCCGAGCCGCCGCCGAGCGCCGCGCTGGTCTGCGGGCCGACGATCCCGTCGACGGCAAGGCCGTGGCTCGACTGGAATTGTTCGACCGCTTCCTGCGTTTCGGCCCCGAACATGCCGTCGACGGCGATGCCGAGGGCACGCTGCAGCAGCTGCACCTGGCGCCCTTCGGCGCCTTCGCTCAGGACGATCACGTGTTCGCTCGTCGTCGTCGGTTCAGTCGGGCTCACTTCGCTCGCGCCACTGGCGATGCTCGCCGTCGGTCCGACCGTCAGAGCCGCCAGGGCGCCCAGGGAGACGCGCTTGGCGCGCGAGCCGCTCGGCACGAACTGCAGCTCGGCGGCGCGGCGGCGGGCGCGGGAGCGGCCCAGCGACAGCTGCCAAGGCTCCTCTTCGGCGAGGTCGCGCAGCGTGACCCGCTGGGGGGTCAGCAGCCCGGCGACGTTCGCCCGAGAGGCGAAGGCGACGACATTCCTACGTCCGCGAACTGCGCGGGAACGACGAGCACGAGAGCGCTGGAGCGAGGCGTTCCAGTGCTCGAGAACTGCAAGATCACGCGGGCATCCCGACATGCGAGGCGTCCTTTCTCCATTCCATTGAGCGCCTACGGGGTTAGCTGTCGGGCTCGCGTAAACATCTACGCTACGCCACACTTGTGGCGATTCGCCCCCGCAGCCTCTCGGCTGCATTGGGTCCCCCGATCCCGATCCCCTTGGGGAGAAGGACTCGGCACGAACGGCGGCCAAGCTAACACAAATCTTTGCAATTTGCGTTACAGAGGAAGGGTTGCAGCGAAATTTGCCGACGCGCAGGGGCTCAACAGCCGCAGCGGCGGTGATCCGGACGCTGATAGGTTCGAGCCCGTGAAGCGCGAAGGTTCTCTACATCGGCGGGCCCTCGGTGCACTGCTGGTGCTGGTCGTGGCAGGCGCCGTGCTGCTGCTCAGTGGATGCGGGTCCTCAGGCGCCAAGCCGGCGAAGACGCAGCCCAAGCGGGCGACGCTCGCGGCCTCCGGCCTGCTGACCCCGGTTCAGCAGGCGCCGCCGCTGACGCTGAAGAACTACCTCGGCCAGCCCGTGAACCTCGCGTCCTACAGGGGCAAGGCGGTGCTCGTCACGTTCATCTACACGCATTGTCCGGACATCTGCCCGCTGATCACCTCGAACCTCCGGGTCGCCCAGAACCTGATGGGGACGAAGACCGCCTCCAAAGCCGAGATCATCGCCGTGTCGGTCGATTCGAAGGGCGACACGCCGAAGGCGATCGCCTCCTTCCTGGCCCGGCACGAGATGACCGGCCGCATGCAGTACCTGGTCGGCTCCACCCACGAGCTTGCGAAGGTCTGGAAGGCGTGGGGAGTCGGCTCTGAACGCGACGCCAAGCAGCCCGAGTTCATCAATCACTCGGGGCTGATCTACGGGGTCACCGGCTCGGGCAAGCGCCTGTCGATCTACGCCGCCGACTTCAAGCCCGCCGAAATCGCGCACGACGTGCCGCTGCTGGCAGCACGCTGAGGTGGCGCGATGCGCTGGCGGGGCAGAGCGCTCGGGTTGGTCCTCCTCGCGGCCGCCGTCGCGGCGCTGGTCGTGTTCGGGTTCGCGCCGAGCAAGAAGGTGGCGCCCGGACGCCCCGCGCCCGGCCTGCCCGGCGAGCACCTGAGCGGAGCGGGCGTGACCCTGCCGAAGCTGCTCGCCGGCGCCGCCGGTCGCCCGTCGGTTGTCGTCTTCTGGGCGAGCTGGTGCGGACCGTGCGTCACCGAGGCCCCGGCGCTCGAGTCCTTCTCGCGGAGCCGTGAAGGCCGCGGGCGAATCGTCGGCGTCGACTGGAGCGACCGGCGCTCGTCGGCGCTCGACTTCATCCGCCGCTTCGGCTGGACGTTCCCGACGGTCCGCGACGGCGAAGGGCTCGTCGGCAACAAGTACGGGATGACGGCGCTGCCGACGGCGTTCGTCCTGGACGGGGCGGGGCGGATCGCCAGGACCTTGCGCGGACCCCAGACCGGTGCATCTCTGCGAGACGCCCTGCGCAGCACCGAACCCGCCTGACGCCCGCGCCGGCGGGTGCGCCTCGCCCCGCGAGAATGGTGCGAATTGGTCAGCAGGATGACCAGTGATGTTGACAGCCGTCTGCACCGGCGCATATGCTTGCCGCGGACGGACACCACGGATCGGTGGCCCACACTGGAGGGGATCTGGAGGGGGATCAACGGACTGCCGGTATTCGTCCCAGCAGGAAGCTGGAGACATCGGTGTCCGCCGGGCGTTCGCTCGCGGGCTCCTACACGGATGAATGGAGACATGGAGATGAATGCAATGACCGGACGTGGGCGCAGCGTGCTCGCGATCGTCGCGGTACTCGTCGGCGTGCTCGCACTCAGTGCAAGCGCCAGCGCGAAGACCGTCGTCTACAACAACATCGTCGCGCCGCTGCCCGGCAACTTCGCGTCGATCGGCTTCGCGGCCACTTCGACCGCGGAGTACGGCGGACAGGTGCAACTGGCCGGCACGGCCCGCAAGCACCCGACTGTGACCGTCGCGATGAGCACGTGGGCTTGCCAGCAGGGCAGCTGGAGCGTGGGCTCGACGTGTGCGACACCGAAAACCAACAAGAAATTCCACATGCCGCTGACGCTGAACATCTACGCGGTCGGAGGCGGTGGAGCCGTCGGCAGCAAACTCGGCAGCGCCACGCACACCTTCGCGATGCCGTACCGCCCGAGCACCAGCCCGATGTGCACCGAAGCGGGCACCAACGGCGCCTGGTACGACGCCGCAGCACCGGGCGCTGAAACACTCGAAAAATGCTTCCACGGAATGGCCTTCACGGTCCGCTTCCACCCGGAAGTCGCCGCGCCGCTGCCGTCGAACGTGATCGTCAGCGTTGCGTACAACACGAGCGCCTACGGTGAAAAACCGGTTGGCACGGCGCCCTGCCAGTCGACCTCAGCGGGTTGCTACTACGACGCGCTGAACGTCGCCCTGATCGAACCGTCTGAAGGCGGCGCGACCGTCGGCAGCAACCCGACCGAAGACAACTACGTCAACTCGGGCTGGTCGGAAATGTACTGCGGCAGCAGCGCGTCGCTGAACACATTCGGCCCGACGGGCGCCTGCTACGAAGGCTCACAGCCGGCGTTCAAGGTCGAAGCTCACTAGCAACACACAGTCATCAGTAAGCGAAAGGCCCCGCCCTCGGCGGGGCCTTTCGTCGTCTGGGGGCCTTCGCGGGAATGTCCGGACTCGCCGGTGCTCTCGGTGCAGGATCCGCGGCGCCGGCTCCTACCGCATACGGGTGAAGCTGTCTGGGGATCAGAGATATTTCACCCACCCGAACGACGTGCTGGTGTAGGATCACCGCGTCAACGGAGGCGCGAGGGACCTGCCGCGGACGTGCCGCTCTCCTCGAGAGCCGCGGAGCCCCTCGCCGACAATGGAGGGGACACCATGCAGCAGCGCGCGCGGGGACCGATCGCTCGTCAACGGACTGGTTCTTCAATGACGCGAGCCGTGAGGTTGATGCTGATCGGGGGCACGATCGGCGTGCTGATCGCGGCTGGGCTCGCCGTGCCGGCCGGGGCCTCGCAGCTGAAGCTGCGCGACCTGACACCGGCAGCCCTCGTCACCTCGCCGGCGCCCGCCCCGGTCGTGCTGTCGATCTCACCGACTCAGGGATCCGGTCTCGGGGGCACCAAGGTCTCGATCGTCGGCGAAAACCTGCGCGGTGTGACGACCGTCGACTTCGGCTCCACGGTCGTGACGCTCAAAAAGGTCAACAACTCGAAGACAAAGGTCAAGGCCGTCGCGCCTCCCGGCACCGGCACGGTGGACATCACCGTCAGCACGCCGGAAGCGACCAGCGAAGCCGTTCCGGCGGACCGGTTCACATACCTACCCAAGAAGCCTGCCGTGACCAAGATCAGCCCGAGCTCGCATGGCGCTCACCTGCAGCCGACGGTCACGATCACCGGCGTCAACTTCAACGGGGCCACCGAGGTCGACTTCGGCACGACCAGCGTCCCGTTCACGCTCGTCAAGCCGACGCAGATCAAGGCCCAGGCGCCGCTCGAGCAGGTCGAAGAGACGGTCGACATCACCGTCGTTACGCCGCAGGGCGCTACCGAAGCCACCCCGGCTGACCGGTACACGTTCCTCGCCGAGTTCCCTTCCGTCGAAGCCGCCGGCCCGGAAAAAGGCTTCGCGGGCGAAACGGTGACGCTCACGGGCTCCGGCTTCATCGGCGCGAGCAGCGTGCAGTTCGGCAAAGTCGACGCGGAAAGCTTCGAAGTCGTGAGCGACAAGGAGATCCGCGCCCTCGCGCCGCCGCACATGGCCGAAAAGGTCCCGGTCCAGATCACGACTCCGTTCGGCCTCAGCCCGGAACAATGCACCGGGGGCGGGTGCAAACCGGTGGCCCACTTCACCTACGTCCCGCTGATCACCTCGGTGAGCCCCGGGAGCGGCCCGCTCGCCGGCGGCACCGTGATGACGCTGACCGGATCGGGCTTCGCGCCCGGAGGAACGATCGTCTTCGTCGACGGGCGCGTCGCCTCGGGCGTCAGCTGCTCCTCGACGGAAGTCTGCACGGCGGAAGTCCCCGAAGGCAAGCACGGGCCCGGGGCCGTGCCGGTCGAAGTGCACGTCCCGACGAACTACAACTCCAAAGAAAGCGTCAGCCCGCCAAGCGAAGCGGCGCGCTTCACATACGAATAGGCGGCCGTCGCCTCGCCGGCCGGGAGCTGCTCGCGCAGGCGGGTAGCTCTCCTGCGATGAGAGCTTCGCCCGAGACGGACGGCGGGGAGATCGCCACGATCGGCGTCTACGGCTCCACCGCCGAGAGCTTCCTGGCGACGCTGCGCGGGGCCGACGTCGTGCTCGTGCTCGACGTGCGCCAGCGTCGCGGCGTGCGGGGGGCACAGTACGCATGGGCCAACTCGCTTCGTCTGCAAAGAGCGCTGCGCGAGGCCGGGATCGGCTACCGCCACCTGCCCGAGCTGGCGCCGACCACCGAGCTGCGCCATCTCCAGTACGCCGAGGACGCCCGTGTCGGGGTCGGCAAGCGCAACCGCGAGAAGCTCGCCGGCGAGTACGTTCGCCGCTATCTCGCCGAGATCCTCGACCGCGTCGACCTCGGGACGATCGCCGCGTCGCTGCCCGAGCTGGGACGCTCGGCGCTGATGTGCGTCGAGCGCGACCCCGAGGCCTGCCACCGCTCACTCGTCGCGGCTCGGCTCGCGGGTCTGCTCGGCGGAAGCGTGCTCGACCTGCGCCCGGGCGAGGCCAGCGATTGAGGCTCCCCTCGCGAACCAGGGCGCCCTGTCGTTTGCCTCCGATCGGCCCGGGTACCGAGCGGGGGAAAGGGTCGGGATTGCCGATGCAGCTGAAATTGGGAAGAGCAGTGGTGAGCGGCTGCCGATCGATTCGGGAGCGCAGGCGGATCGAACGGGCGAAACTCCCCTGGGATGAGGTCGAGAGAGAAGCCTCACGCCAGGGATGCTCGGCGGCCGACATCGTGTTCGACCGTGCCGGAAGGCGCCCGCCGGACGCCGATGAGCAGGCGACCCCGCCGAGCGAAGCCGCGCAGTACACCTGCGAATAGCGTGAGCGACGCGATGCTGCGCACACCATGCCGATCAGCGCGAGCGAGCTAGGTTAGGCGGATGCGCGTCGCGATCATCGGAGGGCACGGAAAGATCGGGCTGCGGCTGACCGGCCGCCTCGTCGCGCGCGGCGTCGGCGTGGTCGGCGTGATCCGAGAGCCCGACCAGGCCGCGGACATCCGGGCCCTCGGCGGCGAGCCTGTCGTCAGCGACATCGAGCACGCGTCAGTCGCCGAGCTCGCGAACGTGATCGCCGGGGCCGACGCCGTGCTGTTCGCAGCAGGCGCGGGGCCCGGCAGCGGCGCCGAGCGGAAGCTGACGGTCGATCGCGACGGCGCGGTCAAGGCACTGGAAGCGTCGGTGATGGCGGACGTGGCGCGCTACCTGATCATCAGCTCGATCGGCGCGGAGGACCCCCCGGACGGGGATGACGTGTTCAGCGTCTACCTGCGCGCCAAGGCCGAAGCGGATGCAGCCATCCAGAGCAGCGACCGAGACTGGACGATCGTCAGGCCCGGCAGCCTGACCGACGACCCCGGGCGTGGGCGAGTGCGAATCTCGCGCGAGCCCTTCCACGGAGAGATCCCGCGAGACGACGTCGCCGGCGTCCTCGACGAGCTGCTGCAGAGCGGCCGGCCGTCCCGCGTGATCCTCTACGTCAACGGCGGCGAGGACCCGATCGAGCAGGCGCTCGAGCGCCTGGCCTGATCGCCGGCGAGCGGGGGGCTGCGCGGAGGGGTCCTGTAGCCTGCGCCACCTGAACGACCGCCAGATCCGGTCCGGGATCGGCGGCACAGAGACTGCGAAGGAGGAGAGTCAATGAACGGCGAGCAGACGGTCCTCGTGACCGGCGGTTCGGGCTTTCTCGGCGGATGGTGCATCGTCGAGCTGCTGCAGCGCGGCTACAGCGTGCGCACGACTATCCGGGACCTCGCGCGCGAAGGGGAGGTGCGGGCGGCGGTCGGCTCCCAGCTCGACCCTGGCGATCGGCTGACGGTGCTCGCCGCCGATCTCACGCAGGACGAGGGCTGGGCGGAGGCGGTCGAGGGCTGCGACTACGTGCTGCACGTCGCGTCGCCGTTCCCGGCTGCGCAGCCCAAGGACCCGGATGAGCTGATCGTGCCCGCGCGCGAGGGCACGCTGCGCGTGCTCCGTGCCAGCCTCGCGGCCGGCGTGCAGCGGGTCGTCGTCACATCATCCGTCGCCGCCGTGCGAAACAGCGGCCCGGATGCGGGCAGGGACGGTCGTGAGCTGACCGAGGCCGATTGGAGCGATCCGGACGATCGCAGCCTGACGCCGTACACGCGCTCGAAGACGATCGCCGAGCTGGCCGCCTGGGAGCTGATGCGCGAGCAAGGCGCCGAGGAGCGGCTCGTGACGGTCCAGCCCGGTGCGATCGTCGGGCCGATCCTCAGCGGCGGCCGCTCCTACTCGCTCGAGGCGATCGAGCGGCTGCTCCAGGGACGGATGCCCGGGTTGCCGAGGCTCGGCTTCAGCTTCATCGACGTTCGCGACGTGGCGGCGCTCGAGGTCGCGGCGCTGAGCGCGCCCGAGGCGGGCGGACAGCGGTTGCTCGCAGCCGGATCGTTCCTGTGGTTCTCCGAGGTCGCCGAGATCCTGCGCGCGCGGCTCGGCGAGCAGGCGAGCAAGGTGCCGACGCGCAAGATCCCCAACTTCGTCGTGCGCGCGATGGCGCTGGTCGACCCGTCGGTCCGCTCCGTGGCAGGTGAGCTCGGCCAGAAGACGACCTACTCCCTAGAGAACGCCAGGCGCCGCGTCGGCTGGTCGCCGCGACCGGTCGAGGAGACGATCGTGGACTGCGCACGGAGCCTGCTCGCGCAGCCGGCCGAGCCGGTCGCCGCGGGCGCGACCTGAGCGTTCCGCAGCGGGCGCCCGACGCCGGGCATCTCGCGCGACGGCCGTGTCCGGGTCGGAGTAGTGTCGATCCGAACTACTGGGAGGACGCGAGATGGCCGTCGGCATCAGACTGAAGTTCAGCGGAGGGACGCAGGAGAACTACGACGCCGCCCACGGTGTGATGGAGATCGACACCGATCCGCCGGCCGGCATGATCGTCCACTCCGCCGGGCCCGTCGAGGGCGGCTGGGGCGTGCTCGACTTCTGGGAGTCACGCGACGCGTTCGACAGCTTCGTCCAGGAGCGTCTGATGCCGCGACTGCAGGGGCTGGGGGACAGGGGATTCCCGAACCCGCCCGACGTCAAGGAGTTCCCCGTGCACAACCTGCAGACGCCGTAAGGCACGTCAGGCCCGGTCGCCGCGCCAGCTCGGTTCGCGCCGCAGCTGCGCGGCGATCGTCGAAGTGTTGAGACCGGGACCCTGCTCTCAGGGCTCGAGCGGAAGCTCGACCTCCAGCGACGTCCCGGTCCCGAGCGGGCTGTGCACGGTCATCGTTCCGCCGAGAGCCTCGACGCGGTCTTTCAACCCGATCAGTCCCGATCCCCGGCTGGGGTCGGCGCCGCCTGCGCCGTCGTCGCACACGCGCAGGCGGAGCATCCGCTCGTCCGCCCGGACCGTCACCTGCACGACCGCTGCCTGCGCGTACTTCGCGGCATTCGTCAAGGCCTCCGACACGACGTAGTAGGCGGCGACCTCTACGCGCTCCTGCAGCCGTATCGGCGCCTGGACGTCGAGCTCGACCGGGACCGTGCTGCGCCGCGCCAGCGTCTTCAGCGCGGGCGCGATGCCCCCCTCAGCGAGGATCGCCGGGTGGATGCCGCGCGCGAACTCGCGCAGCTCCTCCTGCACGTCCGCGAGTCCCTCGGCGACGCGCGAGAGCTCATCCTCCAGACCGCCCAACGCCGGTGGCATCTCAGCCTGCGCCGCGCGCAGCTCGAGACCGAGTGAGACGAGCCGCTGCTGCGCGCCGTCGTGCAGGTCGCGCTCGATCCGCCGGCGCGTGTCGTCGGCGGCCGCCACGATCCGGGCACGCGAGGCAGCGATCTCCGCGCGACTCTCTGCGTTGGCGATCGCGGTCGCCAACAGGTCGGTGAAGTCCGCGAGGCGCAGCTCGGTGTCGGCCGGCAGGGGCTCGCCCGTGGAGCCGGCGGAGATCACGCCCCAGACGCGGCCCTCGACCGTGATCGGAGTCGCGACGGCCGAGCCGATGCGGGCCTCGCGCGCGGCGCTGCCGAGCGGCCCCGTCGAGATGTCGGCGTAGCCGTCGATGCGGGTCGGGCGACCGGTCTCGAAGACGATCGTGCCGAGGTTCTTTCCGCCGAGCATCTGCCGGCTCCCCGCCGGGAAGAGCTCGTGCGCCCTGCCCCAGGCGGAGACGAAGCACAGCGCGCCGTCGGGCTCGTAGCGGCCCATGCTTGCCAGGTCGACCGGAAGCAGCTGCCCGACCTCCTCGATGACCGCCGCGAACACCTGCTCCTGGGGCATCCCTCGCGCCACGAGCGTGGCGACGCGCCGTAGCGCTGCCTGCTCCCCCGCCAGTCGCGCGAGCCGCGCTCTGCTTTCGGCGTTGGCGACCGCTGTCGCCAGCAGCTCGGTGAACTGCGCGAGGCGCGCCTCGGCCCCGGCGGGCAGCGTGGGCTCGAGCTGCGTGGAGCCGACGGTCATCACGCCCCACAGCCGGCCATCGACCAGGATCGGCGTGCCGACGGTCGAGCGGAAGCCGCTCTCGCGGCCCGCGACGCCGACGGCGCCGGAGGCGTGCTCGAAGCCGTCCACGCGCGTCGGGCGGCCGGTCTCGTGCACGATCGTCACGAGGTTGTCTCCCTCGAGGCGCGACCGGCTGCCGACGGGAAACCGTTCAACGGGCGATCCCCACGTCGCGACGCAGCTGATCGTCTGATCGGCCTCGTAGCGGCCCATGATCGCGAACTCGACCGGAAGCAGCTGGCCCACCTCCTCGGTGACCGCCGTGAACAGCTCGTCAGGCGCGGGCCCGAGCGCGACGAGCGTGGCCACTCGGCGCAGCGCCGCCTCGACGCGCTGAGAGCTGGCCTGCTGCTCGGCGAGCCGGGCGAGCTCGCGGACCAGAATCGCGATCGCGGTGCCCACGACGACGAACGCGACGAGCGCGATCACGTCGCCGGTACGGCTGGCAGCGAAGCTGTCGTCAGGGGGAGCCAGGAAGTACAGGCCCGAGAGGACGCTCGTGCCGACGCCGGCCAGGGCCGGCGGCACGCCGCCGGCGACGGCCACGCCGACGAGGATCAGCAGCATCAGGAACAACCCGCCGGCGAGCCCGAAGGACGACACGAACGGTTTCGACCCGAGTCCGATCAGGGCGGGTCCGGCAACCGCCAGGGACCACGCCGCCGCGCGGCGCCGTGACGACGGTTGCCTCGAGGAGGCGCCGACCAGACCCCCCAGCGCGCTCACATCCGTGAGCGTAGCCGATGGTTATAGTCGCGTGAGGATGAGCGGTACACGCGTCGTGGTCGCGGACGACGAAGTTCTTCTCCGCGAAGGGCTCGCGAGTCTGCTCGGGCGGTCCGGCTTCGAGGTCGTCGGGCAGTGCGGCGACGGGGCCGAGCTGATCGACCTCGTCCGCGAGCAGCGGCCACAGCTGGCGCTGATCGACATCCGCATGCCGCCGACCCACACGACCGAGGGCCTCGACGCGGCGCGCACGATTCGCGAGGAGTTTCCGCAGACCGCGATCCTGCTCCTGTCCGCGCACGTCGAGGTGGAGCACGCGATGGACCTGCTCGCCGGCGGGGGCGGAAGCGGCTACCTGCTGAAGAGCCGCGTGACCGATGTCGAGGAGTTCACGGAGACGCTCGAGCGGGTGGTCAAAGGCGGCTCGGTCGTCGATCCGGCGCTCGTCGAGGAGCTCGTCGCGGCACGCCGGGCCGACGACCCGCTCGAGGAGATCACGCCTCGTGAGCGCGAGGTCCTCTCGCTGATGGCGGAGGGGCGATCGAACGCCGGGATCGCTCATGCGCTGTGGGTGACCGAGGGGACGGTCGAGAAGCACGTGCACAGCATCCTCGGCAAGTTGCCACTGCCGGACACGCATGACGATCACCGTCGCGTGCTCGCCGTGCTGACCTTCTTGGAGGCGCGCTAAGCGGCGGGCGGGCCGGGCGCCCAGCCGCCATCGACGATCTGGCGCAGGGCGTCCGCAGAGAGCGCGCTCTTCGACAGGAACCCCTTCGCCGGGCTTTCGGCGATCAACTCGGCGAAGTCCGCCTCGGCATGGGTCGAGATCAGGACGACGGCCCGTTCGCCGGCGCCGTTGGCCTGCACCAGGCGCCGGGCGAGCTCGAAGCCGCTCTCGTGGGCGAGGCTGAGATCGACGAGAACCAGCTCCGGCTCCAGCTGCTCGGCTTCACGAAGCGCGTCGGCGGCCGTCGAGGCGACACCAGCCACGGACATGCCCTCGCGCTCGAGCAGTACGCGGGCTGCCGCGAGAAACGCTGCATTGTCGTCAACTATCAGGACGCGAAGCGACACCCCGCCAGGGTCGCACGCGCCGCCGGCGTTTCCATTGAAGCCAGCATGAATCGGACGGGAACACGCCGGGTCTTCACGCTAGCCGGTACTCGCCAAGTGGGGGCTGCAGGGGGCACGGTTGGAGGCTGGCCGTGCAGACAGGGGCACGCCCGTCGCGGATGCTCGAGTGGTCCTCAAATCGACCCGAAGAGGAGCGCCTCGTATGACGACCTCAGCAGTCCACCTCGAAAACAGCGCCGCAGAGGCGAAAGGGCAGAGCGGTCCCGAGGCAGCCACGATCGGCTTCGTGGGCCTCGGCCACATGGGCGGGAACATGGCCGCCCGCTTCCTCGCCGCCGGCTACCCCGTCTACGGCGAGGATCGCAGCCGGTCCGGTGCCGGGCAGCTTCTGCACGACGGCCTGAAATGGTGTGAGACGCCGCGCGCGGTCGCCGAGGCCGCGGAGATCATCTTCACGTCGCTCCCGAATGACGAGGTGCTCGCGCAGGTCGCCGACGGCCCGGACGGGATCCTGGCCGGCCTTCGCCCGGAGAAGATCTGGGTCGACGTCAGCACGGTCAGTCCCCGCGCCAGCCGCGAGCTCGCCCAGCGGGTCGGCGAGATCGGCGCGACGATGCTCGACGCTCCTGTCTCGGGGAGCGTTCCACAGGTGCAGACGGGCTCGCTGACGATTATGGTCGGCGGCGACGGAGAGGCGTACACGCGCGTCGAGCCGATCCTGCGCGAGCTCGGCACGCCGACGCATGTCGGTGAGAACGGACACGGCCTCTCATTGAAGCTCGCGATCAACATCAGCCTTGCCGTGCAGATGCTCGCGTTCTCCGAGGGGCTGCTGCTGGCCGACCGCGCCGGGATCAAGCGCGAGCTGGCCGTCGAGGTGATGAGCTCGAGCCCGATCGGCTCGCCGATGTTGAAAGCGCGCGCGCCGCTCGTCCTGGATCTGCCCGAGGACGCCTGGTTCGACGTGAGCCTGATGCACAAGGACATCGCGCTGGCGATCGACACGGCGAGGCAGCTGAACGCCCCGGTGCCGTCGGCTGCCGCGGCTGACCAGGTGCTCACGCTGGCGTCCGGGTCCGGCTACGAACACCGCGACCTTGCCTGCCTCTACGAGGTACTCGCCCACGCGACCGACGCGCCGTCGGCGCGCTGAGCGCAGACAGGAATCCCCTCCCAGAAAGGAAAGTGCGATGGACAACGTCACTCTCGGTATGACCGGCCTGCAGGTAACCCCGATCGCCTTCGGCACATGGCAGCTCGGCGGCGAGTGGGGAGCGTTCGACGAGGATCAGGCGATCGGGGCGATCCGCCATGCCCGTGAGCTCGGCATCAACTTCTTCGACACGGCTCAGGCATACGGCTTCGGCGCTTCCGAGCGACTGCTGGCGCGGGCGCTCGGCGATGAGCTGTCCACCCACCGCGAGGAGGTCGTGATCGCGACGAAGGGCGGGCTGCGGATCGACGAGCAGCGCGGTCTGGTGCGCGACTCCTCGCCGGCATGGCTGAGGCACGGGGTCGAGGAGAGCCTGAAAGCTCTCGGGGTCGACTACATCGACGTCTACCAGGTCCACTGGCCCGACCCGGCGACACCGCTCGCCGAGACGGCGCAGGCGCTGGGCGGGCTCGTCGAGGAAGGGAAGATCCGTCATGCCGGCGTCTCGAACTTCGACGTGTCGCAGATCGCCGAGTTCGCCCGCACGCGCCCGGTCGAGACGCTTCAGCCGCCATACCACCTGTTCCGCCGCGACATCGAGGCCGACGTCCTGCCCTACGCGCGCGAGCACGACATCGGCGTGCTGGTCTACGGCACGGTCGCCCACGGCCTGCTGACGGGGGCGATGAACGACAGCACGACGTTCGCCGCCGATGACTGGCGCAGCCACAGCCCGCTGTTCGAAGGAGAGACGTTCGAGCGCAACCTCCGGACCGTGGACGAGCTCGCGCAGTTCGCCCGCGAGCGAGGCCACTCCGTCAGCCAGCTGGCGATCGCCTGGACGCTCGCCAACCCGGCCGTCGACGTCGCGATCGTCGGCTCGCGGCGGGCGTCGCACATCGCGGACAGCGTCGGCGCCCTGGACCTGCGCTTGTCGCCGGCGGACATGAGTGAGATCGACGAGCTCATGGCAGGCGCGGTCGCGGTCGCGGGGCCTTCACCGGAGGGGATGCCATGAGCGTCCTCGAGATCCCCCGGCGCCATCGGATGGTGGAGACGGCGATGGACGCGTACTTCAACTGGCGCGAGCAGTCCACGGCGGTCTCGCAGGCCTACCGCCGGTGGGTGGATTCACACGAGGCTGACGCCGAGTCTGCATGGCAGGAGTATGAGGCCGCCCACGCAGCCGAGGACGATGCCTCGCTGCTCTACCTCCGAATCGCGCAGCGGACGGCCGCCGCGGGTCCGAGCGACGCGCCCCTGATGGCGCGGGGAGGCGGGGCCAGGTGAACGCGCTCGAGCTGGTTCCGCCGGTGACGGCCGCGCGGGCGAGTACGGGCGGGTCGCGATCGAGGCACCCGCTGACGGCCTTCGTCCTCGGCGGGGGCGCGAGCCTCGGTGCGATGCAGGTAGGGATGCTGCAGGCGCTGTATGAGCGCGACGTCGAGGCGGATCTGTTCGTCGGCACATCGATCGGCGCGCTGAACGCGGCGTTCGTCGCTTCACGGCCACAGACCCCGGAAACGGTCGACGAACTGGCGCGCGCGTGGCGCGGCCTGCGCCGCGAGGACGTGTTCCCGGTGAGCGTGCACACGCTCGTCGGCGGTCTGGCCGGGCAGCGCGATCACCTCGTGTCCGATCGTGCGCTGCGCCGGAAGGTGCGCCGGTACATCGAGTTCGATGACCTGAGCGAAGCGCCAGTTCCGATGCACGCCGTCGCGTTCGACGTGATCGAGGGGTGCGAGGTGCTGCTCTCCGAGGGCCCCGCGCTCGACGTGATCGCCGCCGCCGCGGCGCTGCCCGGCGTGTTTCCTCCGGTTCCCCTCGCCGGCCGCCGTCTGATCGACGGAAGCGTTGTCAACAACACGCCGATCTCGCACGCGGTCACGCTCGGCGCGGAGCGCATCTACGTGCTGCCCGCCCAGGAGCGATGGCACCCGCTGCGAACAGCGCCGCGCAGCGCTCTGGACTCGGCGATGCAGGCGCTGGGCGCGCTGGTCGACGGACGCCTCAGGGCCGACCTCGCTCTCTACGCCGGCGAGGTCGAGCTGATCGTGCTCCCGGCGCCCAACTCGCTGGAGGTGCAGCCGACCGATTTCTCCCACTCGGAGATCCTGATCGGCGAGGCGGCGCTCGCCAGCCGGGCGGTGCTCGACGCGGTTGCGCCGGTTCCCCCGCGTCTCAGGCTCGTCGGTGGCGAACGGCGCGGACGTGGGGAGGGGGCGGCGGCACGATCAGGGCTCGCGATCGCGTGACGCGCGGCGCAGCGCTCAATGAGGCGATCTCGAATACAGCTGCTGCAGCAGCGCGTTCACGATTTCTGAGGTGACGCGCCAGCTCGGGCAGCAAGGAGCGGTCCCGGGTGGCGTGATGCCGATCTCGAGATGGGGTCCGGAGGACAGGCCGACGATCCCGCAGCCCACCTCCGCGACGGGCTGGCCGGCGGTCACGTGAGCACCTACAGGGACGAGCGCCGGCGCAGCATGGCCGTAGTAGACGAACCAGCCGCGGTAGGGCCCCGCGTCGACGCGGATCACCGGCGCGGAGGACCCGAACCCCGAGATCCCCTCCTGGACAACCGTGCCGCTGGTCAGTGCGACCTCGACGGCGGCGTTCCCGCAGGCCCCGCCCGCCGTGGCGATGTCGACTCCCTGGTCTTCTGTCCACGTGGAGGCGCCCAGGACGACCGAGAGCGGCTGGATCGGGAACGCCCAGTCCCCGCCCCCGGCGGCGTACACCTTGTTGGCTTCCCGGACGAACGCTTCGGCCGTGTTGCCCGTGGGCAGCACCGCGCCGGCCTTGCGTGCCTTGGCGAGCTCCTTCTGCACCTCGGCGTCCGACGGCGCACCGGAGGC
>JAOPZS010000031.1 GCA_025963965.1 Solirubrobacterales bacterium
CTGCCACTCGTCGCGCGTGCGCCGGGCGAAGATCGCCTCGACCTCGCGGTGGGCCTCGGAGCCCGGGCGCTCGAACTGGCGCTCGACGAGGTCCTCGCGCCCGACGCCGCGACACCAGGCCTGCCAGAACTTCGGCTCCAGCGCGCCGAGCGTCACCCAGCCGTCCGCACACGCGTAGGGCCGGTAGCAGACGAGCGAGCCGGCCAGCTCGAGATCGCCGCGGCGCGGCGCCCGGTCCTCGGCCAGCGCACGGGCGGCGACCATCGCCAGCCACGACAGCGCTCCGTCCGCCATCGAGACGTCGACGAGCTGGCCCTCGCCGGAGCGGTCGCGCTCGCGCAGGGCGGCGAGGATGCCGAAGGCCGCCATCAGCGCGCCGCCGCCGAGGTCGGCGATCTGCCCGGCGGCCTGCACCGGCTCGCCGCCGCGCTCGCCGGTCAGGCCGAGCAGGCCGATCAGCCCGAGGTAGTTCATGTCGTGCCCGGAGGCATCTCGTTTCGGACCGTCCTGGCCGTAGCCGCTGATCGCGCAGTACACGATCCCGGGGTTGACCTCTCGCATCCGCTGATAGCCGACGCCGAGGCGGTCGAGCACACCGGGGCGGAACGACTCGAGCACGACGTCGTAGTCGGCGACGAGCCGCAGCAGCGCCTCGCGGCCACGCTCGTTCTTGAGGTCCAGGCGAATCGAGCGCTTGTTGCGGTTCAGCGACAGGAACAGCGCCGAGCGGGCGCTGTCGTGCGCGCCGTCGTAGAACGGAGGCGACCATCGTATGTAGTCGCCCATCCCGGTGTCCTCGACCTTCAGCACGTCCGCGCCGAAGTCTGCGAGCAGCAGCGAGCAGAAGCCGCCGGGGAGCAGCCGCGAGAGGTCCAGCACGCGGACGCCGTCCAGCGGCAGGCTCACGCCGGGCTCCCGGCGGCCTGGACGATGCCGAGCATCGCGCGCGCCTCGCCGACGGTCGCCGGGCGGCGGCCGACGTCTTCGGTCATCTGCCGCGCCTTGGCGATCAGCTCGCCGTTGGAGGCGGCCATGCGGCCGTCGGGCAGATACAGGTTGTCCTCGAGGCCGACGCGGATCGAGCCGCCGAGCGTCAACGCGGCGGCGACGAGCATCCACTGGTCGCGAGAGATCCCGATCACCCCCCAGTGCGAGCCGGCGGGGATGTTCTCGACCATCGCCGCCAGGTTGCGTGCCGTCGGGGGTATCCCGCCGACGACGCCCATCACGCAGTCGACGTGCAGCGGCGTGCGCAGGACGCCCATGTCGATCAGCGGCGCGAGGCTGCCGACGTGACCGACATCGAAGCACTCGTGCTCGGGTTTGATGCCAAGCTCGTTCATCGCCTCGAGCAGCTCGATGATCTCGCTGAACGGGTTCTCGAAGACCATGTCGAAGACGAACTGCTTGCGCGAGCGCGAGTACTTGGCGTAGTTCATCGAGCCCATGTTCAGGGCGGCCACTTCCGGGCGGCACTCGCGCAGGTATTCGATCCGCTTGGCGACGGGAACGCCGATCGTGCCGGTCGAGTAGTTGACGATCACCGCGTCGCCCACCTCGGCGCGGATCGCCGCGGTGATCGCGGCGAAGTCCTCGATCTCATACGAGGGCGTGCCGTCGGGTTTGCGCGCGTGGATGTGGATGTGCACCCCGCCCTCGTCGACGATCCGCCGCGCCTCGGCCGCGTACTCCTCCGGCGTGTACGGGATCGCCGGGCACTGCTCGCGGTTGGCGATCGCCCCGGAGATCGAGCAGGTGATCACGACGGGGTCATCGAGGCTCATGTCGGTGTTACCTCCAGGGTCATACGGGCACCACTCCTTGGCGCTTGAAGGGCCGCTCGACCTTCTTGCCGGCCGCCATCTCCAGCGCCCGGCAGATCGTCACGCGCGTCTCGCGCGGGTCGATCACGTCGTCGATCATGTCGTTGCCGGCGGCGATGTAGACGTCGATGATCTTGCGGTAGGCGTCGATGAGCTCGGCCTTCTTGGCGGCCGGGTCCTCGGCTTCCTCGACCTGTTTGCGCATCACGATCTCCACAGCGCCCTCGGCGCCCATCACGGAGATCTCGGCGCTCGGCCAGGCGACGATCAGGTCGGGCTCGTACGCGCGGCCGTTCATCACGTAGTAGCCGGCGCCGTAGGCCTTGCGCGTGATCACCGTGACCTTCGGCACGGTCGCGTTGGCGACGGCGTAGAGCATCTTCGCGCCGTGGCGGATGATGCCGCCCTGCTCGACCTTCGAGCCGACCATGAAGCCGGGCACGTCCATCAGGAAGACGAGCGGGATCGCGAAGGCGTTGCAGAGGTTCACGAAGCGCGCGGCCTTGTCGGCGGAGTCGTTGTCGAGGATCCCGCCGAGGTGCTTCGGCTGGTTGGCGACGATCCCGGCGGGCCGTCCGCCGAAGCGCGCGAAGCAGGTGATGATCGTCTTTGCCCACTGGCCCTTCATGTCGAACCACTCGCCGTCGTCGACGATTCGCGAGATCACCTCGTACATGTCATAGGGCTTGCGGTTGGACTCGGGCATGACGTCCAGCAGGCCCTCGTCGGCACGCTCGATCGGATCGCTGCTCGGCCGCAGCGGCGGCGGCTGCTCGCAGTTCTGGGGCATGAACGACAGGTACTGCTTGATGCGCTCGACGCACTCCTGATCGTCTGCCACCTCCATGTCGCCGACACCCGACTTGCGGCAGTGCACGCGCGAGCCGCCGAGCTCCTCCTGGGTGACGTCCTCGCCGACGGCCGCCCTGACCAGGTGCGGGCCGGCCAGCGCCATCGAGCCGCGGCCCTTGACCATCGGCACGAAATCCGCGAGACCGGGGATGTAGGCCGTGCCGGCGGCACACGGTCCCATCAGCGCCGCGACCTGTGGGATCACGCCGCTCATCACGACCTCCTCGCGGAACAGGTGACCGGAGCCGGCGAACAGCGAGCCGACGGCCTCCTGGATGCGCGCGCCGGCCGAGTCGAGCAGCCACACGAACGGGATGCGCTTGGTCAGCGCCAGCTCACGCAGGCGCGTGACCTTCAGCTCGCCGGTCATGCCCATCGAGCCGGCCATCACGGTGAAGTCGTAGGCGCACACGGCGACGAGCCGGCCGTCGACCTTGCCGTAGCCGGTGATCACGCCGTCGGCCGGCGCGTCCCTGCCCTCCATAGCTCGCTGGGAGAAGTGCGGCCGGGCGTGGATTCCCATCTCCACGAACGTGCCCTCGTCGATCAGCAGCGCGAGGCGCTCGCGGGCGGTCAGCTTCTCCTGGGAGTGCTGGCGGGCGATCTTCTCCTCGCCGCCGCCGAGCGCGATCTGCGCGCGGCGCTCGTGCAGGTCCTCGACCAGCGGGCGCAGCAGCGACGTCGGGCGCGCGGGGGCCTCCTCGGTGGAGCTCATCAGCGTCCTTTCCAGACAGGGTCGCGTTTCTCGAAGAACGCACCGACGCCCTCGGCGATGTCCTCGGTCGACTGCGCGAGCGACAGTTGCGCGCGCAGGTAGTCGAGCGCGTCGTCCAGTGGCATGTCCAGCTGGCGTCGCATCGCTTCCTTGCCGAGCCGCATGATCACGGGCGACTTGGCGGCAAGCTTGCCGGCCCAGTCGGCAACGGTCTGATCGAGCTCGCCGTCAGCGACGACGCGGTTGACGATCCCCGCCTCGAGCGCCTGCGCGGCGCTCCAGCGCTCGCCCAGCAGCAGCAGCTCGTTGGCGCGCTTGCGCGGCACGTTGCGATAGATCAGGGCCATGATCATGAACGGGAAGGCGCCGATGTTGATCTCGGGCGTCCCGAAGCTGGCCTGCTCGGAGGCGACGATCAAATCGCACGCCAGGGCGATGCCGAGCGCGCCGGCGAGCACGTGCCCGCGGGCCGCGCAGATCGTCGGCTTGCCGAGCTCGCCGATCAGCTTGAACAGGGCGACGAAGCGCTCACCGGCGAAGTGCTTGTGGACGAGGGCCATCTCGGCGGCGAAGCCACCGAGGTTGGCGCCGGAGGAGAAGGTTCGCTCGTGTGAGGAGCGGAGCACGACGCAGCGCACCTCGTCCTCGTCGCGCGCCCGCGTGAAGGACTCGATCAAGCCTCCGAGCAGCTCCGCCGAGAGCGCGTTGCGCGTGTCGGGGTCGTGCAGCGTGATCGTCGCGATGCCGTTCGAATCGACGTCGTAGAGGACCTTGTCGGTGGGCACCGGCGCATCCTAGCCCGAAGCGCGCCCTGCGGGAAGTGCACAGCTCTACTATTTACTTTTGCCGAGCGCTGCGTTAGCGTCCGCAAGACCGCCGGTGCCGACGCGCGGCGAGACCGTCACACCCGACCAAGGAGACCGCTGCCCGTCATGGCCGCCACCGCCGAGAGCGTTCTGAAGCCCGACTTCAAGTCCCAGCGCAAGCACTTCATCTTCACCGACGAGCACGAACAGCTGCGCGAGTCGATACGCAGCTTCGCGACCAAGGAGCTGGCTCCGCACGCCGAGGAATGGGAGGAGACGACGTTTCCCGACTCGGTCTTCCGGCGGATGGGGGAGCTGGGCTTCCTGGGCCTCGACAAGCCGGAGCAGTACGGCGGGCAGGGCGGCGACTACTACAGCGCGCTGGTGCTGGCGGAGGAGATCGGGGCGGCCAACTCGGGCGGCCTGGCGATGGGCCTGGCGGTGCAGACGGACATGGCGATGCCGCCGATCCTCAAGTTCGGCACCGAGGAGCAGAAGCGCGAATGGGCCGAACCGGCGATCAAGGGCGAGAAGATCCTGTGCCTCGGCATCACCGAGCCGGACGCCGGCTCGGATGTCTCGGGGATCAAGACGCGGGCCGTCCGCGATGGCGAGGACTGGGTGATCAACGGCTCCAAGACGTACATCACCAACGGCCATCGCGCCGATGTGATCGTGCTCGTCACGAAGACGGACCCCGACGCCGGCTATGACGGCTTCACGCTGTTCCTCGTGCCGATGGACAGCCCCGGCGTGATCCGCGAGAAGCGCCTGAAGAAGCTCGGCATGCACGCCTCCGACACGGCCCTGCTCGCCTTCCAGGACGTGCGCGTGCCCGACACCGCCGTGCTCGGAGCGGTCGGCAAGGGCTTCTACCACATCATGTGGGAGCTCCAGGGCGAGCGCCTGATCGGCGCGGCCGGCTGCGTGTCGGGCGCCCAGCGCTGCTTTGAGAAAACGCTGCAGTACGCGAACGAGCGCAAAGCGTTCGGCCGTGAGATCGGCAAGTTCCAGGTGATCCGCCACAAGTTCGCCGAGATGGCCACGAAGATCGAGTCGGCGCGCCAGATGGTCTACGTGACGGCGTGGCGGTTCAACAACGGCGAGTACCCCGTGCGGGAGATCTCGATGGCCAAGCTGCACGCCGCGCGCGTCGCCTGCGAGGTGGCCGACGAGTGCATCCAGATCCACGGCGGCGCCGGCTACATGGTCGAGTACGGCGTCGAGCGCGTCTGGCGCGACATGCGCCTGAACCGGATCGGCGCGGGCACCGACGAGATCATGCTCGACGTGATCGGCCGCTCCTACGGGCTGTAGAAGATCGTCCGCCTGAGCCCTGAGGACGAGAGGCCCGTCGCACGCCGATGAGCCTCGATCCTCCCTTCACGTCCGAGCACGAGGAGCTGCGCGAGTCCGTTCGCGGCTTCATCGAGCGGGAGCTGGCACCGCATGCCCAGCAATGGGAGGAGGACCGCTGGTTCCCGGACGAGGTGTTCGCGAAGATGGCCGCGCAGGGGCTGCTCGGCCTGAAGTACCCGGAGCGCTACGGCGGCCAGGACGGGGACTACCTGCACGAGGCGGTGCTGTGCGAGGAGCTGGCGCGAACCGGCTCCGGCGGCACGGCCGCCGGAATCGGCGCGCACGTCAACATCGCGACGCCGCCGATCTGGAAGTTCGGCAGCGAGGAGCAGAAGCAGCGCTACCTCGTGCCGGCGATCCGGGGCGAGTCGATCGGCGCCCTCGGGATCACTGAGCCCGGGGCCGGCTCGGACGTCGCCGCCCTGAGCACACGGGCCGAGCGAGTCGACGGCGGCTTCGTCGTCAACGGCGAGAAGACCTACATCACCAACGGCGTGCGCGCGCAGTTCATCGTGACGGCGGTCAAGACGACAGCCGAGGGGGGCCACGGCGGCATCTCGTTCCTGATCGTCGACCGCGGCGAGGGCGTCGAGTCATCGAAGCTCTCGAAGCTCGGCTGGCACGCCTCGGACACGGCCACGATCAGCTACCAGGACGTGTTCGTCGGCGAGGAGAACCTGCTCGGCGAGCTGCACGGCGGGTTCAAGCTGATCATGGCCAACTTCCAGTGGGAGCGCCTGGCGATGGCGCTGGGGGCGGTTGGCGCGATGCAGATCGCCTACGAGCGCACCGCCGAGTTCGCGCGCCAGCGAAACGCCTTCGGCCGACCCCTGTCCGGCCACCAGGCGATCCGCCACAAGCTCGCCGACATGGCCACGTCGGTGTACACGTGCCGCTGCGTCACCTATGACGCCCTGCGCCGCTTCGTCGCCGGCGAGGACCCGCTGAAGGAGGTCACGATGGCCAAGCTGTTGACGCAGCGTGCCGCGTTCGAGCTGATGGACGAGGCCCTGCAGATCCACGGGGGCGCCGGCTACATGCGCGAGTACTGGGTCGAGCGGGCCGCCCGCGACGCCCGCCTCGGCCCGATCGGCGGCGGCAGCGACGAGATCATGCGCGAGATCCTGGGCAGGGTTCTGGCGCTGTAGCAATTGTCACGTTTGGGCAGGTTTTTGCAAACTGTCCAAACCTCAGCCACCCCGCTCATGCGCCGCCGGTGGCGGGTCGATAGGAGCGAATGGCACGAATCGCCATGGCCTCAGCGACGGCCGCCGTCGCGATGCTCCTCGCCTTCTCTGCGACCGCGATCGGCAGCTCGGGCAAGTCCCGGTGCCCCGCCGCCCACGGCGCGAGCGCGCCGCACAGCGGCACGCGCAGCTTCCATCAGTCGCATTGCCCGAAAGGGCACGGACACCGGCGCCACCACGGCAAGCCCGCGCACCTGCTGTTCTTCTCGCCCCACCATGGCCACTGCACCGACGCGCGCATGCAGCCCAGCGCGAGCAACGTCGCGCAGGTCCGCGCCGCGACGCTCTGCCTGGTCAACCGCGAACGTGCCCGCCACGGCGAGCGGGCGCTGCACTGGAACATCCATCTCGTCACCGCCGCCCAGGGGCACACCGTGAGCATGGCGTTCGGCAACTACTTCGAACACGTCGGGCCGGGCGGGCAGACACCGCTCAGCCGCATGCGCCGCGACGGCTACATCTACAGCTCCAGGGTCGGCTTCGAAGTCGCCGAGAACATCGGCTGGGGCAGCCTCTGGCTGGGCACGCCCCGCGCCGTCGTCGCCGCCTGGATGCGCTCCGCCGGACACCGGGCGAACATCCTCGACAGGCGCTTTCGCGATACCGGCGTCGGCGTCTCGCCGCACGTCAACGGGCTCGCCCACGGGCAGTCCGGCGGCATCTACACCCAGGACTTCGGCGTCCTCGTCGGGTAGATCATCGGCTGGGGGTCACTCGCGTGCGCAGGTGCGTGCGCCTTGGTATCTACGACCGCGTGAATACGATCGCGCACGGGTTCTCCGGCGAGACACTCCCTCCCGGCCCCGTGCGCATCGGTATCTACGTGCGACGCGTGCGTGAATACGATCGCGCACGCGCAACAGCCCACGCCCACGCCACGCCGGCGGCCGGACCGGCCGGGCCGGCCGGCCGGTGCGACGTTCTGAGGCGCTTGGATAACCTGCGCGCACCTCAACGAGATAAGGAGAAGCAACAGCTATGGGAGTACTCGACGGCAAGTCGGCGATCGTCACGGGGTCCGCGCGAGGGATCGGCCGAGCCACGGCAGAGCTCCTCGTCGCCGAGGGTGCGCAGGTTCTGATCAACGACCTCGATGGCGACATCGCCGAGCAGGCAGCCGGCGAGATCCAAGGCGAGACGGCGGTCTACGCCGGTGACCTGACCAAGCCGGGTGCCCCCGATGAGCTGGTGCAGAAGGCAGTCGACGCGTTCGGCAAGATCGACATCATCGTCAACAACGCCGGCTACACGCTCGACGCGCCGATCCACAAGATGACCGACGAGCACTTCCAGGCGATGCTCGACATCCACACTGTCGTGCCGTTCCGCGTGATCCGCGCGGCCGCTCCGCACCTGCGCGAGCCGGCAAAGAAGGAGCGCGAGGAAGGCAAGGAGGTGTTCCGCAAGATCGTCAACGTGTCCTCGACTTCGGGCACGTTCGGCAATGCAGGGCAGGCCAACTACTCGGCGGGCAAGGCCGGCGTGGTCGGCCTCACGAAAACGGTCGCGAAGGAGTGGGGACAGTTCAAGGTCAACGTCAACGCCGTCGCGTTCGGCTTCATCGACACGCGCCTCACGCAGGCCAAGGTCGATGAGAACACGATGGAGAAGGACGGCGAGAAGATCCAGCTCGGCATTCCCGAGCAGATGCGCCAGATGGCCTCGATGCTGATCCCGCTCGGCCGGCCGGCGAGCCCCGAGGAGGCGGCCGGCGGCATCTTCTTCCTCTGCTCGCCGTGGTCGAACTACGTGCACGGGCAGACCCTCCACGTGACGGGTGGCCTGTTCGGGGGGATGACCGGGTGAGCGCCGGCTCGCTCAGCTCATAGGACCGCGCAGGTCCATCAGGCACCCGGAGAAGTAGGCGCCGGCGGGTGAGAGCAGGTAGCAGGCGAGCGTCGCCAGCTCCACTGCTGAAGTTTCCGCCCCCGGCGCCACGGCGACCGTCGTGATCCCGTGGCGGGCCCACTCGATCGAGAGGGTGCGTGCGAGGTTCTCAAGGCCGGCTGCCGCCGGGCCGGCGCACTCGCGGCCGGCGGGCGGCGCGAGCAGCACGATCCGTCCGCCGCTCTGAGCCGGCAGAAACGCCTGCGTGGCCGCGGCTCGCGTGGCGTTCCACGCTGACGCGAGGCAGGTGACGAGCGCGTCGCTGGCAAGCGGCAGGGCGAACAGGCTCGCGCAGTCGACGACGAGGGCGTCCAGCGAGCCGAGCTCTGCCAGCGCCTCGAC
Source organism: Solirubrobacterales bacterium (assembly GCA_025963965.1). Classification (GTDB taxonomy): domain Bacteria; phylum Actinomycetota; class Thermoleophilia; order Solirubrobacterales; family Solirubrobacteraceae; genus Palsa-744. Next base: position 9,032 of record JAOPZS010000031.1, read on the forward strand.
GAGAGCCGCCTCGGCCGCCTGCTCCTCCACGGCGACACCCTCCTGCTTCACCAGCGCGACCGCGGCGACGGCGCCGCCCAGCTCGGATGCCGCGTCGCGCACCGCGGCGGCCGCCGTCCCGGTCCCAGCCTCCGATGCGGCGGCGACGGCGACCGTCACGCCGTCGAGCAGCCCCGGCCGCAGCAGCTTCGTAGCGTCGAGCGTCATCGCGACGCGGACCCTAATCGGCCGTGCCGCGCCGTGGCGCTCAGGGGCCGGCGAACGGGTCCGCGGCCGGCTGCGCCGGTGCCACCTCGACGGGCGGACCGGACGGACGGCGCTCGCCACGCAGCGAGAGCAGTTCGAAGTACAGGACCGACAGGGCCAGCGCGGGCAGCGGCGCGGTCAGCACGCCGACGATCACCGAGACGACGATCCCGACGCCCGTGCCGGCGGAGTTGCCGGCTGCCTGCAGCGCCACGGAGACGACGAGCACGAGGAAGTACATGACGAGGATCACTCCGAACACCTGCCAGCCGTTCCCGCGCACGAGCTCCCGGCTGCGGCTCAGTGCGCGCAGGCCGGGCGGCTTCTCGAGCACGACCACCGGCACCGCCACAGACCAGATCGTCAGCAGGATCAGGCCGGGGACGATGATCAGGACGAAGCCGACCAGGATCGCGATCCCGGCGACGATCGCGACGAGGATCAGCGAGCCGAGCACCGGTACGACGGCGCGCAGGAGCTGCGCCGGAGTCGCATCGCGGCGCCCGTCCTGCAGGTCGGAGACGAGCTCGACGACCATCCCGGTGAACAGCCACGTCGCGACCAGGCCGACGAGCTCGGCGATCAGCGCCAAGCCCGAGCCGGCCTTGATGAGGACCGTCGAGATGACGCCTGTGAAGACGAAGACGACAGCCGCAGCCGGCATCAGCACGGGCGCCTGATCGACGTAGATACGCCAGACCTTGCGGATCACCGCCCCCACGTCGAGCCGGCCCTGCATCAGGCGACGGCCGCGCCCTTGGGGGAGGAGCTTCGCGCCCGCCGCTGCTCGCGCAGGCGCCGCACGATGCCCCGCCGGCCGTGTTCCTCCAAGCCGCTGTAGAGGCCTCTGATCTCGGTGAGGATCTGGTCTGCGACGACCTGCTGCTGCTCGCGCGTCGGGTTCTCGATCGTCTCCCAGCGGAGCGCCTCGCCGTAGTGCACCGTCACCTTCGGGAACTGCAGGCGCTTCCAGTTGCGCACCTTCGAGGAGCCGTGAATCGCGATCGGTACGACCGGCGCGCCCGTCTCGAGCGCCAGGCGCCCGATGCCCGGCTTGGCTTTCTCGGCCAGTTTGCCGGTGCGCGAGCGACCGCCCTCGCAGTACATCGCGATCGCACCCTGGCGGTCCATGATCGCGCGGGCCGTGATGAAGGTCTCCTCATCGCGCGCGCCTCTGCGCACGGGAAACACCCCGCCGTGGGTGTAGATGAACTGCATCGGCGGTTTGAACAGCTGCGACTTCGCCATGAAGCGCACCTTGCGGCGGATGAAGGCGCCCATCAGGAAGTGATCCATGAACGAGAAGTGGTTGGGGGCGAGGATCACCGCGCCGGAGCCGGGAACGTTCCCCACGGTGATCGCGCGGGCGCGCAGGAACGTGTACGAGTAAAGCGACGTCAGGATCCTGACGAGCTCGTACACCCAATCCGGTTCGCGCGTGCGCGCACGCTCATGGAAGCGGTCGAAGTGCTCCTTCGGGCGGGGGTCCGTGTAGACCTGCTCGCGCATCGGGGCCAGTTCAGTCATCTCTGCGCAGTACCTCCCAGGCGCCGCAAGGTTACGTCCCCTCCCGCTCGCTCGACCGCCTTCCGGGCGCCAGCCTACCGGCGTCGCGCGTACGCGCGCGCGAAGTCCACGAGCTGGCGGCCACGGTGGGTGAACCCGGCAGCGGTACGGCCGGTCGCGCGGTGGGACAGGTCGAGCTCGATCTCGGCGACCGTTGCACCGGCGCGGACGGCATCGATCGTCATCCCCACCTCCATCCCGTAGCCCGAGGCGAACGGCAGGACCGCCTCCAGCGTCGCGCGGCGCAGCGCCCGCTGACCGGAGATCGGGGCCCGAGTGCGCAGGCCGCAGCGGCGGCGGATCGCCCAGGCGGCGAAGGTGAGCGCGACGCCGAAGCCGCCCCCGACGGAACGTGCGAAGACCGCCACGGCCAGGTCCGCCTCGCCACGCCCGACCGCCACGGCGAGCGGGCCGAGGCGCTCGGCGGTACCCCCGAGGTCCCCGTCGCAGAGGACGAACACGTCATCGCCGCTGCCCGGATGGGCGGCCAGCGCCTCGCTTGCAGCGAGCGTCATCGCATCGCCCTTGCCGATCGCCTGCTCGCTTCGCAGGACGCTCGCTCCGGCGGCGCGCGCGAGCTCCGCGGTGCCGTCACGGGAGCCGTCGTCGGCAACCCAGAGTGCCGCGCCGGGCACGGCACGTCCGAGCGCGGCCAGCGTCGCGCCGATCCGGTCGGCCTCGTCGTGCGCCGCCACGATCGCCACGATCGCGCCGGCCCCGGTCCGGTCGTCGCCGGGCCGCTCTATTGTCCCGGCCAAGTTGCCTGCCAGACGCGGACGGAGGACAGATGACTGACATCGAGGCACATATCACCGGCACCGTATGGAAAATCGAGTGCGCCGTCGGCGACACGGTCGAGGAGGGCGACACGGTCGCGATCCTCGAGTCGATGAAGATGGAGATGCCGGTGGAGGCCGAAGACGCCGGAACCGTCACCGAGATCGTCTGCGAGGAGGGCCAGGCGGTCAACGAGGGTGACACGCTGGTCGTGCTCGACTGACGCTCGCACCGCGCCGTTCATCTCGCTCGAGTGTTCCGATAGTTCGACCGACGCAGCTCGGCAAAGGGTGGCGCTCCGGCGGTGTGCCGGCGACGAAGGAGGCGACGATGACGATCGGAAAGTTCCTGTGCGGCAGCGCGAAGGGCACCGCGGCGCTCGCGCTCGCGGCCTGCGCCGTTGCCCCCGCAGCGCATGCGGGCGCGGGCTTCGGCGCCGTTCCCGGACCAGGCGGCTGCCTGCGCTCCCCGGGCTCGACCGAAGCGCCACGGTGCCAAGCCGCGAAGGGTCTCGTCTCCCCGGCGGCGATCGCAGTCTCGCCCGACGGCCGCAACGTGTACGTCGTCGGCGGTCTCGCCCGGGGCAACGTCGCCGAGAGCTTCGGCGCGATCGCCGTGCTGCGGCGCGACCCCGCGACCGGCTCGCTGAGCGAAGCCGGCTGCTTGAGCTCCGACGGCACGGACGGCACGGACGGCGCCAACGAAGACTGCGCGGCGTCTCCGGCTCTGCTCGCCGCCGACGGAGTCACGGTCAGCCCCGACGGACACACCGTGTTCGTCACCGCCTCGAGCTCCGGGAGCGTCGTGGCCTTCGCCCGCGACGCCGAAAGCGGCTCCCTGACACGCAGAGGCTGCTTCCAGGAGCTGCCCCGACCGGGCTCTCCCTGCACCGGCGCCAACGTCTTCTCCGGCGCCGGCGACCTCGTCGCTTCGACGTCGGCGCTCTATATCGCCTCTGCGCTGGAAGGAGTCATCTCAGGGCTGGCCGCGCCACCGGGGGCGCCGACCGAAGGCGAGCCCGCGGGCCCGGCCTCGATCTTCACCGCAGCCCCGGGACCGTTTCTGGTGAGCCCGTGCATCGCTGTCAACGGCTACGACGGAGCGTGTGCCGTCGGCACCGCGATGAAGGGCGTCGACGCGCTGGCGCTCAGTAACGACGGCAACCAGCTCTACGCGACGGCTCAAGGCAGCGGAGCGGTCGACGAGTTCGCCCCGGGAGCCCGCGGGACTTTGACCGAGGTCGGCTGTCTGAAGGCCGCGGCGCCCAAAGGGCTGTGCCAGTCCAGCCGGTACCTCGCCTCCCCGCGGGGGCTGGCCGTGACCGCCGACGGACACAACGTGTACGTCGCCGACGGCGGTTCCTCCGCGCGCCCGGGCGGTCGCGTCGCGGTCCTGGCGCGCGCGGCCGACGGACGTCTCGGCGACTCCTCGTGTCTGGACTACCTGCCTCCCGAACGCCATGAAGAAGATGAACGCGAAGGCGAAGACGAAGGCGAAGGCGGAGAATCCGAAAAGGAACCGCCGGCCCCGCCCGACCCCTGCGCGCAGGTGCCCGGGCTGGCCGGAGCTATCGCGCTGACCGTCAACGCGGAAGGGTCGACGGTGTCCGTGTTCGGGCCCTCCTCGGCAGCAACGTTCTCGCGCGACGCGGCAACCGGAAGGCTGACCGAGACGTCCTGTGCCGCAGCTGAAGATCCGCGCTGCTCCTCGCTCTCCGGTCTCGAGGAAGTGGAGGCGGCCGCGGTCAGCCCCGACGGCCGCAACGTGTACCTGGTGACCCGCGGCGACGCGTCCGTGCTGGCGCTCGGCGTCGGCGCTGCGGTGACGAGCTCGACTGCCGTGGCGAGCCGCGCCGGAACCACGGCGGTTGGCGTCGCCTGCCCGCGTGCGATGAGCGGCCCGTGCCGCGGGCGGGTGCTGCTCGACCGCACAGTCGTGCGGCGCAGCATACGTCGCCACCACCATCACGTCGCGGTGCTGAGGAGCATCGTCGCGAGATCTGCCCAGTTTGCGATCCGTCCCGGGAGCCACGCCATCGTGCGCGTGCGGGTCGCCGACTCTGCGCGCCGCCTGCTGGTGAATCGTCGGCGTCTGCGTCTAACGGCGGTCGTGCGCGCGGCGCCTCGCGGTGGCGGCGAGGGTTTCGGGCGCCCGGTGCTGCTCCGCGTGAACCGCCGGTGAGCTGCCAAGACGCGTGACGGACACGGGCGCCGGCGCTGCTCGAACGGCGCGGGCGGAGCTGAGCAGTACGCTTCGCGCGCGTGTCCGCCATGACTGAGGAACAGCTCGCCGACGGCAAGCTGCTGATCGACGAGCCCGCCGCCGGAGTCGTCCGCATGACGATCTCCAACGCGGCCAAGCGCAACGCGCTCGATCACCCGATCCTCGACGCGATCAGCGCGACGCTGACGCGACTGGCGAGCGCGGGCGGCGCGCGGTGCGTGATCGTGACGGGCGCGCACGGCATGTTCTCGGCGGGCTATGACATCGGCGAGATCCCCGACGAGGAGTTCGAGGAGCGCGCCGAGCAGCTCGTCGCCCACCCGTTCACCGAAGCGATCGACGCCCTTGAGGCCTTCCCCTACCCGACGCTGGCGATGCTGCCGGGGCACACGATCGGCGGCGGCCTCGAGCTGGCGCTGGCGTGCGACCTTCGCGTCGCGCTCGACGGGATCAAGCTCGGCATGCCGCCGGCGAAGCTCGGGCTCGTGTACTCCCACACGGGCCTGCGGCGCTTCATCGACGCGATCGGCGCAGCGCGGACTCGTGAGCTGTTCCTGCTCGGCCGCTACATCGACGCGGCGACGGCGCTGCAATGGGGTCTCGTCACGCGCGTCGCCGCCGCCGATGCGCTCGAGCAGCTGACGCTCGAGCTGGCGTCCGAGCTGGCAGGCAACGCGCCGCTCTCGCAAACGGGCAACAAGCGTGTGATCGCCGCGCTGCTGTCCGCCGAGGGCGAGCTGGCAGAGCAGGTCGAGCAGGAGCTGATCGAGCTGCGCCGCGCGTCCTTCGCCTCGGAGGACATGCGGGAGGGCATGCGCGCGTTCGCCGAGAGACGCGCGGCGCGCTGGCAGGGCCGCTAGCGACCTGCCGACGCCCGTGCGTGCGTGACCAGGTCTGTCGCGCGGCGCCGGCCGGCGCCCTCGCCGCCTGGCCCGCGGGCGCGGTCACGCGACGAGCGGCTCAGCCGGGAAGCGAACGCCGAAGCGCTCGACGAGCTCCGGCACGCTCGTCGGGTCCATCTCCAGGCCGTATCGGGCAGAGAGCTCCCCCAGCGCGGCGGGATCTGCCGTGGCCGCGCCGCCCAGCGCGACGAGCTCTGCGAAGAAGCGCTCGAAGCCCGCCGGCGAGATGATCTCCAGGATCCGGCAGGGCTCGTCGCCCGCGTTCCAGAACGTGTGCCACTGGTTGCGGGGCTTGAACACGAGGTCACCCGCACCGGCCTCGAGCGCGTCGTCCCCGAGCAGCGCCCCCATGCGACCCTCGAGCACATAGCTGTACTCGTCCTCGCGCGTGTGCCGGTGCAGCGGCGCGGCGAGGGCACGCGGCGACATCGGGTGTTCGACGAGGCTGAAGTTCTCGGCGGTCCGATCTCCGTCGATCATGAAGCGCACGCCGATGCTGCCCAGGAAGCCTGCGTTGCCGTCGCTCGGTCCCACTACCACCGGTGAAGCCGTCTGCATTGGAGCCTCATTTCGTTGGACATTGGTGTCGCGGCGAATTTACACGAAGACCGGCCCGCATGTCAATATTGGAAGGACAGCAATGACCGACGAACGACGCCAGTACCAGATGCGCCGACGCGCGGAGTCCCAGCGCGAGACCCGCCTGCGGATCACCGAGAGCGCGGTCGAGCTGCATGGCACGCTCGGGCCATCGAAGACGACGATGAGCGCCGTGGCGGCGCATGCCGGCGTCCGGCGGTCGACGCTCTACCGCCACTTCCCGGACGAGGCGGCGCTGTTCGAGGCGTGCAGCTCTCACTGGGCCGCGGCGAACCCGCCGCCGGACCCGAGCGGGTGGGCCGCGATCGTCTCCCCCGAAGAGCGGCTCTCGAATGCGCTCGGCGAGCTGTACGCCTTCTACGGGCGGGCTGCGCCGATGCTCGAGAACCTGCTGCGCGACGAGCACACGATGCCGATCGTGGCAGAGCGCTTCGCGGCCTTCCACTTCTACCTCGGCGCCGTGGTCGAGACGCTGCTGTCCGGGCGGCGGCTGCGGGGCTCCGCCCAGCGGCGGGTGAGGGCGGTCCTGGGGCACGCGATCGCCTTCTCGTCGTGGCGTTCACTGGTCGTCGAGCAGGGCCTGGACCCCGCGGAGGCGAGCCGGCTGATGTGTGCGCTGGTCGAGGCGGCGCGGGCACGGCCTGTCGTCCGCGACGCTGCATAACCTTGCCCGCATGCCGCCCCTGATCACGCGCGAGGAGGCCCTGCGACTGGGCGAGCTCGAGGATCACGGTCAGATCGAGGCGCTGATCGAGCGGGCGTGGCAAGCGCGCGTCGAACGTTTCGGGGACTCGACGGACATGTGCTCGCTGGTCAACGCCAAGTCGGGCGGCTGCGCAGAGGACTGCGGCTTCTGCGCCCAGTCTCGTTTTGCCGACGCGGAGACGCCGATGCACGCGATGATGGAGCCCGAGCAGATCCTCGAGCATGCTCGCGCCGCGGAGGCCGCGGGCGCCCACCGCTTCTGCATGGTCACGCAGGGACAGGGTCTCTCCAAGCGTGACTTCGAGAAGTACCTACAGGGCGTGCGCCTGGTCTCCGAGCGGACGAACCTCAAGCGCTGCGCCTCGGTCGGGCACATCTCCGCCGAGCGCGCGCGGGCATTGCGCGAGGCCGGCATCCAGCGCGTTCACCACAACGTCGAGACGGCCGAGAGCTACTACGACGAGGTCACGAGCACCGTTCGCTACGAGGGCCGGCTGCGCACGATCACCGCCGTCCGCGAGGCCGGCCTCGAGACCTGCGTCGGCGGCATCCTCAACCTCGGCGAGACCCGTGAACAGCGCGTTGAGATGGCCTTCGAGCTGGCCGAGATCAACCCGACAAGCGTCCCGATCAACATGCTCAACCCGCGACCAGGCACGAAGTTCGGCGACCGCGACTTCATGGACCCGTGGGAGGCCGTCAAGTGGATCGCGATCTTCCGGCTGATCCTGCCGGAGGCGCTGTTCAGGCTCTGCGGCGGGCGCGTCGAGAACCTCGGCGAGCTGCAGCAGCTGGCCGTGCAGGCCGGCATCAACGGGGTGATGATGGGCAACTTCCTGACGACGCTCGGCAACGAGCCGGAGACAGACCGTGAGATGTTCGAGCAGCTCGGTCTGAACGTGGCACGTCAGCCCGACAACGCCGCGAACGCCCGCCCGGACAACCGCTCCGGGTGGATGTCGGGCGAGACGCCGAGCCTCGTCGAGGAGCTGCTCGCCGCAGAGGAGCAGGGAGTCGAGCTGAACGTGCGGTTGTGGGATCCCTCCCAGCAGCTGCGCTACCGCGCCAAGCGCGCCGTCCCGCCGCGGCCTGACGGCGCGGCGAACACCGTCCCGATCGCCTGAGGCTGTAGAGATGAGCGACATCGCCGAGCGCCTCGCTGAACTGGAGCGGCTCGGCCTCTCCCGGCGCCTGCGGATGATCAGCGGGCCGCAGGGACCGACGGTCCTGCTCGACGGCAAGCCGGTGCTGCTGCTGTGCTCGAACAACTACCTCGGCCTGGCCGATCACCCGCGCGTGCGCGAGGCCGCAGCCGACGCGGCGATGCGCTGGGGCGTCGGCGCCGGATCCTCACGCCTCGTGTCCGGCTCGATGACGATCCACCGCCGCCTCGAGGAGCGCCTTGCGGGGTTCGAGGGGACCGAGTCGTGTGTGCTGTTCGGCTCCGGATATCTCGCCAACATCGGCGTGATCGGCGCGCTCGCCGGCGCCGACGACGTGATCTTCTCCGACGAGCTCAACCACGCCTCGATCGTCGACGGGTGCCGCCTTTCGCGCGCGGAGGTCGTGATCTACCGCCACCGCGACATCGAACACCTCGACTGGTCCCTGCGCCGTCACGGCGAGCGGCGAGCGCGGCGGTTGATCGTGACGGACTCGGTGTTCTCGATGGACGGCGACATCGCCCCACTCGCGCACATCGCAGAGCTCGCGCAGATCTACGGCGCGCGGATCGTCGTCGACGAGGCGCACGCCACGGGCAACGTCGGTCCGGACGGACGGGGCGCCGTGGCGGCGGCCGGGCTTGAGGGCGAGATCGACGTGGTGATCGGAACGCTGGGCAAGGCGCTCGGCTCGTACGGCGCGTACGCCTGCGCCAGCACCGAGATGGTCCAGTACCTGATCAACACGGCGCGCTCGCTGATCTTCTCCACCGCGCCGGGCCCGCCGGCCGCCGCAGGAGCGCTGGCCGCGCTCGAGCTGCTTCAGGAACGCCCGCACCGCGTCGGCCGCCTGCGCTCGAACGCCCGTGCGCTGCGCCGTGGGCTGGCCGGCGAGGGCTTCGGCGTAGCTGACAGCGAGATGCACATCGTGCCGCTGATCGTGGGCGAGGAGCGCGCCGCGATGGCGCTCTGCCAGCAGGCGCTCGAGTTGGGCGTCTTCGCGCAGGCGATCCGTCCTCCGACGGTGCCGGCCGGTACGTCGCGTCTGCGCCTCACGGTGATGGCATCGCACACGCCCGGCGAGCTGCGCGAGGCAGCGCGGACGCTCTGCGAGGCGGCGCGACGGGTCGGCATCGATCCCGAGCAGGTGATGGCGCCCGCGGCCGAGCCGCTGGACGAGGTCCAGGAGATCGAGACGGCGCTGGGGCGCGCGGAGCGCCTGGCGGCGAGCACGGCAGCGGAAGATGACGAGGCGAGCGGCACACCGACGCCATTCGACTTCGAGCGCGACGCGCCTGGAGCAGCGCCGGCCGTCGCCCCGAGCCTGGGCGAGGAGCTCGCGGCGCTGAGCGAGCGGATCGAGGAGCCCGGGGCGGCCACGGAACTCTTCGACGTCGAGCGCGAAGCAACCGTCCGCGCGGCCTGACGAACAGGCGCCGGCCATGCGAGGCCTGTTCGTCACGGCGACCGACACGGGGGTCGGGAAGTCGGTCCTGAGCGCGGCGCTGCTGGCTGCGATGCACGCGGCGGGACGTCCGGTGGCGGCCTACAAGCCCGTTCTGACAGGCGGCGAGGAGCCTCCTGAGGGCGCCTGGCCCGCCGACGACGAGCTGCTCGCGCTGGCCGCCGGCATGGACCCCGAGTCCGTGGCTCCGCTGCGTTTCGGTCCTGCCGTCTCGCCGCATCTCGCAGCGCAGCTGTCCGGCGCGACGATCGACCCGCGCGCTCTGCTCGCGGAGGCCAAGCGGCTCGCCGCCACGCGTGGTGGCGCGATCGTCGTCGAGGGTGTCGGAGGCCTTCTCGTGCCGCTCGCTGAGGACTATCTCGTGCGGGATCTGGCCGTGGCGTTGGCGCTGCCCGTGCTGATCGCAGCGCGTCCCGGGCTCGGCACGATCAACCACACGCTGCTGACGCTTCAGGCCGCGCGGGCCGCCGGGCTGGAGGTGCCGGCGGTGGTGCTGACGCCGTGGTCGGATGAACCAGACGAGCTCGAACGCTCCAACCGTGAGACGATCGCCGCCCTCGGCGAGATCCAGGTCGCCGGGCTCCCGCACGTCGCCGATGCCGATCGAGCGCTGCTGGCCGACGCCGCCGAGGCGCTGCCGTGGCGGAGCTGGTGGGACGCTTCCGGAACGTGAGACGGGGACGTGCCGGCCTGTTGCCGGATTGCGGGTGCAGCAGTAGGGTGAGGGTCGACTGTCACGTATCGAGCGACGTCCCGGGGGGGCCACCGTGTCAGCAAACAGTCGCCGCAGAGCACTCGTCCGCGCAGTTCTCGGCGTCGCGGCGGTGATGAGCCTCGCTGCGACATCCGCTTCCGCCACGGTGCTCTCCTCCGCGATCACCTCGCCGTCGTCGGACCCTGCGTATCTGGCGACCAGCGAAGCGCCGTTCAGCGGCCCCCTGGCACAGTCACTCGCGATCTCGGGAACCGTGACGACGGATGACGCGAACGCAGCGGACACGGTCGAACTCGGTTGCTTTTACGTGTCCCGGACGGGACTGCCGGCGGCCTTTGAAGTCGAAACCCTCGAAGGGAACACGCTCGAATTGGAAGTTCAGCCCGACGGCACGTTCAGCACCGCTGGGCTGAGCGGCGAACAGCGCGCCTCGCTGAACAGCCTCTCAAATGAACAGCCATGCACGCTTCGCGCGGTCCCGCCGGGCACTCTGCCGAGCGCGGCGCTCGCGGCCTTCCGCGGGCCGCGGCTCGGGATGTCCGCCTACGAAGTGTTCGAAGACGTGGCGGCCACCGGCAAGCCGTCGGACTTCTACACGTGGGACACGACGCTCGAAGGCTATTGGGGCTGGGACTCGGCAAGCAGCTGCGGCCCCTACGCGCGCGTCTACGATCCGCTCAGCTTCCGCCGTGAGGCGATCGAATACAACGCCGACTGCGAGGGGAACCTGGACTGGACCAACGAGTCCGGCACCGCCGCCTCGATGATCATCGACGGCCACAACGCCTACGGCGCCTGGGCGCAGCACGAAATCAACAACAAAGGCGCGGGCGAGACCTACGTTACAGGCGAGCACCACGCGCTCAACCCGCTCGACGGGTCGATCACGCAGACCTGGACCGAGGTCCTGATGCGCTGTGTCAGCGCCCTGGGCGCGCCCGCCGACGGACTGAAGCCGGAAGCCGCGGCCTGCCCGAACTTCGCCCCGACAGGCGTCGAGCTGCTGCGCACGATCACGACCGGGCAGAACGGGCTCCAGGCCACCGTCTCCGATCGCTTCCAGAGCACGGACGGCGCAAGCCACGTGATCAACCTCGAATACGGCGAGGAAGACAACGCCCTCGGCGAGCACCCCAGCTACAGGTTCCCGGGCGATGCAGGCTTCAGCGAACGCGCGCCCGGCTCGCTGGCGGCGGTTCCAAGTGCGCCGGCGACGATCTACTTCGAAAGCAACCCGAAAGCGACCGAACCCGGCGACCCGCTGCAGAACACCCCGGCCGCGATCACGCTGTCGGCAGCCCCGGACCGGGTCGTGTTCGCTGATCGGGCCTTCGACCTCGTCTACGGCAACCGCACAGTCCCCGCGACCGGCGCGCTGGCGTTCACCGAGGTGCTCTCGCAGGGACTCAGCCTGGAACGCGTCCAGCAGCTCGCGCAGCTCGGCGAGGACCGACTTGCCGGGCCGTCTGTGGCGATCTCCTCTCCCGGGTCGGGCGCGGTGCTCTCGACGCCCAGCGTCACCGTCACGGGCACCGCGTCGGACAACTTCGGGGTCGCCTCCCTCAACGTCGGCGGCGCCGGCGTCCCCTACGCCGGGTCGGGGCCGTGGTCATCGACGCTCGCCCTCAAACCGGGAGCCAACACGATCACCGCGACCGCCACCGATCACGCGGGCAACGCCGCCGGCGCGTCGGTCACGGTGACCTACCAGCCGCCATCGCCGAAACCCGGGACGATCACGCTCAGTCGGATCGGAGTGGCAAAGGGCCTGAAGGGGAAGGTGGCCGTGACACTCGCGTGCAACGGCCCCGCCGGCAGCAGCTGCGTCGCGCAGATCACGCTCACGAGCGTCGAGAAGCTCAAGCACGGGAAGCTCAGTGGGGTGACAGCCAAGACCCGCTCGAAGAGGGTCACGGTCGGAGCCGCCAGGGTCACGATCCCGGCCGGAAAGCGCAAGACCGTGACGATCGCCCTCAACGCGACCGGACGCCGGCTGCTGGCCCGCTTCCGCCGCCTGCCGACACACGTCGTCGTGCAGCTGATCGGTCCGGGCGCCAAGAGGACCACAGTCACCGCGCAGAACGTCACCGTCCAGCCGCTCGCGCAAAAACACAAGCGCAAGCACTGACAGCCGGCGACTCAGCTGCTCTGGGGCACCGACGCCGCGGCGACCATCGCTTCGGCCACCGTGGCGAGGTCCTCCTCTCCGGTCACATAGGGCGGCATCGCGTAGACGAGGTCTCTGAAGGGACGCAGCCACACGCCCCGCTCGACGGCGGCGCCGGTCGCCGCCGCGACGTCGACGGGTCCGTCCAGCTCGATCACGCCGATCGCCCCCAGCACGCGCACGTCGCGCACGCCTGCCAGGTCCCGGGCAGGCGCGAGGCCGGCGCGCAGACCGGCTTCGATCTCCGCCACTCGCGCGCGCCAGTCCTGGGAGGTGAGCAGCTCGAGCGATGCCAGCGCCACGGCGCAGGCGAGGGGATTGGCCATGAACGTCGGGCCGTGCATCAGCCCTCCCCCCTCGCCGTCTGAGACGGCGGCGGCAACTGCCGGTGTGCAGAGCGTCGCGGCGAGCGTCATGTACCCGCCGGTGAGGGCCTTGCCGAGGCACATCACGTCGGCGCTGACTCCGGCGTGATCGCTGGCGAACATCGCGCCGGAGCGGCCGAAGCCGGTGGCGATCTCGTCGAGGATCAGCAGCATGCCGTGCTCGTCGCAGACCTCGCGGAGCAGGCGCACGCATGCCGGCGAGTGAAAGCGCATGCCTCCGGCCCCCTGCACGATCGGCTCGGCGATCACCGCGGCGAGCTCGCCGGCGTGGCGCTCGGCCAGCTCGCGCACCGATGCCGCCCAGCGATCCTCGAGCGGCCTCTGGAAGCCGTCGGGCGGTCGCTCGGCGAAGACCTGCTCCGGGAGGATCCCTGCGAACAGCGAGTGCATCCCGCCAACCGGATCGCAGACCGACATCGCCCCCAGCGTGTCGCCGTGGTAGCCCCCGCGAACAGTCAGCAGGCGCGTTCGCCCGGGGTGCCCCGCGGCGCGTTGGTACTGAAGGGCGATCTTGATCGCGACCTCCACCGACACGGACCCGGAGTCTGCGAAGAAGACGCGCTCGAGCCCCGGCGGGGCGAGCTCTGTGAGTCGTGCCGCGAGACGCAGAGCCGGCTCGTGCGTGAGCCCGCCGAACATCACGTGGGCCATCCGCTCGAGCTGTGCAGTGGCGGCCTCGTCGAGCGCCGGGTGGCGGTAGCCGTGGATCGCGCACCACCACGACGCCATCCCGTCGATCAGCTCACGACCGTCGGCGAGCTGCAGCCTCACGCCGTCGGCCGCGACCACCGGCAGCGGGGGGATCTGCGCCGGCAGCGCTCCGTACGGATGCCACACGCGCTCGGCGTCGAGCGCCAGCAGCTCCCGCCAGTCCGTCAGGGGCTTCCTAGTCCTCGTAGAGGGTGAAGTCGCGCTTGCGCGCGCCGCACACGGGGCAGAACCACGTGTCGGGAATCTCCTCGAAGGGAGTCCCGGGCGGGATCCCGCCGTCGGGATCGCCCTCCTCGGGGTCGTAGATGAACCCGCACGACTCGCAGATCCAGCGCTGCAGCGTCTCGGTGGCGCTCATCGCAGCCGCTTCTCGATGATCTTGCTCATGCGCCGAAGGTTACCGACAGGTAGGGTCAGCCGATGCCCGGATCGAGGGAGAGCGAGCGCCCCGGGCCGGGCGAGGAGCTGAACACAGGAGCGCCTGTGAAGCCGCGCCAGGCGGCCAGCGTGATCCTGTTGCGCGGTGGCGCCGAGAAGCTCGAGCTGCTGCTCGTGAGGCGCACCCCCAAGGCTCGCTTCATGGGCGGTGTCTGGGTGTTCCCGGGCGGCGCCGTCGATGCAGAGGAGGGCGCCGGCGACGGCGCGCACCGGCTGGCAGCGGTCAGGGAGCTGCAGGAGGAGGCCGCGATCGAGCTGGCAGGGCCGGACGAGCTGGTCAAGTTCTCGCGCTGGATCACCCCGGCCGCAGTCTCGACCAGATTCGACACGCACTTCTTCCTCGCGACGATGCCCGACGGACAGGAGCCCGCGATCGACGGGCAGGAGTGCGTCGACCTCGGCTGGTTCGAGCCGCGGGCGGCGCTCGACGCCCACGCCGCCGGGGAGATCCTGCTCGTGTTCCCGACGATCAAGCATCTGGAGCAGCTCGGCGAGTTCGCGAGCGTCAGCGAGCTGCTCGACTATGCCCGCGGACGCGAGGTCCTGCCGATCGAGCCGCACGTCGTGATGGAAGGCGAGGTCGCGAGGATCCTGCTGCCCGGCGACGCCGGGTACTGACGGCGCTTCGGCCCCGACCCCGGTTCCGCGGTGAGCGCAGGTCGTGACGTCTGAGTCGCCCGTGCGAGGGGCGACTCAGAGCTCAAGGCCGGAGCTCTGTTGTGCTGCGATCACGTGCGTGACGGCGTTGATCAGCGCGAGGTGCGTGAACGCCTGCGGGTAGTTGCCGAGGTGGCGCCCGGAGGAGGCCTCGAGCTCCTCGCCGTAGAGCTCGAGCGTCGAGGAGTAGGACAGCAGCCGCTCGCACAGGTGCTCCGCCTCCCGGTTCTCGCCGATCTCAGACAGCGCCGAGACGAGCCAGAACGAGCAGATCAGGAACGTGCCCTCCTTTCCCTCGAGCCCGTCGTCGGTCGCCTCGGTGCGGTAGCGCAGCACGAGCCCGCCCTCGGTCAGCTCCTCGCGGATCGCCTTCACGGTCGCGCGGACACGTTCGTCGTCCGGTGGCAGGAAGCGCACGAGCGGCACGAGCAGCGTCGAGGCGTCGAGCGCGTCCGTGTCGTAGTGCTGGCGGAACACGCCGCGCTCGTCGACTCCCTTCTCGAGGATCTCCTCGCGGATCTCGTCCGCCAGCTGCTGCCAGCTCTGGGCCAGGTCCTCGTCGCCGCGCCTTTCGGCCAGCCGCGCGCCGCGGTCCATCGCCACCCAGCACATCAGCTTCGAGGAGACGTAGTGTCGCGGCTCTCCGCGTGCCTCCCAGATGCCCTGGTCCGGTTCCCGCCAGACCCGCATGGTGCACTCGACCTGGTCTTTCAGCACCGGCCACAGGCGCTCCGGGATGTGGTCACGCTTCTTGGAGTGCAGGTAGACGGAGTCGAGCACGGCCCCGTAGACGTCGTTCTGGCGCTGGTTGTACGCGCCGTTGCCGACACGCACGGGTCGTGCGTTCTCATAGCCCTTGAGGTGGTCGAGCGTGGTCTCCTCCAGGTCCTTCTGGCCCTTGATGCCGTACATGATCTGAAGCGATCCGTCCTCGTTGCGCTCCATGTCGGCGACGTACTGGACGAAGTCGTCGGCCTCCCAGTCGAGACCCAGCGCGTGCAGGGCCCACAGCGTGAACGACGCGTCGCGCATCCAGCAGTAGCGGTAGTCCCAGTTGCGTTCCCCGCGCGGCGTCTCCGGCAGCGAGGTCGTCGGCGCGGCGACCAGCGCTCCTGTCGGCATGAACGTGAGGCCCTTCAGGACGAGCGCCGAGCGCTGCAGGTGAAAGCGCCACGGATGGTCCGGGTAGGTGCCGTCGGCCAGCCACGTGCGCCAGAAGTGCGCCGTGCGTTCCATGTGCCCCTCTGCCTGCTCGACCGTGTGCGGCCCACCGAGACCCTCCGTCCAGGACAGGGCGCAGAAGCGCTTCTCGCCTTCGGACATCGTGTGACGGCCGTGCGCGCGGTTGCCCTCCACGCCCATGCGGATGTCGCTGAAGACCCTGAAGGCAGTCACGTCGTCGGTCGCGTCGATCGCGCACGCGCCGTCCTCGCCGGTCTGCACCACGTTCCAGGTGGCCGGGTTGGAGCCGTAGTCGAGCATCGGCTCACAGACGATCTCCACCTGCACCTGTCCCTGGATGCACTCGATGATCCTGACGATCAGGTGGTCGGCGTCGTAGTCGGTCGGGGGGCGCGTGTGGCTCGAGCCGTGATCGTTGTCGTGCCACGGGCCGATCGTCAGCGCGTCGATGACCCGGATCCACCCCTGGGGGGTCATCCAGGTCGTCTCGATGATGTTCGTGCCCGGGATGTAGCGCCGCCCGGCGGGCACGTAGACGCCGTACGGTCCGACCCGCCAGCTGCCGGCACCGCGGTCGAGCATCGCTCCGAAGACCGACGGCGAGTCGAAATGCGGCAGGCACATCCACTCGATCGAGCCGTCGGAGGCGACGAGCGCGCCGGTGTGGCAGTCCGACAGGAACCCGTAGTCGGCGATCGGCGGAAACGGCGAGTCGATCGACGTCGCGCTGGTGCCCCTCGCAACCGGCGTCTCGGGATCGCTGCCGCTCACCATTCGATCCTCTCGAAGTGCGGTCGCTCGACGCCCGGCGGCAGCACCTGATCGTCTTCGAGCTTGTCGAGGTGCGCCGCGAGCGTCGCGGCGGCGACCGGCCGCAGCTGCCCCGGCACGTCGGACCAGACCGCATCGAGCAGCTCCTCGACCGTGCGCCGCCCTTCGGCCAGCGCCATGATCAGGTGGGTCTCGCGATCGATGCGATGGGCTGCATATTGTTCGAGCCTGCTGTGCGCGTCCCACACGGGCGGCCCGTGGCCGGGACACAGCACATTGAAGTCTTCACGAAGACGCAGACGGGTCAGCGCCAGCAGGTAGCCCGCCATCGCGCCCGGGTACGGACTGATGAACACGCTGCCGCTGCCGAGCACTGCGTCGCCGGTGAAGCATGCCCCGTCGGCGACGAGCGCATAGTGGTCGGCGGCGTGGCCCGGCGCGAAGATCGCCGTGAACGGCCCGGCCTTCTTACCTTCGCCGAGCACGATGTCGACTGCGCCGCGAGCGGCAGCGAGCGGCGCGCCGAAGCGCTCCGCCACCGTCTGTGCCGCTTCGGAGTGGTCGTGATGGTCGTGCGTCACCACCACGCCGCCCAGCCCGCCGCGCGCCTCGATCGAGCTGTAGAGCGCCTCCAGGTGCTCCTCCAGCAGAGGCCCGGGGTCGACCACCCACGTCGGCGAGTGCCCGACCAGCCAGCTGTTCGTCCCCGTGAGCGTCAGCGGGCCCGGGTTCGGCGCGCGCACGAGCTCGATGTCGTAGTGCTCGCGCAGATCCGCCAGCGACTCCTCCTCCGCGGGCTCGCGGGGCTCGAGCAGCTCGCCGTCACGCGTGTCCATGGCGCGACGTTAGCTAACGATCGCGCCGCGAGGACCGCGCCCGCGCCTACCTGCCGCGGGGACGCGCCGAGGCAACCTTGCGCGCGGGCTCGGTGCGTCCGGCCCCCGCGCGGGGGCCCTTCCTGGGACCGGCCGGGCGGGATCGCCTTTGGCGTCCACGGCCCGTCGTGTCGCCCTTCATCGAGGCCGCCGGGCGCTGGCGTCCTGGGCGCATTCCCGCCTGCTGCAGCTGATCGTCGAGCCCGAGGCCGGCGAGCATCCCGGCGAGCTCGGTGTGCTGGTCGGCGGTGACGAGCGTGATGCCCGTCCCGCTCGCGCCCGCCCGGGCGGTGCGTCCGACCCGGTGGACGTAGTCGTCGCGCGTGCCGGGCATGTCGTAGTTGATCACGTGCGTGATGCCCGCGACGTCGATACCGCGTGCGGCGACGTCGGTGGCTACGAGCGTGTCGACGGTTCCCGACTCGAAGCTCGCCAGCGCCCGCTCGCGCTGTCCCTGGGACTTGTCGCCGTGCATCGCCACGGCGTTCACACTCGACTTGGACAGACGCTTGACGAGGCGGTCCGCGCCGCGCTTGGTTCGCACGAAGACGAGCGTCAGGCCGCGTTCGGAGCTGCCGAGCTCGGTCGTCAGCCGCCCAACCTTGCCCTCGTGGCTGACCGTCACGAAGCGGTGCTCGACATCGCCCTTGCGCTCCTCTGAGTGGGCATGCGAGTGACGCCGCGGGTCGGTCGTGTAGGCCTTGGCGATCCGGCCCACCTCGCCCTCGAGCGTCGCCGAGAACAGCAACGTCTGGCGCTTGGGCGACGTCATCTTCACGATCCGGTCGACGACGGGCTTGAAGCCCATGTCGAGCATCCTGTCGGCCTCGTCGAGGACGAGGATGCGAACGCGAGACAGGGACACGTCGCGACGCTCGATCAGGTCGAGCAGGCGCCCCGGAGTGGCGACGAGGATGTGGGCGCGGGCGGCGAGTCGCGCCTGCTTGACGATTCCGGCGCCGCCGTAGACGGGCGCGATCGACAGTGCCCGGGCGTGTGCCAGCGGGCGAAGATCGTCGACGATCTGGAGCGCCAGCTCGCGGGTCGGCGCGAGAATCAGGGCCGACGGCCGCGCGTCTGAGTCTTTGAGCAGCTCGACGAGCGGGACTCCGAACGCGAGCGTCTTGCCCGAGCCGGTCGGGGACTGGGCCAGTACGTCATGTCCGTCGAGCACGTCGGGGATGACCATCCCCTGCACGGCGAACGGCGCGGAGATCTCGCGCGCGGCGAGCTCCTTCACGACGACCTCGGACACGCCGAGATCGGCGAAACTTGCATCCTTCATGTAGTGGTGCTCCTTCTGGTGGCATCGGCCACCGCTGCAGATGGAGATTCGACTGACCCCATCCGCGCTCGGAGCGCCAACAAAGACAAAGAACCTCACGGACGACTTCGCCGCCCGTGGGCTGACCGTAGCAGCAACCACGGCGCTCGCTGGCGCCGGAGAGGGATCGTGCACCGCCGCCGGCGTCAGCTGGACATCCCGATGGAGACCGCCCAGCTGGTGCTTGGCTTCACCTCACCCTGATTTTGAGCTACGCACTTCGGATGAGCTTCTTGTTGACGAACTCGTCGGCGCCGTAGCGACCGAGCTCGCGCCCGAAACCGGAGCGCTTGAAGCCGCCAAACGGCAGCTCCGGACTGTCTGCTCCGACGAGGTTGACGTAGACCATTCCGGCATCGATCTTGTCGGCGACTCGCTCGGCCTGCTGGGGATCGGTCGTCATCAGGTAGGAGCCGAGTCCGAACTGCGTGTCGTTCGCGAGCGCGATCGCCTCCTCCTCGGTGGAGACCTTGTAGACCTGCGCTACCGGTCCGAAGAACTCTTCCTGGGACGCGTCATCGCCGGGTTTGATGCCGGTCAGAATCGTGGGCTCGTAGAAGTTGCCCTGCCTATTGCCGCCTACGAGGATCTCGGCTCCGCTCTGGACGGCGCGGTTGACCTGGTCCTCGAGCCGGTCAGCCGCGGCGACCGATGAGAGCGGGCCGATCGCCGTCTCTGAGGAGGTCGGGTCGCTCGGCTTCGCCGCGGACAGCTGCTCGGAGAGCTTCTCCAGGAACTCGTCGTAAAGGGTGTCGAGGACGATGAACCGCTTCGCCGCGTTGCATGCCTGGCCGGCGTTCTCGAGCCGGGCTTCGGCGGCCTTCTCGGCCGCGTCGGCGACGCTGTCGGTGGCGAGAAGGATGAACGGGTCGGAGCCACCGAGCTCGAGGACCACCTTCTTGAGGTTCCGCCCGGCGATCTCGGCGACGGCGGCGCCGGCTCGCTCGGAGCCCGTGACCGACACGCCGCGCACCCGCGGATCGGCGATCACGCTCGCGATCTGCTCGTTCGAGGCGTAGATGTTCTGGTATGCCCCGGCGGGAAAGCCCGCGTCATCGAAGATCTGCGCGATCGCCTCAGCCGATTCGGGGCATTGCGGGGCGTGTTTGAGGAGGATCGTGTTACCGATCACGTGGTTGGGGCCGGCGAACCGCGCCACTTGGTAGTACGGGTAGTTCCAGGGCATGATCCCGAGCAGCACGCCGTAGGCGCTGCGGCGCACGAGTGCGGTGCCCTCGCCGCCGAGCAGCTCGATCGGCTCGTCGGCCATCAGCTTCTCCGCGTTCTCGGCGTAGAAGTCGTAGATCGCACCGGCGAAGTCAACCTCGCCGAGGGCCTGCTCGACCGGCTTGCCCATCTCACGCACGATGATCTCGGCGAGCGTCTGCCTGCGCTCGACGTGAAGCTTTCCGACCGACCGGATCAGCTCGGCGCGCTCGGCGACGATGGAGCCGGCGCCCCACGTCCGAGAGGCGGCCTCCGCGGCGCCGATCGCGGCGTTCAGGTCGGCGTCGGAGATCTCCGGATACTCCTTGACGGTCTCGTTCGTGGCGGGATTCACTACGGCGTAGGTGCTCATCTGGCTCCCTCTGTGCGTGACTTTCGGTCGGTATGCGTCACGATAGCCCGCTCCGCTCAGGCGGGCGCGGGCATGCCGAGCGCCTCGGCGACCGCCGGGTGGGTGATCTCGCCGCCCTTCACGTTCAGGCCGGAGCGCAGTTCGGCGCTCGACTGCAGCGCCTCCTCGACGCCGCGCTCGGCGATCTCGATCACGTACGGCGAGGTCGCGTTGGTCAACGCGTACGTCGAGGTGATCGGCACCGCACCGGGCATGTTGGCGACGCAGTAGTGCAGGATGCCGTCCACCTCGTAGGTGGGGTCGGAGTGCGTCGTCGGCCGCGAGGTCTCGAAGCATCCGCCCTGGTCGATCGAGACGTCGACGAGCACTGCGTGCGGCTTCATCAGCTTCAGCTGCTCACGTGTGACGACATGCGGAGCGCGACCTCCGTGAACGAGCACGGCGCCGATCACGAGGTCGGCGGCGGCGAGCATCTCCTCGATCGCCAGCGTCGAGGAGTAGACCGTCGAGGCACGCCCGCCGAAGGCGATTTCCAGTTCGCGCAGCCGGTCGATCGAGCGGTCGAACACGAACAC
The DNA here is from genome assembly GCA_025963965.1 of Solirubrobacterales bacterium. Classification (GTDB taxonomy): domain Bacteria; phylum Actinomycetota; class Thermoleophilia; order Solirubrobacterales; family Solirubrobacteraceae; genus Palsa-744. The sequence goes on from JAOPZS010000031.1 coordinate 30,059, forward strand.
GTCCGCCTCCATGCCGATCGCGATGAACGCCGCGTTCATGCCGACGACGCCGCCGCCGATCACGAGCACCGTCGCCGCCGCGACGCCCGGCACGCCGCCGAGCAGGATGCCGCGGCCGCCGAGCGGCTTCTCGAGCATGAAGGCACCGGCCTGCGTGGCGATCTTGCCGGCCACCTCGCTCATCGGCGCGAGCAGCGGCAGGCGGCCCGCGCGGTCCTCCACCGTCTCATACGCGATGCACGTCGCACCCGACTCCATCAGCCCGCGCGCGAGCTCCGGCTCGGCAGCCAGGTGCAGGTAGGTGAACAGGGTGTGCTCGGGGCGCAGCCTTGCCACCTCCTCGGGCTGGGGCTCCTTGACCTTCAACACCAGCTCGGCCTCGCCGAACACCGCATCGGCGTCCGGCACGATCCGCGCCCCCTGGGCGATGAACTGCTCGTCGCTCATCGCGCTTCCCTCGCCGGCGCCTGCCTGCACGAGCACCTCGTGACCGCGCGCTGTGAGCTCGCGCACGCCGGCCGGCGTGATCGCGATCCGGTACTCGTCGGTCTTGATCTCCGTCGGGACCCCGATCCTCATTTACCTGGTGCTCCTTTGGGTAGCGAACGGCGCCCCGCCGGGGAGCGCTCGAGTGTGGCGCGGCTCACCGCGCAAGCTCCCGACCGCGCAGAGCGAGCCAGAACTCGATGCGGTCGCGGGCGTTGGAGAAGTCGCGTCCGGTGAGCTGCTCGATGCGACGAATGCGGTAGCGCAGGGTGTGGCGATGGCAGAACAGCGCCCCGGCCGCCTTCTCCCAGTGCCCGTTGTTCTCGATGAACACGTCGAGCGAGCGCACCAGCTCGTCGCCGTACTCGCCCTCGCCGGATTCGATCGGGCCGAGAACGCTGCGGCAGTACGAGCTGAGCGCCTCCTCGTCCTGCAGCGAGAGCAGCAGCTGGAACGCGCCGAGATCCTCATAGGTGGCGACATCCGGCGCGTTGCCGTTGCGCAGCCGCACCGCCTCGAGCGAGCAGCGGGCCTCGTGGAAGCTCATGCGCAGTGAGTGCGTCGCCGCCGGCCTGCTCGCGGCCGCGCGCACGTCGCCAAAGCGCGGCAGCAGCTCGGCGCGGATCCTCGCGGCGAGCGCGACGGGGTCCAGCTCGCCCCGGCTTCGCGGGTCGCTCGCATCCACGACCGCGCACAGCAACCCGGCACGGATCGCCACGAGGTTGCCGACCCGCTCGGTGCTCAGCAGCCGCTCGACGGCGGCGGCGGCGGCGCTCGCGTCCTCGAGGCGGAAGGCCAGCACTGCGATCCGCTCGCCGATCCCGAACGGGCGCAGGCGCGCCTGCAGATCCTCCGGGTAGAGGTGCCCGCTGAGCGCCTCCGAGAGCACGTCGCCGACCATGTTGCGCTGCAGCAGTTCGTAGCGCTCGTCGAGCAGTCGCGCGAAGGCGCGCTCGGTGATCGCGATGAACGGCAGCTCGTACGGCACCTCGAAGAGCGGGAAGTCGCGCTTGCGCGCCGCCGTGACGAGCGCCGCCGGCAGGCGCCGATGGGTGAAGCCCGTGCCGAAGCCCAGCGCGGCGATCTCGTGGCCGGCGATCCGGTCCAGGAACTCGCGCTGCGCCTTCGGGCCGGAGAGCTGCAGGCCGGTCGTCAGGAGCACCTCGCCGCCTTTCAGCCACGGCGTGGGGTCCGAGAGCTCGGTGCTGTGCACCCAGCGGACGTGCGCCTGGGCCGCATCGTGCCCGGTGGCGAGCTCGAGGCCGAGCTCGCCGATCAGGCTCTCGACAGTGAGCTCCATGACTCCATTCGTTCGGAAGCCTCGGTGAGCACCGGCCGCAGGATCCCGACGATCTCCTCGAACTCCGCGCGGCCGGCGATCAGGGGCGGCGAGAGCTGCACGATCGGGTCGCCGCGGTCGTCGGTGCGGCAGATCAGCCCACGCTTGTACAGCTCGCCGGACAGGAAGCCGCGCAGCAGGTACTCGGACTCCTCGTCGTCGAACGTCTCCTTGGTCTCTTTGTCCTTGACCAGCTCGATCGCGTGGAAGTAGCCGGCGCCGCGAACGTCGCCGACGATCGGCAGGTCGCGCAGGCCATCGAGCATCTCGCGGAACAGGCCCTCGTTGGCGCGGACGTTGCCGGGCAGGTCCTCGCGCTCCATCAGATCGATGTTCGCCAGCCCGACTGCGCATGCGACCGGGTGCCCGCCGAACGTGAAGCCGTGAACGAACGACGACTTGCCCTGCAGGAACGGCTCTGCGATGTGGTCGCCCGCGATCAGCGCCCCGAGCGGCACGTAGGCAGAGCTGATGCCCTTGGCCGTCGTGATCATGTCGGGCTGGTAGCCGTAGCGCTCGCAGCCGAACCAGTGTCCGATGCGACCCCACGAGCAGATCACCTCGTCGGAGATCAGCAGCACGCCGTGGCGGTCGCAGATCTCGCGCACGCGCTGGAAGTAGCCCTCCTGCGGCGTGAAGCAGCCCCCGCCGTTCTGGACCGGCTCGAGGATCACGGCGGCAACCGTGTCGGTCCCCTCGAATTCGATCGCCTCCTCGATCGCGTCGGCCGCCCACAGCTCATCGCGCTGCTCGCTCCATCGATAGGAGTTCGTGTTGGGCACGTGAACGCCGCCGGGGGTCAGCGGCTCGAAGGGCTCGCGCAGCGGCGGCAGCCCGGTGGCGCTCAGCGCCCCCATCGAGACGCCGTGGTAGGCGAGGTTGCGCGAGATCAGCTTGTAGCGGTTCATGTCGCCGCGCGCGCGGTGGTAGGCCTTGGCGAGCTTCCACGCCGACTCGACCGCCTCGGAGCCGCCTGAGGTGAAGAACACGCGGTTCAGGTTCCCGGGTGTCAGGCCGGCGATGCGCGCCGCCAGTTCGATCGCCGGCGGGTGCGCGTAGCTCCAGTTGGTGTAGAAGCCGAGCTTCGCCGCCTGGGCTGCGGCCGCCTCGCCGAGCTCAGCGCGGCCGTGTCCGGCGTTGACGCAGTAGAGCGCAGAGAGCCCGTCGAGGTAGCGCTTGCCGTTCTCGTCGTAGACGTAGCAGCCCTCCCCTCTGACGATCACCGGCACCGCATGGTCGGCGTCGTAGGAGCCCATCCGTGTGAAGTGCATCCACAGGTGCTCGCGCGCGAGCCGCTGGAGGCGGTCGGGAGCCTCGGCCACCGCGGGCCCGGATGGCCCCGGCGCCCAGGAGTCGCTCGTGTCGGCGAGACCGGCCGCGGGGTTCGCCTCGTTCAGGTCGCTGCCTGCCATCGAATCTCTCCTTTCGGGATCACCCGAGTGCCGGCGCGCGGACCGCGCATCTAGACACTCAGGACAACACTATCCACGGCGGATCGCCGCCTCAAGTACGTCGTGGGCAAAGAGCCGCGATTCACGTTGTACAGGACGTATATATGACCGGTGACATTTTGGGACAGCTGCCACTTGCGCTGCCGCCGTCCCACCGCGTAACTTTCCGCACACGAGCAGGCGCCACGCCCCCCCGAGAGGAGAGAACGTCCCATGGCCGTTGAGGGAACCGCTGTAACAGGAGGGCACCACCCCAACGGCGGCGGCGGGGTGATGGACAAGGGACTGAAAAAAGGCGCGATCAGCAGCCTCTCGAACGTAGTGATCGGCGTGGCCTCGACGGCGCCCGCGTACTCGCTGGCGGCGACGCTCGGCTTCATCGCCGGGGTGAGCGGCATCGGCGTGCACGCCCCGGCCGTGCTGCTCGTGTCCTTCGTGCCGATCCTTCTCGTCGCGATCGCCTACAAATACCTCAACCGCGCCGACCCGGACTCGGGCACGAGCTTCGCCTGGACGACCCGGGCGTTCGGCCCGGGCCTCGGCTGGCTGAACGGCTGGGCGATCTTCCTCGCCGACGTCCTCGTGATGGCCTCGCTGTCGGACATCGCGGCGATCTACACCTTCAAGCTGTTCGGGTTCACCGAACTCGGCGAATCGAAAGCCGCGATCGTCGTCGCCGCGGTCCTGTGGATCGCGATCATGACCTGGATCTGCTGGCGCGGCATCGAGCTGTCGGCCAAAATCCAGCGCCTTCTGCTGAGCGCCGAGGTCGTCATCCTCACGATCTTCGCGATCGTCGCGATCGTCAAGGTCTACGGAGGGAGCCCCCCGCACGGCGCGACGAAGCCGGCCGCCGAGTGGTTCAACCCGTTCTCGGTGAGCTTCGGCGATCTGTTGCCGGCCGTGCTGCTCGGGATCTTCATCTACTGGGGCTGGGACTCGGGAGTGGCCGTCAACGAGGAGTCCGAGGATCCGGCCAACGGGCCCGGTAAAGCGGCCGTGATCTCGACGGTGCTGCTGCTCGCGATCTACCTGCTCGTCGCGACCGGCGCCCAGGCGTTCCACGGCGTGGCCTTCCTGACCAACGAAGAAAACGCCGAAGACGTGCTCAACGCGCTCGGGCAGGGTGTGCTCGGCGAACCGTGGAACAAGCTCCTGATCATCTCCGTGCTGACGTCGGCGTCGGCGTCGACGCAGACGACGATCCTGCCAACGGCGAGAACGACGCTGTCGATGGCGCATTGGAAAGCCGTCCACAGGGTGCTCGGGAAAGTCCACAAAACCTATTTGACCCCGGACGTCTCGACGATCGGCATGGGGTTGATCTCGATCGCCATCACCGTGCCGCTGCTGCTCGTCTCCGAAAGCGTGCTCGCCGACTCGATCACGGCGCTCGGCTTCCCGGTCTGCTTCTACTACGGATTCACAGGTCTCGCCTGCGTCTGGTACTTCCGCCACGAACTGTTCAAGAGCGTCCGCAACTTCGTGATGCTCGGCGTCCTGCCGGGGCTCGGCGGCCTGATGCTGTTCGGCGTGCTGATCAAGGCCGCGATCTTCTACGGCGAATCGAAGAACGTCGAATCCTCGCCGCTGGGAGGGATAACGCTGCCGCTGCTGTTCGGCATCGGAGGCATGCTCGTGGGCGTGATCCTGATGATCGCCTCGCGCCGGTCCTTCAAGGAGTTCTTCTCGCGCAAGACAGAAACGGCACCGCCGGGCATCCTCGATGCACCGCCGATGCAGACCGTCCCGCCCGCCGTCGACTTCTAGACGCGGCGGCGACAGGGGGCGACGGCGTCCGGGTGTGGGCCCCGGGCGTCGTCTCGTGCTCGGCTACGGGGTCTTCTCTTCGACGCCGTGCGGTGAGCCGAGCTCGCCCAGCAGATCCAGGAAGGGCGCTGCCGGGAACGCCTCGGGGCCGAGCACGCCGGCTCCGCGCCACGCGCCGCGGTCGAGCAGCTCGAGCGCCACGGCCGGGTTGATCGCGGTCTGCCAGACGACGGCCTGGCTGCCGTACTCGCGCATCGTCGTCTCGTTGTCGACCACGTGATAGAGGTAGGTCGAGCGGGGCTGTCCGTCCTTGCCGGTCCCCCGCACCCAGGTTCCGGCGCAGGTGCGTCCGCTCATCCGCTCGCCGAGCGTCGCCGGATCGGGAAGCACGGCAGCGACGACGTCGCGTGGTGAGACCTCGATGCCCCGTACCGTCACCGGATCGGTGCGATCGAGACCGAGTTTGTGCAGCGTCGAGAGCACGTCGATGAACTCCTGCCCGAGCCCGTACTTGAAGGTCACGCGCTCGCAGGAGACCCACCGGGGGATCAGTACGACCTCCTCGTGCTCGACGTTCACGCATTCGACCGGTCCGATCCCCTCGGGGAACTCGAAGATCTCCGGCTCGGAGAACGGGGCGGTCGTGTAGAAGCCGCGCTCGCGCTCCCAGATCAGAGGCGGGTTCAGGCACTCCTCGATCGTCGTCCAGATCGAGAAGGTCGGAGCGAAGTCATAGCCCTCGACGACCAGGTCGGCGCCGTCGCGGACACCGACCTCGTCGACGCTCGAGAACAGCTCGTCGGCGGCGTGTCGCGCGAAGACGTCAGACAGGCCCGGCTCGACGCCGATGCCGACGAGCGCGAGCAGGCCGGCCGCCTCCCATTGCTCGTGTCGGGAGAGCTGACGGTCGCCGAGCATCTCGCCCGGCTGCTCGTAGGGACGCTCACTATCGGGGTGCGAGAGCGTCATCGCCATGTCCAGGTAGGTGACCCTGGCGTCGAAGCAGGCGCCGAAGATCGGCTCGTTGAAGCGCGGATCGCAGGCGTTCAGCACGGCGTCGGGGCGCACACGGCCGATCAGCTCGACGAGTGCGGCACGGTCGGACGCGTCCACCGTCTCGGCAGCGAACCGGTCGGCTTCTCCGAGGCGGTCCGTCGCGGCCTGCGCGCGCTCGAGCGCGACGTCGGCGAGCACGACGTGCTCGAAGCAGGCCCGGCGCTGGGCGATCCCTGCGAAGGCCGCGCCGACGCCGCCCGCTCCTACTACGAGAACCCTCATCGCCGCCAGTCTGACGCAATCGGCTCCCACGGAACGTCAGAACGCTCCGCGGGGCGTGCGCCGCAACGTCTCAGGCCCCTCCCGTATGCTGCGCCGATCCGCGTGGCCCCCGACACCCGCACGCCGTGAGCACCGGCCTTCCCGCCCCCCTCAGCACTCCAGCCGACTCACCGCCGGCCACGGGCGCTCGGCAAGCATCTCCGCGCAGAGGTGCAATGTCGCGGCAAGGACGGCGCTGGGCGAGCTCACCCTCCTTCACGACCCGCGAGGTAGGGCTCGTGGCGCTGGCGGGCGTGCTGCTGGCGGTGCTCACGACATGGCCGCTGATCATGCACCTGCCGAGCCGCATCGCCCCGGACATCGGGGATCCGGTCCGCACCGCCTGGGAGGTCGCGTGGGTCGGCCACGCGATGCTGCACAGCCCGCTGCACCTGTTCGACGCCAACGCCTTCTACCCGCATCCCCTCAGCCTCGCCTTCTCGGACTCGCTGCTCGGCTACGGCCCGGCTGCGTTCTTCGGATCGGGCACCGTGGCGGCGCTCGTTCGCTACAACCTGCTGTTCCTCTTCGCCTACTCGCTGTGCTTCCTCGGCGCCTACCTGCTGGCTCGCGAGCTCGGCCTGAACCGGCTCGGCGCGGCCGCCGCGGGCGTCGCGTTCGCCTACGCCCCGTACCGCGTCACGGAGGCCGGGCATCTGCATGTGATCTCCTCGGGAGGGATCGCGCTCGCGCTGTTCTTGCTGCTGCGCGGCTACCGGCGCGGCTCCGGGCCCCTCGTGCTGGCGGGCTGGGTGGTCGCGGCGTGGCAGATCAGCCTCGGCTTCACGCTGGGCCTGCAGTTCTGTTACCTGCTGCTCGTACTCGCGCTGGCGGTTGCCTGGCAGCTGTGGCGGGCCGGCGCCCTGCGCCGCCCCGGCAGGCCGGACGTGGGAGACGACGCCAGCTCTGCCCCAGGCGCCGACGCGGGAGCGCCGGCGGGCGTCGCGCTGCCGTCGCGAAGACTGCTCGCGATCACGGCCGCCGGGCTCCTGCTGCTCGGCGGCGTCACCGCCTACCAGGCCCGGCCGTACCTGCGCGTCTCGCACCTCTACCCGACTGCCAAGCGCACGATCAGAGAAGTCGAGAACTACTCCTCGGGGCCGGCGGCGCTCGTCTCGGCCTCCTCGGAGAACCGCGTGTGGGGCGGCGTCACGTCGGGCGCGCGCGCACACGTGCACTCGAAGAACGAGGACGTGTTCTTCCCGGGCGGGCTGATCCTCGTACTGGCGCTCGTCGGGGCAGCTGGGATCGGCGGCTCGCCGCTGACGCGGCGGCTGCGCCTCGGCCTGCTGGTCGGCGTCGTCGTCTGCTCCGTGCTCGCGATGGGACTCGGCCTGACCGGGGCCGGGTATCCGTACCGGCTGCTGCTCGACTATGCCCCCGGATGGAACGGCGTCCGCGTGCCGGGCAGGGTGTTCATGCTCGCCACGCTCTTCTACGCCCTGCTGGCCGGTGCCGGGGCTCAGTGGCTGCAGACCCGCTCCCGCGCGCTCGCGTCGCGCTCGCCGCTGTCGGCCGTGCCGGCGCTGCCCGCACTCGTCGGCGGAGTGCTGCTGATCGGGCTGCTCGGGGAAGGCGCCGGACACCTGGGGCACCCCGTCGTGCCGATGCCTGCGCGTGCCGAAGTCGGGCTTCCCGGCCCGCGCCTGGATCTGCCGACCGACGGGGCCCACGACCGCATCTGGCAGTTCTTCTCGACGGACGGGTTCCCGAAGATCCCGATCGGCAACAGCACGTTCGACCTCCCGGCGGTCGATGACCTGCGCGGCGGCATGCATGGCTTCCCCGACAGGGCGAGCATCGAGAAGCTCCGCTTCTACGGGATCAAGACGGTCGTCCTACATCTCGACAAGATCAAGGACCTGCCCCCGACGCACAGCCTCGGGCGAGCGGAGCCGCCCGATCCCGCCGCGGCGGCCGCGAAACCGGTGGCGGGGCTCGGCGTCACGCGCCGGCAGGTCGGTTCGAGCGTGATCTACGAGATCGGCCCGGGCCCTGCCGCCTTGCACGGACACAACTGATGGACCCCGCGCCCGCATCGCCGGAGCCGCCCGGTGCGGCCCACCCGGTGCGACCGGCCACGCGTCGCAGGCTGACTCCGGCGGGACGCCCGGCACGGGCCGCGCTCGTCGCGATCGTGCTGGCAGGGCTGGCGTCGTTCGTGATGCTGCAGAACTGGTCTGACAACCAGAGCTCTCACTACGACCTGATCCGGGCGCTCGACGCAGGCCGGACGACGATCGACGCCGGGCCCTACCAGACGAAAGACAAGGCGTTCTACAAGGGCCATTACTACTCCGCGCGCGCCCCGGGCCTGGCGATCTACGCGCTGCCGTTCTACGACGCGCTGAAGGTCGTCGAAGCACAGCGGGTCGCCCGCTCTTCGCCGGCGCTGCGTGGCGAAGACGAGATCATCGACTTCATCGGCTGGTGGGGGAACGTGCTGCCCGCCGTCCTGATGATGCTGCTCGTCTGGCGCCTCGCCGAGCGATTCGAGCCGGGTTACGGAGGCGCCGCCGCGGTCGCCGTCGGCCTGGGCACGCTCGTGCTGCCGTTCTCGACGCTGTTGTTCTCACACGTCTTCGCGGCGATGCTCGGCTTCGCGGCGTTCGCGCTGATGGTCCGCGAGCGGGCCGGCCCCCCGAGGCCGCTGCTGCTCGGGGCAGCGGGCCTGCTGGTCGGCTACGCGATCGCCTCGGAGTATCCGGTGGCGTTCGTGGCGGTCGTGCTCGGCCTCTATCTGCTCTCGCGCCGCGACGCCATGACGCCGCGTGGGATCTCGCTGCGCGCCGGCGCCTACATCCTCGGCGCGATCGTCGGGATCGTGCCGCTGCTGCTGTACAACCATGCCGCGTTCCACTCCTGGACGCACCTCGCCTACTCGAACATCCCCCAGCAGCAGAGAGGCTTCTTCGGGATCTCGGCACCCAGCCTGCGGGTCCTCGGGACGCTGCTGTTCGACTCGCGCGGGCTGCTGACGCTCTCGCCCGTGCTGATCCTGGGCGGCGTCGGCACGTGGCTGCTGTACCGCCGCGGCCGCCGCGCAGAGGCGCTGACGATCGCCGGCGTCTGCCTCTGCTACCTGGTCTACAACTCGGGCTACTACCTGCCGTTCGGCGGCGGCGCGCCGGGCCCGCGCTTCATGATCACGATGCTCCCGTTCCTGGCCTGCCCGCTCGGACTGGCGCTGAGGCGCTTCCCGGGCCCGACGATCACGCTGGCCGCCGCGTCGATCACGACGATGGTGATCGCCACGATCACCCACCCGCTGATCGGCTACGAGAACGAGACGGTCGTCTGGACGCGGCTGCTCAGCAAGGGCGAATTCCAGCCGACGATCGCCACCGCCCTGGGACTGGGCGAGCTGCACGTCGGCGTCGGCGGCTGGGCGAGCATCTGGCCGTTCCTGCTCGCAGTCGGCGGCGCGGTCGTCGCGCTGGCGGCGGCGACGCCTCGGCTGCGGCTGCCGGCGCGGGCGCTGGGCGCCGGCGCGCTGGCGCTGGCCGCCTGGGCGGCGTTCGCCGCCCTCGCCCCGACGGTGCTCGGGATCGACCATCGCGGCCTTATCGACATCAAAGGGGCAGGCGACACGACGGCCCTGAACCTGGGGCTGCACCACGGAGTTCGGTATCCGCTTACGCACCTCGTCCTGTACGCGTCGCTCGCAGGTGCCCTCGGGCTGGCTGCGATGTGGGCGACCCGCCGCGGAGGCGAAGGCCGGGCAGCCCCGGACACGGCGCATGGCGCGCCGGGCGGCGTGCCGCTGGCGCCGGCCGGCGCGCAGGCCGAGTAGGCCGTCGCAGCAGTCCGCGAGGAAACGACCGGCTAGGTCAGTTCTTCGCCGTCTTGACGCTGCATTTCGCGGCGTGCAGCGCTTTGCAGACGATCAGGTAGCCGGGACGCGGCTGCTGGTGTGCGTTCGTCAGCCCGGCGTCGAAGCGCGTCGAGCTGTTGCCGCCGGTCCAGTTGTAGATGTACAGGCGCTTGATCTGCGGGCGCGAGGCGGCGACGGCGAACATGTACTTGAGGACCTTCGCGGCGCGCGTCAGGCCCGACCCGCGCGTGTTCTTGAACGACGGCTTGAACTGCACGATCCCGCCGGTCTCGGTCAGCCAGACCTGCCCGCCGAACGCCTTAGTCAGTTCGCGAGTGCGCCAGCTTTCGAGGCGGTTGATGTCGGAGTAGTTGTGCAGCCCCCAGATCGACGGCATCACCGTGTGGAGCCGCACGACCTCGCGCTTGAATTCCTTGATGTAGCGGAGCGTCGCGTTGATCGTGTTGGCGTCGAGCACGTCGAGCCCGATCACGGTGCAGCCCTTGCAGACGCGCTTCAGGGCCTGGTAGTACCGGGCGGCGGAGGCCGCCGAGGGGCTGGAGAAGGAGTGCGGGACGTTTCCGCGGTTCGCCTCGTCCCAGGACTGGTACTGGCGGACGTGCGGGAAGAGCTTGACGAACTTGGCGACGTCCTTCTGATAGCTCGAGATGCTCGGCAGCTTCGTCGGGCTGTGCTGAGAGTGGTAGAAGGCGACGAGCACCTGCTGGTGTTCGGCTTCGGCGTGTGCGATCCAGCCCCTCGCGCGGGAGAGGTCGTCGGCATGCACGGCGGCGTCGTAGGGGGCGATGTAGCGGACGATCTTCGTGTGCAGCTGCTGCCACATCGGGTTCAGGAACATCGCCAGGCCCTCGTCGCCCACCCCCGTCAGGAACGAGGCAGAGGCGTGCGCGCGCGGCTTGGCGGCAGGGCCGCCGATCGCGCTCGGTACGGCGAGCAGGAGCGCGCACAGGGAGGTGGCGAGCGCCAGCGTGACGGTACGGAAGGTTCGGGGGGTGCGGAAAATTCGGGTCATGTAGTTCACACCAACAAGGTCGGTAGTCGTGGGTTGCGCGATCGTAGAGATCTTTATGCCAGTCTCCGAAGGACGTGTCCGGATCCCGACAGGTCGTGCTCAGCGCGCGTCCTGAAGTCCTTCGGCGCCCTCCCCCGCGACTCCTCCACTCTTTAGGAGCTCTTGATCTGAGGGGCGGCGCAGGCTGGGGTCCGCGACGATCCTAACGTCCACGCCGGGCAGTCCCTCCAGCAGGCGGCCGAGGAGCGACTCACCGCCGCCCAGCAGCCGACCGAGACCGCGCCGGGGCGAGGGGGTGCCGATCAGCACGTATGTGGCACCGAGCGCGCGTGCCAGGTCGGTCGCGATCGCCGCGACATCGTCGCCCTCCTCGACGCGCAGCCGCGCCCCGAGCATCGAGGTCAGCCGGCGCAGTGCCTCCAGCCGCCGCCGGTCCTCGGCGCTCGGCTCGCGCCCGGGCGGGCGCACGACGAGCACGTCGAGCTCGGCGTCGAGGCGCTGCGCCGAGCGCCATGCGCGCCGCACGACGTGCTCTGACTCGCGATCGAGCGTCGCCAGGGCCAGCAGCCGCTCGGTGATCGTCTGGGGACCGGGCTCGATCTCGCGTTGCAGGCCCTCTTCGTCGCGTCGGTGCCCCGGCGCTGGATCGAGCGGCGCCGGGCGGACGAGCCGCTTGATCTCGACGTCCTCGGCAACCTGCCGCAACGCCGTCTCGCGGAGCGCAGCGAGGTTCTCGAGCTTGAAGAAGTGGTTGAGCGCCGCGGGCACGCGCTCGGGGCGGTACACCTTCCCGGCACGCAGGCGCGCGATCAGTGCCTCGGGAGTGAGGTCGATCAGCACGACCTCGTCGGCGGAGGAGACGATCTCGTCCGGGATCGTCTCACGCACGGCCGTGCCGGTCAGCCGCGTGACCTGGTCGTTGAGGCTCTCGAGGTGCTGCACGTTGACCGTCGAGAAGACGTCGATGCCGGCCTCGAGAACGTCGCGGACGTCCTCGTAGCGCTTCTCGTGCTCGACGCCCGGCACGTTGCTGTGCGCCAGCTCGTCGATCAGGCACAGCTCGGGCGCGCGCGCGATCACAGCCGCCAGGTCCATCTCCTCGAGCTGCCGGTCCCGGTAGAGGACGGTGCGGCGAGGCACCGTCTCCAGTCCCTCGGCCTGCGCGAGCGTCTCGGCGCGGCCGTGAGACTCCAGGTAGCCGATCACCGTGTCGCGCCCGCTCTCGAGCTCGGCGCGCCCCTCCTGCAGCATTCTGTACGTCTTCCCGACGCCCGGCGCCATGCCGATGAAGACCTTGAGATGACCTCGTCCTTCTGACATGGGAAGCGTGTGGGACGCTACCGCAGTGACGTCGTTCCAGACCGCGGCCGCAGTCCTGGGCGGGCTGCTCGTTCTCGGATCGCTGCTCTCGGGGCTCGCGCGCCGGAGCATGCTGTCACTGGCGGCGGTGTTCGTCGTCGCGGGCTTCGTGCTGGGCGAAGGGGCGCTGCACGTCGTCGACTTCAGGGCCAGCTCCGGGCTCGTCCAGGACCTCGCGACAACGGCGCTGGTCGTGATCCTGTTCCGCGACGGGCTCGAGGTCGACGGGGAGCTGCTGCAGCGCCAGTGGCAGCTGCCGCTGCGAAAGCTGATCGTCGCGATGCCGGTCACGGCGGCGATCGTCGCGCTGGTGGCCCACTGGCTGATCGGCCTCTCCTGGGCCGAGGCGTTCCTGCTCGGGGCGCTGCTCTCGCCCACCGATCCCGTGCTCTCCTCCGGTGTCGTCACCGACCGGCGCGTGCCGCGGGTGATCCGTCATTCGCTGAATCTCGAGTCGGGCCTCAACGACGGGCTCGCCCTGCCCGCCGTGCTGGCCTTCGCAGCCTCACTCGAAGTCGGCCGCACGGACTTCGTCTGGTGGCACTTCGTGCTCCAGGACATCGGCCTCGGCCTCGCCTTCGGGCTCGTCTGTGGGCTGGCCGGTTCGCTGCTGATGCCGCGCGCGGGCGCCGCCCGCGCCGGCTCGATCCCCCCTCACCAGCGGGCGCTCTACGGCCTCGGCCTCGCGTTTCTCACGTACGGCCTGACCGTGCTGCCCCCGCACGGCAACGGATTCATCGCCGTGTTCGTTGCTGCGATCGTCCTCGGCATCCGGCGCCCGGACCTGCGCGAGGAGTTCGCCGCCGGGGCCGAGGAGGTCGTCGAGATCGTAAAGCTGGCCGTGTTCGCCGTGTTCGGCTCGCTGTTGACGCTCCACGGCCTGGCGACCGACGGGTGGGCGGCTGTCGCCGTCGTCGCCGCGACGTTCCTCCTGGCGCGGCCTGTGGCGATCTGGGTGGCGCTCGCGGGAACGCGCGTCGGCACGTCCGCGAAGGCCTTCATGGCGTGGTTCGGTCCAAAGGGCGTCGCGACGATGGCGTTCTCGCTGCTGATCCTCTCGCGGCAGATCGAATCCGGCCGGGAAATCTTCGACATCGCGGCGCTCGCCGTCTTCGTCTCGGTGATCGTCCACGGCCTCACCGAGACACCCGGGATCCGCTGGATCGCCAGGCGAGCCGCCTGACCCGCGCGTGCCGGGAGCCCGATCGCGCCATCGGCCCGCCCGCGACGATCCGTGACGTTGATGTGTGGCTCGAGCGGGTAGTCACGAGGTAGGAAGATCGTGCAAGCGCGCGAATGACGCCGGAGAGCGATGGAGCACCAGCATCAAGATCCTCATGGACGGGCGCCCGCCGCACCGGTGTGGTCGCTCACGCTGCCCGCCTGGGCGCAGGGCCCACGGCCGCCCGCAGCAGCGCCGTCGAGCGCCCTGCGCACGAGGATCCTGCGGCGCCTGCGCCGCGGCCGGCACGCCGGCCAGCCTGCGCGACGCTCCTGAGCAGCGTCCCTCGCGTCGCCTCGCACGACTAGGCTGAGGCGGGTGCCGCGCCTGTACTACTTGGGCGGCTTCGTCCCGGCGGCGGTGATCCTCGACCTGCTGGGCGTTTCCGCGTCGCTCGTGTTCGTCTCCTCCGCGCTCGGCGTGATCCCGGCGGCGGCGCTGATGAGCGACGCGACAGAGCAGCTCGCCGAGCACTCGGGACCAAGCGTGGCAGGGCTGCTGAACGTCACGTTCGGCAACGCCCCGGAGCTGATCATCGCCGTCTTCGCCCTCGCCGACGGGCTGCAGGAGGTCGTCAAGGCCTCGCTCGTCGGCTCGGTGATCGGCAACGCCCTGCTCGTCCTGGGGGCGGCGATGCTCGCCGGCGGCCGGCGGCACCCCGTGCAGCGCTTCGGCGTCGGCGCCGCGCGCGTGCAGGCGATCACGCTCGTCGCCGGCGTCGGCGCGCTCGTCGTGCCGTCGGTGGTGCGGCTGGCGCAGGGCTCTCCCCTGCCCGCTGTCGACGACCCGCGCCAGTCCTTCGGCAGCGACCTGGAGACCCTGTCGATCGTCGTCGCCTTCGTGTTGATCCTCGCCTACGTCGCCAGCCTGCTCGCCTCGTTGCGCGGGGGGCGCGGGGGCCCGTCGGCCGAGCAGGATCGCGAGCAGCCACGGTGGTCGCGCCGAAAGGCGCTGGCGGTGCTGGGCGCCGCCTCCCTGCTCGTCGCCGTCGCCAGCGACACGCTGGTCGGCTCGGTCGAGCACGCCTCCAGCCAGATCGGTCTCTCGCAGTTCTTCATCGGGCTGATCGTCGTGGCGATCGTCGGCAACGCCGCCGAGCACTGGGTCGCGGTCGTCGCGGCGGTGCGCGACAAGATGGACCTGACGATCAGCATCGCCGTCGGCTCCGCCGCGCAGGTCGGGATGTTCCTGGCCCCGGTCGTGGTGCTCCTCTCGTTCCTGATCGGGCCGGCGCCGATGGCGATGGTGTTCAACGGCTATGAGCTCGTGGCGCTCGCCCTCGCGGCGCTGCTCGCCGCGGCGCTGACGGCACGGGGCCGCTCGACGGCCCGCTCGGGCGTCGCGCTGCTCACGCTCTACTCCGCACTGGCGATCCTCTCGGCGCTCGCCTGAGCGGGCCGGGGCTCAGATCCAGCCGCGGCGCTTGAAGAAGCGGATCAGCACCAGGCACGTGGCGAGCAGGCTGCCGAGGCCGAACACGAAGAACGTCCACGTCGGCGCGATCGCGCTCGTCACCAGCCAGCCGAAGTTCATGCCGAAGAAGCCCGTGATGAACGACAGCGGGAGGAAGACCGTGCCGACGATCGCCAGCTGCTTCATCACCTCGTTCTGGCGGTTGCTGACGGTCGAGAGGTACAGGTCGGTGCTGCCGCTGAGCAGATCGCGGTAGGAGTCGATCAGGTCGGAGATGCGGATCAGGTGGTCGTACACGTCGCGAAAGTAGTCACGCTCGTCGAGCTCGAGACCGGGTAGCTCGGCGAGCTGGTCGATCGAGCGCGCGAACAGGTCGCGCTGCGGCGTGACGACCTTTCGCATTCCGACCAGCGTGCGCTTCATCGCGAACAGCCGTTGCAGCTGCTCGTCGGTCGGCCCGGCGAGGATCGCGTCCTCGAGCTCGTCGATCTGCTCGTCCATGCGAGCGAGCGGCGGGAAGAAGCTGTCGGTGAGCGCGTCGAAGACGCGGTAGATGAGGAACTGCTCGCTGTGGAGCACCTGGCCCTCCAGGCGCGAGAGCTGCTCTGCCAGCGCCGGCAGCGGATCCTGGTGCACCGTCACGAGGTATTTGCCGGAGACGAACATCTGCACCTCCTGCAGGTGGGGATCCTCGGCGTCGTCGACCCGCGCCCCGTAGAACACCATGAAGATGTAGTCGCCGTAGCGGTCCAGCTTCGGCCGCTGCCCGAAGTGCAGGGTGTCCTCGAGCGCGAGCGGATGAAAGCCGAAGATCTCGCGCAGTCGCTCGATCTCGTGCTCACTCGGCGCCGTCAGATCCAGCCAGAAGAAGTGGTCGCCGGCCAGGTGCTCCTTGATCGCCTTCTCGTCGAGCGAGCTGAAGCACGGCACTGTGAAGCTGAAGCCGCACTCGGCGGCGCGATCGGGGTGTTCATCTTTCGCCTTGCCTACGGCCATCAACGGAAACATACGGCCAGTCCCGGGCGACAGCGCGAGATGGCCGGGCCCAGCTCAGGCCCCGAGCAGGTTGTGCACGATCAGGTCGATCAGCTTGATGCCGATGAACGGCGCGATGATCCCACCGAGCCCGTAGATCAGCAGGTTGCGGCGCAGCAGCGCGCTCGCCCCGATCGGCCGGTAGCGGACACCGCGCAGCGACAGCGGAATCAGCAGCGGGATCACGATGGCGTTGAAGATGATCGCGGAGACGATCGCGCTGCGCGGCGAGCCCAGCCCCATGACGTTGAGCACGTGCAGCGGGCCCTTCGACCCGGACCCCGCCCCCCCGACCGCGTAAGTGCCGATGAAGACGGCGGGCAGGATCGCGAAGTACTTCGCGACGTCGTTGGCGATCGAGAAGGTCGTCAGCGCGCCGCGGGTGATCAGGAGCTGCTTGCCGACCTCGACGATCTCGATCAGCTTCGTCGGGTTGGAGTCGAGGTCGACCATGTTGCCCGCCTCGCGCGCCGCCTGGGTGCCTGTGTTCATGGCGACGCCGACGTCGGCCTGCGCGAGCGCCGGTGCGTCGTTGGTGCCGTCACCCGTCATCGCGACGAGCCGCCCGTCGGCCTGCTGCTCGCGGATCAGGGCGAGCTTGCGCTCCGGTGTGGCTTCCGAGAGGAAGTCGTCGACGCCGGACTCCTCGGCGATCTTCGCGGCGGTCAGGCGGTTGTCGCCGGTGACCATGACCGTCTTGATGCCCATCGCGCGCAGCTGGTCGAAGCGCGCCTTCATGCCCTCCTTGATCGTGTCCTTGAGGTAGACCACGCCGACGATCTGGGTGTCCCGGGAGACGGCCAGGGGCGTGCCGCCCTCGCGCCCGATGCGATCGAGCTGCTGCTGCAGCTCCGGCGGCGCCGCGCCGCCTTCGCGGATCACCATGTCGACGATCGAGTCGCCTGCGCCCTTGCGCAGCTGGTGCCCGTCGTAGTCGACTCCGCTCATCCGCGTCTGGGCCGTGAACGGGACGAACTCGGCCTGGATCGAGGCCATGTCGTGCTCGCGGATGCCGTACTGCTTGGCGAGCACCACGATCGAGCGTCCCTCGGGGGTCTCGTCGGCCAGCGAGGCGAGCTGCGCGACCTCGGCGAGCTCGGACTCTGCGACGCCGGGCATCGGGATGAACTCGGAGGCCAGGCGGTTGCCGATCGTGATCGTGCCGGTCTTGTCGAGCAGCAGCACGTCGACGTCGCCGGAGGCCTCAACGGCGCGACCGGACAGCGCCAGGACGTTGCGCCTCACGAGCCGGTCCATACCGGCGATGCCGATCGCGCTGAGCAGGGCGCCGATCGTCGTCGGGATCAAGGCGACGAGCAGCGCGATCAGGGTCGTCTCGGAGATCGACGTGCCGGCGAACAGCCCGAACGGCCGCAGCGTCACGACCACGATCATGAAGATCAGCGTGAGCGCGGCGAGCAGGATGTTCAGCGCGACCTCGTTCGGAGTCTTGCGCCGCTCGGCGCCCTCGACGAGCGCGATCATGCGGTCGAGGAAGGAGTGGCCGGGCTCCTGGGTGATTTCGACTTCGATCCGATCGGAGGTGACCCGCGTGCCCCCGGTCACAGCGCTGCGGTCGCCGCCGGACTCACGAATCACCGGCGCAGACTCGCCCGTGATCGCCGACTCGTCCACCGTCGCGATGCCCTCGATCACGGTGCCGTCGCCGGGGATCAGCTCGCCGGCCGGGACTACCACGATGTCGCCGCGCGTCAGCTCCGCGGCCGCCTTGCTGGAGCCGTCGCGCATCTGCGCCACGGTGTCCTTGCGCATCGACCGCAGCGTGTCGGCCTGGGCCCGGCCGCGACCCTCGGCGAAGGCCTCCGCCATGTTGGCGAAGATGACCGTCAGCCACAGCCACACGGCGATCACGAACGTGTACCAGGCGGGCTCGCTGCCTCCGCCCAGCGGCTTGCCGCCGAACGCCTGGATCAGCCACGTGACGGTCGTGATCACCGAGCAGATCTCGACGACGAACATCACGGGGTTGCGAACCTGCACGCGCGGGTCGAGCTTCTTGAGGCTGTCGAGGAGCGCGCGGCGCACGATGTCACCCTGGAAGAGCGAGATCGCCTTGCGCTCGTGGGCCGCCGGTATCTGCTCGGGCATCAATGCGCTCCTCCGCCGAGGCGGTCGAGGGCCAGGTTCAGCTCGAGCACGTTGACGCCGCGCTCACCGGAGAACCCGAGCCCGCGCGAGTCGGTGTACGTGGCGATCAGCGCATTCACCGCGCCGAGCGACAGCCCTCGCTTGGCGGCGATCCGGTGCCCCTGGATCCACGCGTTCGCCTGGGAGATTTCCGGGTCGAGGTTCGAGCCGGAGGTGTTCACGGCGTCGACGGGTATCTGGGCTGCCGTCAGGCCCGGGTCGTAGGGCCTGTTCAGTTCGAGGTATTCCTTGATGTTCGCTTCGTCGTCTTCCTTGGTCACCTTGTCGTTCGGCCCGCGGTTGGAGAACGCGCTGGCCGCAGCGTTGTATTCGCCGCCTTCCGTGGCCGACGGGCGCGACTGGAAGTAGCGCGCGTTGGCTTCGGTGACGAGTTCTCCTTCTGCTTCCTTTGGCTTGCCGTTCTTTTCGAGCACCGGCGACTTGAAGCTCTGGCCGATGATCTTCGAGCCGACCAGCTTGCCGTTCGCGTAGACCTTCTGGCCGTTCGCGTTGCCCGGGAAGGCGACCTGGCTGACCCCTGTGATCAGGAGCGGGTAGACGAGCCCGAGCAGGACCGTGAAGACGACGATCGCGATGGCCGAAGTGACGACGTCGCGGCGCATCTCAGTAGAGGTGTCCGGTCAGGCCCTGGACCACCGGTCCGAGCAGCAGGGCGGGAAAGAACGTCAGCGCGCCGACGAGGATCACGACGCCGATCAGCAGCACGGCGAACGTCGGGTTGTCGGTGCGCATCGTGCCTAGCCCGACGGGGGTTATGCGCTTGCCGGCCAGCGCGCCCGCGACGGCGAGTGCGAACAGGATCGGCCCGTAGCGCGCGAACAGCATCACGAGCCCGCCGAGCACGTCGGCGAAAGTGACGCCGTGTGAGCCGGCGTTGCCGGCATTCGGCTGGATGAAGCCCGTGTAGCCGGCGAAGGCGGAGCCGTTGTTGTTGGCCTGGGAGAGGTAGGCGTAGAAGCTCTCGGAGAAGCCCTGCGGCCCCTTGCCCAGTTCGGAGATCGACGCCCGGCCACCTTTCGTCGCGACTGCCAGGGCGGTCGCGAACAGGGCCGCCAGCGGCGTGATCAGGATCCCGAGGCCGGCGAGCTTGATCTCCCTGGCCTCGAGCTTCTTGCCGAGCCACTCAGGCGTGCGGCCCACCATCAGACCGCCGATGAACACCGCCAGCAGCACGTAGAGCAGGATCGAGTAGAGGCCCGTGCCGACGCCGCCAAAGATCACCTCGCTGGCGGACAGGTTGGCGAAGGGCACGGCGCCGCCGATGCCCGTGAACGACTCGATCGCGCTGTTGACGGCGCCGCACGAGGTGACGGTTGTGACGACGTCGAACAGCGCCGACCCGGCGATGCCGAAGCGCTGCTCCTTGCCTTCCAGGTTGCCGCCCGTGGAGCCGGCGATCGCGTGCGTGTGCAGCCCGGCGGCGTGCTGTGCCGGAGAGCCGTGAGCCTCGGCGACGTAGGCGACGACGACGGCGCCGAGGAACATCAACATCATCGTTCCGTAGATCGCGTAGCCCTGACGGCGGTTGCCGGTCATCCGGCCGAACATGAACACGAGCGCCGCCGGGATGATCAGCACGAGCAGCATCTCGAAGAAGTTGGTGAAGCCGGTCGGGTTTTCGAACGGGTGCGCCGAGTTGACGTTGAAGAAGCCGCCGCCGTTGGTGCCGAGCATCTTGATCGAGAGCTGCGAGGCGGTCGGGCCCATCGCGATCGTCTGCGTGAGACCGGTGACCGTGTGCACGGTCAGGTAGTTGGAGAAGTTCGCGATCACCCCCTGGGAGACGAGGACGATCGCCCCGATGATCGAGATCGGTGCGAGCACGTAGAGGATCGTGCGCACGATGTCCTGCCAGAAGTTGCCGAGGCTCTTGCCGCTGCGGGAGACGATCCCCCGTACCAGCGCGACCGCCACGACGATGCCGACCCCCGCCGACAGCCAGTTCTGCACGGTCAGCCCGATCATCTGGCTGAGGTAGCTCATCGTCGTCTCGCCGCTGTAGAACTGCCAGTTCGTGTTCGTCACGAACGACGAGACGGTGTTGAACGTGACGTTCCACGGCGCCGACTCGAAGCCCTGCGGATTGACCGAATGAGGAACGAAGAAGGCGTCTTGCGTGCGCAGCACGAGGTACAGCAGCAGCCAGCCCGCGAGCGAGAAGATCAACAGGCTCCTGGCGTATGCCTTCCAGTCCTGCTCGCGCCTGGAGTCGACCCGCAGCAACTTGTAGATGAAGCGCTCGGGCCATCCGAAGACGGGCGTCAGGAACACCCGCTCGCCCGAGTACACCTTCGCCATGTAGGTCCCCAGGGGGAACGCGAGCGCCGACAGCATCCCGACGAAGAGCACGATCGTCAGCCAGCCGGCGAAGGTCACAGCTTCTCACCGCGGATCAGCGCGTAGAAGAGGTACGCGATCACCAGCACCGAGACGACGAGCCCGAAGAAGTCGGCAGCGCTCATGTGCGCGATGAAGGCGCCGACGGGCAGAGAGCTCATACCCGGTCGATCCCCTCGATCAAGACGATCAGCAGGGCGAACACCCCGATCGCCAGAATCACCGCAACGAC
>JAOPZS010000044.1 GCA_025963965.1 Solirubrobacterales bacterium
CGCGGGCCGAGCGTCATGCGCGCCCCGGTGCGCGGAGCACCGGCGCGCTCGATCAACGCCCGGCCGGCGGAGGCCAGAGCGGTGCCGGCGCCGAGCGCCGCGAGCACCTTCAGTCGTCGCCCGAGCCTGTCCAGCGCGATGATCTCCCAGCCTTCCTGCAGGGCGATCCGCCGCAGCAGGGCATCGGGGTTGACGACGACGGCGTTGCCGACGGCGCGCAACATCGGCAGGTCGGACTCCGAGTCGGAGTACGCGTAGGAGGCGGCCAGGTCGATCTGATCGCGCTCGGCCACCTCGCGCATCACGATCGCCTTGCCCTCGCGGTAGTTGAACGGGCCGGCGGGCCGGCCGGTGTAACGCCCGTCGACGATCTCCGACCGCGAGCCGAGGCCGCCGTCGAAGGCGAGCACGCGGGCCAGCAGGTCGGCCATCTCCTGCGAGGCGGCCGTGAGGATGTAGACCGGCTGGCCTGCGTCCTGGTGGGCGTATGCGCGCTCGAGCATCTGCGGGTAGAGCCGCGGGAGCACGCCGCTGAGCACCCGCGGCGAAAGCCGCTCGAGGTCGCGCACGCGGACCCCTTCGATCATCGCGCCGACGCGCCGGCGCACGTCGTCGGCGCGGTCGTCGGTGGAGCCGAGCAGCCGGAAGCGGACGTTCTCGTAGATGTCCTTGACGAGCCGCGAGCGCGAGATCATCCCCGTCTCGTAGGCCGCCCGGGCGAAGAACACGCCCGAGGAGCCCGCCATCAGCGTCTTGTCGAGGTCGAAGAACGCCGCCGGGCGCGGGCCCTCGGGAGCGCCGCCGTTCGCGCTCACGGCCGTCTCACACCTTGAGGATCACGGCGTCGCCCTGACCCCCGCCCGAGCAGATCGCCGCGCAGCCGTACCCGCCGCCGCGGCGGCGCAGCTCGTGGACGATGCTGCCGAGGATCCGGGCCCCGGAGGCGCCGATCGGGTGCCCGAGGGCGACGGCGCCGCCGTTTACGTTGACGCGGTCCTCGTCGATGCCGAGCATCCGGATCGAGTTCAGGGTGACCGAGGCGAACGCCTCGTTGATCTCCCACACATCGATGTCACCTGGCTGCAGGCCGGCCTTCTCGAGCGCCTTCTTGGCTGCGCTGGCCGGCGTCGTGGCGAGATATGCGAAGTCGTTGGCGCTCTGCGCGTGGGCGACGATCTCGGCCAGGACCTCCTTGCCGTTGGCCGCTGCCCACTCCTCCGAGGAGAGCACGAGCGCGCCGCCGCCGTCGTTGACGCCGGGCGAGTTTCCGGCGGTGTGCGAGCCCTCCTTGCCGACCAGCCCGGGCAGCTTCGCGAGCGCCTCGAGCGACGTCTCACGCCGCGGCCCCTCGTCGATCTCGACGACTGTGTCGCCCTTGCGCCCCTTGACGGTCACGGCGACGATCTCCTCGGCCATGCGGCCCTCGTCGGTGGCCTTGACGGCCAGTTCGTGCGATCGCAGCGCCCAGCGGTCGAGATCCGCCCGCGTCATCTCGAGCTCCTCGCCGACCTCGGTGGCCTCGACGAACATCTGCTTGCCGGAGAACGGGTTGGTGAGACCGTCGTGAACCATCGCGTCGAGCATCTTCGCGTCCCCCATGCGGTAGCCGAAGCGAGCCTGCGGCAGCAGGTAGGGGGCCTTGGACATCGACTCCATGCCACCGCCGACACCGACCTCGACGTCGCCGGCCCGGATCGCCTGGTCGAGGATCACAGAGGCGCGCAGGCCCGAGGCGCAGACCTTGTTGACGGTCTCCGATGAGACCTCCTTCGGGATCCCGGCCTTGATCTGGGCCTGGCGCGAGGGGATCTGACCCTGACCGGCCTGCAGGACCTGGCCCATGACGACGTGGTCGACCTGCTCGGGCTCGACGGCGGCGCGCTCGAGCGCCGCTTCGATCGCGCGGGCACCGAGCTCCGTGGCGTCGACAGTCGACAGGCCGCCGCCCATCTTGCCGATCGGTGTGCGTGCGGCGCCGAGGATCACTGTCTTTGCCATGGGAGCGCTTCTCTCCTGTCGGTCGATGAGGCGGAAGGACCGAGAATGCTAGTCGACCCCCCGCTCTGCCCCGGCCCGCGGCGGGCGCTATCGTCCTCGCCGATGAAGGTCAGCTCGAGCCCGAAGCCGCCGGCCGACGTCGACGCGGACACGGTCGCGATCGGGATCTTCGAGAGCGCGGGGGCGCCCGAGGGGCTCCCCGCCGCGGCGGCGGAGCTGATCGCCTCGGGCGAGGCTCGGGGCTCGGCCGGAGCGCTCGCGCTGGCCCACGCCGACGGCCGCCGGTGGCTGCTCGTGGGGCTCGGCAAACGCGAGAAGTGGACGCCGGAGGGCGCCAGGGTGGCGGCCGCGACCGCCGCCGGGAGGCTCCGCGAGCTGTCGACGGCGAAGCTCTGCTGGGCGCTCCCTGAGGGCGCTGGGGAGGACGTCGCGGAAGCGCTCGTCGAGGGGACCCTGCTGAGCCTGTATCGCTTCGAGGGGTTCAAGTCCGCGCGCGCGGAAGACGAGCCTCCCGGCGAGCCGAGCGAGCTGACGATCGCCTGCCCGCCGGAGCTCGACGGAGCGGTCGCGCGCGCGGCGCTGATCGCCACGCGGGTCAACCGCGCACGCGACCTGCAGAACCGCCCGGGCAACGACCTGACGCCGACGAGCCTCGGGGAGTACGCACAACGGCTGGCCGAGGAGATCCCGGGGCTGACGGCGAGCGTCGAGGGACGCGAGGCGCTGCGTGAGCGCGGCATGGGAGCGTTCTCGGCCGTCGCGCAGGGCTCGGCGCAGGAGCCGGCCCTGATCACGCTGCGCTACGAGGGGCCCGGGGCGGCCGGGCCGACGATCGGCTTCGTCGGCAAGGCCGTGACGTTCGACAGCGGCGGGATCTCGCTGAAGCCCGGAGCGAAGATGGCGGAGATGAAGTTCGACATGTCCGGTGGCGCGGCGGCGCTGGAGGCGACGGCGGCGATCGCCCAGCTCGAGCTGCCGCTGCGGCTCGTGACCGTGATCGGTGCCACCGAGAACCTGCCGAGCGGCTCGGCCGTGAAACCGGGCGACATCGTCATGGCCTCCAACGGCCGCACGATCGAGGTCAACAACACCGACGCCGAGGGCCGGCTGGTCCTGGCCGACTGCCTGGTGCACAGCGTCTCCGAGGGAGCCGAGCGGATCGTCGACCTCGCGACGCTGACGGGCGCCGTGATCATCGCCCTGGGCTCGACCTACGCGGGCGTGATGAGCAACGACGACGATCTGTTCGCGCGAATCGAGTCGGCCGGCGCGCAGACTGGCGAGATCGTCTGGCGACTGCCGCTGCACGAGGAGTACGACGCGCTGATCAAGGGGAAGTACGCCGACCTCGACAACGCGCCGGAGGGCCGCAAGGCGGGGACGATCGTCGGCGGTGCGTTCCTGTCGAACTTCGTCGGGGACGTTCCGTGGGCGCACGTCGACATCGCGGGCTCGGCCTGGGACCTGGGCCGCGCCTACGTCGGGAAGGGCGCCTCCGGGTACGGCGTGCGCCTGCTCGTCGAGCTGGCGCGCGGCTTCGCCGGCTAGCGGCCGCGGCGGCTCAGCGGCTGGCGCAGGTCGCTCGGGTCGAACGGCCCGGCGGAGGTGTCGAGCCCGACGGCGCTGCGGTAGACGAACACGCGGTAGATCTGCTCCATTGCGGCGACTCCGGCACCGACGGCGAACAGGGCGGCGCCGGCGACGAACACGAGCGCCGCGCCACCGCCGCCGGGGGTCGCGATGCCGATCAGCAGCAGCACGATCAGCGGAACGGCGAGCACGACGGCGGCGAAGCCGATGCCGATCGAGCCCCCGATCTGCGCGCCCCAGCGGCGCTTGAAGATCTGCGTGGAGCGCTCGACGGTCTGAAACGGCCCGCGGCCCTCGTAGGCGAGCACCGGGATCGCGAACAGCGTCGCCAGCGACCAGGCCAGCCCGAACAGGCTCGCGGCGATCCGGCCGGCCAGCGGCAGCCGTTCCTGCAGCAGCCGCAGGGCCAGCCCGACGGTGCAGGCGAGCAGGCTCCACGCTGCGATCAGGCCGATCCGCCGATTGGCGGCGGAGAAGCCTTCGGCGGTCGTCGTCTGCTTGCCGTCGAGGCGTCCGCCCAGGACCTCGGCGAGCGCGACAGAGAAGTAGACCGAGATGAACGTCAGGGGGTAGGCGGCGATCAGCGACGGCACGAGCAGGCCGTCGCGCGCCCCGGCGGCGCCATGCGAGTGCGGCGTCCACGTACCGAAGCAGACGATGCCGACGATCAGGCTGAGCACCACGGAGATGACGGGAAAGGCCATCAGGCCGGGGTTCTCACGCAGCACGCGCCAGCTGGCGGTGAGCATCCGCACCGACCGCGAGAAGCGCGACTCGCCGCTGCCGTACGGACTCACGGGGAACGGGTCGAGCTGCTGCTCTGAGGGATAGCCGCCGGCCGGCGTGGCGGGCGCCGGCTGCGCCGGCGTGCCATCAGGCGCCTCGCCGGTCGTTTGCGTGGCGATCAGCCCGCGCGATTGCGCGCATTCCGGGCAGTAGGTCTCGCCGTGGGAGAGCGCCCAGCCAGAGGCGGCAAGGCCGCCGGCGGTGTCGTGCTCGTCGACCTCGACGCCGCGCGCGCAGCTCCAGCAGTGAATCCGCACGTCGCTCACATGCACTCATCGCCACGCGCGCCGAGATCCTTTAGATCCCGCTCCTCGGAATGGCCGGCCGGGTCTTGCGCGGCACGCAGCGTCAGACGCCGACGGGCATGCCGAGCCAGCGCGTCACGGCCGTCCAGGCCTGCCCGCGCGGGTCGACGTGGGCGCGGTGCCCGCCGGCCTCGCCGTCGATCTCGATCAGCTCGACCTCGCCGCCCGCCTCGTGCGCGCGCTGCGCGTAGCCGCGGCTCAGCTCGATCGAGACGGTCGAGTCGATCACGCCGTGGACGAGCAGCACGGGCATCGCCGCCGGCACGAGCCTGATCGGATCGCCGACGTCGTAGCGCCCGGGCAGCTGCTCGGGCGCGCCGCCCATCAGCTGGCGTACGGCGCCGCCGCGCCACAGCACGTAGGCACCGGCGAGGTCGCAGACGGCGGCCTGGCCGATCACGCGCTTGGGGTGGATCGCCGGTTCGGCGCCGGGTGCGCCGGCCGCGAGCCGCTCGCGCGTGGCGGCCCACAGCGCCAGGTGCCCGCCGGCGGAATGGCCAAGGAAGCTGACGCTGTCGAGGTCCAGCGGCGCCTGCAGGGTGCGCAGGTGGTCGATCGCGGCGGCGACGTCCAGGAACGTCGCAGGCCAGCCGCCGCCGCCGCCGAGGCGGCGGTACTCGATGTTCCACACGGCCCAGCCGCGTCGCAGCAGATCGCCGGCGAGCCCGCGCATCACGACCTTGCCGTAGCGAGACTGCCACGAGCCGCCATGGATCGTGACCATCACCGGGTGCGGCCCGGCTCCGAGTGGCAGGTACAGGTCGGCGCGCTGCGAGCGGTCCGGTCCGTAGCGGTGAGTCTGCCCCCGCGTGAGGAAGTCGAGGATCAGGCGGGTGCGGGCCACTCGGCGGCAACTGTAGATGACGCCGACCTGTGAGAATGCGCCGCGCGATGGACTTCGACCTGCCGCCCGAGCATGAGCTGATCCGTCGCACGGTCCGCGACTTCGCCCGCTCGGAGATCGCGCCGGTCGCCGAGGAGCTCGACCGCACCAAGGCCTTCCCGTACGAGATCGTGCGCAAGCTCGGCGAGCTCAACCTGATGGGGATCCCGTTCCCGCAGGAGTACGGCGGTGGCGGCGGCGACACGCTCGCCTACGCGCTGGCCGTCGAGGAGCTGACGCGCGTGGACTCCTCCGTTGCGATCACGCTGTGCGCGCACACGTCGCTCGGCACACAGCCGATCTACCTGTACGGCAGCGAGGAGCAGAAGCGCGAGTGGCTGCCGCGGCTGTGCTCAGGGGAGGTGCTCGGAGCGTTCGGCCTGACCGAGCCGGAGGCCGGCTCTGACGCCGGCAACACCCGCACCCGCGCCCGCCTCGAGGACGGCGAATGGGTCATCGACGGCGCCAAGCAGTTCATCACCAACGCCGGCACGGAGATCTCCGGCGTGGTCTGCATCACGGCCGTGACCGCCAACGGCGACGGCCCGAAGGAGATCTCCAACCTGATCGTCGCCAACGGCACGCCGGGCTACGAGCAGGGTGAGCCGTACCGCAAGATGGGCTGGCATGCCTCGGACACGCGGCCGCTGACGTTCACCGACTGCAGGGTCCCGGAGACGAACCTGCTGGGTCCGCGCGGGGCGGGTTTCAAGCAGTTCCTGCACATCCTCGACATCGGCCGCATCGGCGTCGCGGCGATGGGCGTCGGCCTCGCGCAGGGGGCGCTCGACGAGGCGCTCTCCTACGCGCGCGAGCGGCGCGCATTCGGGCAGCCGATCTCCAAGTTCCAGGCGATCCAGAGCAAGCTCGCCGACATGGCGACCGAGATCGAGGCGGCGCGGCTGCTGGTCTACAAGGCGGCGCGCGAGAAGGACGCCGGGCGCAACTTCACGCTGACGGCCGCCCAGGCGAAGCTCAAGACGGGCCGGCTGGCGGTGCGCTGCAGCGAGGAGGCCGTGCAGATACACGGCGGTTACGGGTACATCGAGGAGTACCCGGTGTGCCGCTTCTACCGCGACGCGAAGATCCTGACGATCGGCGAGGGCACCGACGAGGTTCAGCAGATGGTGATCGCGCGGGCGCTCGGCGCCTAGGAGGAACTGAGGGAGTGCCGCGGATTGGCGCGCCAGGGCGCGCGGTCGGGCGCACCGCCGCCCCGCGCGGCGCTCAACGCGGCTCGAGCACGACGAGCGGGATCTGCCTGTCGGTGCGCTTCTGGTAGTCGGCGTAGCCGCTGTACACACCCACGACCAGCGGCCAGAGGTGCTCGCGCTCGGCGTCGGTGGCGACGCGGGCATGAACCGGACGGCGGCTGTGGCCGATCTGCACGGTCGTGTCGGGGTTGGCCATCAGGTTGTGCAGCCACGCCGGGTTCTTCGGGTAGCCGCCCTTCGAGGCGACGAGTATCACGTTCTCGCCGTCGCGGGCGTAGACCAGTGGGCTCGTACGGCGCGCTCCGCTGCGGGCGCCGACGTGGTCGAGCAGCAGCATCGGCGGGGCGCCGGGGAAGCGGTGCCCGACAAGTCCGCCCGTCAGCCGGTAGACGGTCGCGTGGCCGCCCATCAGACGGCGCAGCACCGGCCAGCTGCGATCGGCGAGACCTAGGTAGTCCATCGCCGCGAGCCTAACCGATGCTCAGCGGGCGACCGCGGCGGGACCGGCCGGCTCAGCGAGCGTCGGCCGAGGCGGCACGCTCGGCCTCTCGCTCGAGCAGGCTGCCGGCCGCGCTGGCCGGGTCGATCCTGCGTTCGACGACCGCCTCCAGCAGCTCTTGGAAGGTGTCGTCGCTTTCCAGATCCGCCTCCAGCCGCCTGCGCATGCGGGCCGTGGCGATCGCGAGCACCTCGTTGCGCAGGTTGCGCCGGCGGCGCTCGGCGAGCGTGCCGGCGGCGAGCAGGTGGGCGCGATGCTGATCGAGGCGCTCGACGAGCTCCTCCGTGCCCTTGCCGCGGTTGGCTTCGGTCCGCACTATCGGCACGCGCCAGCTGGCCTTGACCTGCTCGGGGGTGCGCTCGAGGTTCGCCAGCGACAGCACGCCGCGGATCTCGCGGACCATCGTGTCGGTCAGGGGGTGGTCGGCCTTGTTGATCACGATCACGTCGGGGATCTCCATCACGCCCGCCTTCAGCGCCTGGATCGAGTCGCCCGAGCCGGGCATCAGCACGAGCACGATCGTGTCGGCGTGGTCGATGATGTCGATCTCGGCCTGTCCGACCCCGACGGTCTCGACGAACACGTCCTGGCGCCCGGCGGCGTCGAGCAGCAGCGCCGCCTGCAGCGCCGCCTCGGAGAGCCCGCCGAGCGCGCCGCGATTGGCCATCGAGCGGATGAACACGCCCTGGTCGAGGAAGTGCTCGGTGAGGCGGATGCGGTCGCCGAGCAGCGCACCGTGGGTGAACGGCGAGGAGGGGTCGATCGACAGCACCCCGACGGTGCGGCCGGCCTCGCGGCGCGCCCTCGTGAGCGCCCCGATCAGCGTCGACTTGCCGACGCCGGGCGGCCCGGTGAAGCCGACGACCTCTGCCCGCCCCGTCTCGGGGTAGACCTCGCGCACGAGCTCCCAGCCCTCGGGACGGTCGTCCTCGACGAGGCTGATCGCGCGCGCCAGCGCGCGGCGGTCGCCGGCGAGGAGACGGCTTGCGAGAGTGGGCTCGGTCATCGAGCGCGCATCATCGCAGGGGCACTCCGCGACCCGTCCGCGCAGCTACGATTCCGCCGCGGTGGGCCTGATCGCAGACAAGCCATCCCCGACGGGCGTCCAGGCGCCGGGCGGCGGGCCGCGCCGAGCGCCCGGGCCGCGCCGCGGCGGCCCGCTGGCGCTGCTGCGGTTCATGCGCGCGAACGGCATGCTGCGTCCGGGCTACGCAGCGCTGCTGCTGCGCCTGGCCGTGCTGAAGCTCCGCTTCGGGAGCCGTCTGCAGACCGACGGCCTGTGCTTCGTCTGTCCCGGGGTGAAGCTCGAGATCGGTCGCGGCGCGACGCTGCGAATCGGCCGCTGGGCATGGATCGGGCACGGCTGCAAGATCCGGGTGCACGAGGGCGAGGTCTCGATCGGGGCCAAGACGGTGATCGGTCAGGAGTGCACGATCTCGGCGTTCCAGCGTGTCGCGATCGGGCGCGAGTGCATCCTCGCCGACCGCGTGATGCTGATCGACTTCGATCACGGCGTCACGGAGGTCGAGCGCCCGATCCGCCTGCAGGGCATCTACAAGCGCGACGTCGAGATCGGCCACAACGTGTGGATCGGATACGGCGCGTGCATCCTGCGTGGTGTCAGCCTCGGCGAGAACTCGATAGTTGGCACGAGCGCGGTGCTGACGCGCTCGTTCCCGCCGAACTCGGTGCTGGCGGGCGTCCCGGCGCGCGTGATCCGGACGCGTGAGGCGCCTGACACGCTGCGCTGGGAGTGAGCTAGAGCGGCTCGAGGAAGGCGCCCGGATCGGCGTCGACGGCGAGGTTCCCGAGCGCGACGGCGTCCGCGCCGGCGCCCGCCGCGAGCGCGTCGCGCAGCCCCCTGCCGTGCGCGTCGATTCTCTCGAGCGCATATGGCACGGCCATCCCCCTCGTGACCATGAAGGCCCAGTCGCTCGCCTGCAGCGCCATCAGCTCGCGGATCGCGGCGAGCCCGGCCCGATCGCCGGCGGCGAGCACGTCGAGCTCGGCGGCGCGCGCGGCGAAGGCGTGGGCGCCGACCTGAGGGCCGGACCACGTCGACAGGTCCCCCCCGGCGCCCCACGTGCTCGCAGGCCAGTCGAGGCCGGCGGGAGCGGCCGCAGGCTGGAAGCGCTCGAGGGCGTCGTCGAGGCGCATCAGCTCGAGGCCCTGCTCGCCGCACTCGCGCACGACGGCCTCGAGCCAGGCGATCCCCTCATACCACCAGTGACCGAGCAGCTCGGTGTCCAGGGCGCAGACGGCCAGGCCGCCGCCCGGCGCGCCGTCGCCGTCGCGCTCAAGGCGCTCGCGGGTGCGGGCGACGAAGTCGGCGGCGTGCTTCCCGGCAAGGGCCAGCGCGGCAGCGTGGTCGTAGGGCTCGCCGTCGTTGCTCCATGGTGTGTGGTGGTGGACGGTGTGGTGGTGGTAGTCGCGGTATGCCCCGGCGGCCGGGTAGCCGCTGTCGCTCCACACGAGCGACATCGTCTCGCGGTCGACCGGCACGAGCACGAGACCCGACTCGCCGAGCAGCGGCCGCAGTTGCCCGGCGCTGCCGAGGCCGAGCCGCCCGGTCAGCTCGATGCACACGGCGCGCACGCCGGCCTCGCGCAGGACCGGCTCGAGACCCTGCTCGAAGGCGCACTCGGGCAGCCAGAAGCCGCCGCGCCAGGCCGCGCCGAAGCGCCGCTGGTGCGAGCGAACTCCAGAGCGGACCTGCTCGCGCACGCCGGCTCCGGTCGCCAGCAGCGGCAGGATCGCGTGGGTCGCCGCCGAGGTCCAGGCGGCGTGCGGGGCGAACGCGGCGAGCAGGTCACCGCCGCGGCGGCGCAGGCTCGCGTGGGCCCGCTCGTAGTCGCCCGAGGCGCGCTCGACCTCGGCGGCGAGCCGCTCGTGCCCGCCGGCGCGCAGCCCGGCGGCGTCCTTGGCGTGGGTCTCTCGGCGCACGTCCTCGACGAACCGGTAGAAGCGCTCGGCCAGCCCGGGGACCTCCAGCTGGTCACACAGCACGGGCGTCAGCGACAGCGTCAGCGGCGCACCGGCGTCGAGCACGTCGAGCAGCGGCAGGTAGCTGCCGGCGAACGCCTCCCACAGCCACTCCTCGCCGAAGGGCCACGTCCCGAAGCCCTCCACGTAGGGCATGTGCGTGTGCAGCACGATCGCCAGGGCGCCTGGCCCCCGGCGGCTCACTGACGGCACACGGCGAGCAGGTCCAGCGCGCGGCCGATGTCGGCCTCGGCGGCTCGGCGCAGCGCGAAGTCGCCGGTGCCGATCGCCGGCGTGAACCAGTCGTAGAAGCGCCGGGTCAGGCCGAGCGCCGCGTGCACGCGGTCCCAGCCGGCGCGCAGCGCGAGCTCGTGGGCGCGCAGCTTGCCGGCGTGGAACAGGCCGTAGATCTCGACGCGACCGAAGTGCGCTCGGCACAGCTCGGCGAACTCCTCGGGGAGGTACTCGTGGACATGCCACGGGTTGTCCGAGCGGGCGGCTCCCTTCGGCGCGAGCGTCAGCACATTGGGCGTCGAGAGGAACACGGTCCCGTCGCCGTCGAGCATCGAGGCGAAGTGCTCGAGCGTCGCTCCGGGCTGCTGCAGGTGCTCGATCGTCTGCAGGAACACGACGGCGTCGGCCGGGGCGGTGAACTCTTCGACGAGCCCGCGCTCGAAGCGCACGGCCGGGTAGCGCAGGCGAGCGTGCTCGAAGGCATCGGGGTTCGCCTCGACGCCGATCACCGAGGCGGCGCTGCGGGCGAGCACGTCGGATCCGTAGCCCTCGCCGCTGGCCATGTCGATGACGCGCTGGCCCCGCACGCGCTGTGCGATCCACTCGTAGACGACGAGATGGCGCTGGTACCAGTAGTTCTCGGCGGGCACGTCGGGCAGCGTGCGCTCGCCCGTCAGCGCCAGCGGCGGCACGCCGTCGGGCTGGTCGCGCTGCAGGTACAGGGTTGGCTCGCTTGTGCTCAACAGGTGCGAATGGTCGGGATGGCATGCCCGCGGGACGGGGGCGGGCCGAGGCGCGCGAGTATATGGTGCGGCCTCGTGCCGCCCTCCCTCAGCGCCGAGCAGATCCGCGACGCCAACACCCGCTATCACGACGTCGCGGCGGGCCATTACGACTCGAAGTGGGGCATCGGCTTCGGCGAGGTCGGGCGCGCGCAGGTGCTGGCGAAGGTGCGCAAGGCGCTCGGCCGGGAGCCCACCCGGTGGGGGCGCTCGCTCGAGATCGGCTCGGGGACGGGGTACTTCACGCTGAACCTGATGGGCGCCGGTCTGATCGGCGAGGCGACATGCACGGACATCTCGCCGGGGATGCTGCGGACGCTCGCCGCGAACGCCGAGCAGCTCGGGCTCGAGGTGCGAACGGAGCTCGCCGACGCCGAGCGCCTGCCGTTCGAGGACGAGTGTTTCGACCTCGTGCTGGGCCATGCGGTGCTGCACCACATCCCCGACCTGCCGCGGGCGTTCAGGGAATTCGAGCGTGTCCTGGCCCCGGGTGGAACGGTCATGTTCGCCGGCGAGCCGTCCCGTTACGGCGACCGGCTCGCGCGGGTTCCCAAGCGCGTGGCGAGCGCGATCGCGCCGGCCTGGCGAGTTGCGATGCGAGCCGGAGCCGCCCGGCCGAGCGGTGAGTGCGATCCCGACGAGTCGCTCGAGCGGGTCGTCGACGTTCACGCGTTCGCTCCCGGCGAGCTGGCCGGCGCGGCGCGCGCGGCGGGCCTTCGCGAGGTCGAGGTCAGCGGTGAGGAGCTGCTTGCAAACTGGTTCGGATGGACGAACCGGACGCTCGAGGCCTCGGCAGAGCCGGAGCAGGTGCCGTGGATGTGGCGCCAGTACGCCTACCGCGGCTATCTGCTGCTCCAGAAGCTCGACCTCCGTCTGCTCGAGCGGCGCCTGCCGGCGGCGGTCTTCTACAACCTGATGATCGCCGCCCGCAAGCCCGGCCCGGGCTGATCGCGCCCCCGGCCCGCCGAGCAGCCGGCGAATCGGCGGTCCTAGACTCAGGCGCATGCAGGTCCCCGTTCGTGATTTTCCGCTGTTCCCGCTGGGCATCGTCGCGCTGCCGACGGAGAGCGTGCCGCTGCACATCTTCGAGGCCCGCTACCGCCGGATGATCGAGCACTGCCTCGCAGAGGGGCAGGAGTTCGGGATCCTGTGGCTGTCCGACGAGGAGCTCAAGCAGACGGGCTGCGCATGCGAGGTCGAGCAGGTGCTCGAGCGCCTGGAGGACGGGCGCCTGAACATCCTCTCGCGTGGGACGCGCCCGTTCGTGCTGCTCGAGCGACAGGACGAGCTGCCCTACCCGGCCGGTGAGGTCCTCTTCAGCGAGGACGACGAGGAGGAGCCCGACGAGCAGGCGGCGAGCTCGGCGCGGGAGCGCTACGCAGAGCTGGTCATGCAGGCGACCGACAAGGAGCTGGGCGAGGCGGAGCTCGCGGCGATGGACTCCTACCGGATGGCAGCGACCGTGGAGTTCGAGCCGGAGGCAAAGCAGGAGCTGCTCGAGCTGCGCTCGGAGAACGCTCGCCTGCGCCTGCTCGGAACGCTGCTGGAGACGGCGTTGGAGCGCCTGGAGCTGCTCGAGCGCGCGCAGGTGCGCGCGCAGTCCAACGGCAAGGTCAGGTTCGGCTAGCTCATTCCGGCAGGTGGCACACCTGCTGGGAGGCCTGCAGCACGAACAGCTCGAGTTCGCGCAGCACCTTCGGCTGTCCGACGGAGTTGTCGGCGAAGCTGACGGTGCCCTTGGCGTCGCGCAGGTGGTAGCGCAGCACAGAGTTCGGCGCAGCCGCCAGGGACAGGTGCTCGGCGGCGGGCTTTTCGAGGTCTTCGGTGATCGCGCGCGCCTTCACGATCTGCGAATCGCTGAGCTTGCCTGCGAGCTTGCCGTTGCAGCGCACGCCGCCTTCTTCGTTGACGAGCAGAGTCAGGTTCGCGTGAGGCCCGGAGCCGCTGCGGGTCACGATGAACAGGTCCGGTGCCTTGATCCCGCTGCAGCCGGCGATCACGACGGCGAGCGGCAATGCCGCGGCAAGGCGCCGCCCGGCGTTCACGCAAGCTCCGCCGCGCCACCTCGGCGCGGGTCCCCTGCGCCGGTGAGGACCCCGTCGCGCCTGAGCGCCGCCTGCACGCCGCCGAAGAACAGGTTGAGCGCGGAGAAGCTGACCGTCGGCAGCTCCCCTCCCAGCGCGGTCAGGTCGATGCCGGGCTCGGCGTAGACGGTGCCGTCCTCGAGGTGCACGCGAGGCGCCCGAACGGCCTCGTCGACTCCGAGGCCGTGATCGACGACGCCGATGATCGTCTGCAGCAGCGCGGAGCGGATGCGGTTGGAGCCGGCGCTGCCGAGCACCAGCTCGACCTCCCCGTCGCGCAGCGCGATCGAGGGGGCCATCATGCTGGGCATGCGCCGTCCGGGCGGGTGCAGGTGGAAGCCGAGCGGGTTCAGGTCCTGCTCGCCCATCACGTTGTTGAGGT
The DNA here is from genome assembly GCA_025963965.1 of Solirubrobacterales bacterium. Taxonomy (GTDB): domain Bacteria; phylum Actinomycetota; class Thermoleophilia; order Solirubrobacterales; family Solirubrobacteraceae; genus Palsa-744. Next base: position 13,740 of record JAOPZS010000044.1, read on the forward strand.
GGATGCCGGTGCCGGGCACGACGACGCCGGAGCCCTCGCCGTTGGTCGCGGTCGTGCTGCACGCCATTCCGGACTCGTCGATCACGGCGATGTGGGTGGTCGAGCCGAGGCGGCTCGAGAGGAAGCCCTCCAGGAAGCGCTCCTCGGCGAGCCCGTCCAGGAACTCGGCGCCGCGCTCTGACTGCGCGGCGGCCATCGCGCCGATGATCCCCTGCAGCGACGGCGGCGGCGGTTCGCGGTCGAGCAGGCCGAGGCTGTAGGCGAGCAGGATGCCGCCGGCCGAGGGCGGCGGGTTGGTGAGGATCTCGCGGTCGCGGTAGCCGATCCGCACGGGGTCCCGCGCCACGGCCTGATAGCCGACGAGGTCGCTCGGCGAGAGCGACCCGCCGCGCTCGGCGAGCCAGTCGCAGACGGCGGTGGCGGTCTCGCCGCGGTAGAACGGCTCGGCGCCGTCGCGGCCGAAGCGCTCGAGCGCGTCGGCGAGGTCCGGGTTCCGCATCGTCTCGCCCTCGCGCAGCACCGCGCCGTGCGGGGCCCACAGAGCGGCACACTCGGGAGTCGAGACGAGCAGATCGGAGAGGATCTCTGCGACGTAGGCCTGCGCCGCGTTGAGCGGGACGCCGTCGCGGGCCATGCGAGCGGCCGGCTCGGCGAGTCGCGAGAGCGGGACGGTCCCCCAGCGCGCGGCGGCCGCGCAGATCCCGGCGGGGGTCCCGTAGACCCCGCACGAGGCCGGGCCGATGTGGAAGACCTGCGCGGCATCGCCGAAGGACACGTCGACGGCGAGCAGGTCCGCCTCGCTCCCGTCGCCGCGGCGGGTCGGCGCCTGAACGAAGAAGTCGAGCAGCACAGGGGCCTGGCCGGCGCCGGCGACGAGCATGTAGCCGCCGGCTCCCAGGCCGGTCAGCAGCGCCTCTGTCACGAACGACGTCAGCATCGCCGCGATCGCCGCGTCGACCGCATTGCCGCCTTCGCGCAGCACCTGGGCTCCGGCACGCGCCGTCAGGGGGTGCCCGGCGGCGACGACACCTCTGCTCGGTCCGCTCATCTCGACCGCCGGCAGCGCAGCTGAAGGAAGTAGGGCTTCCGCGCCGCGTTCGACAGCGGCATCGGAGCGGTCGCCGCCGCGACATCGTCCAGGCGTGGCTCTCCCAACCGCTCGATCGCGAAACCAGCCTCCGCGAGGGCGTCCGTGTACGCGCTGAGGGGGCGGTGCGCGTCCTCGAAGACCATCGGCACGCCGCCGCGTTCGATCTTCTCGGAGACGCGATGCTCGCGGAAGTAATCGGCCATCGCCGCATCGGGCCGATTCAGCGGATGCAGGATCGCGACACAGAGGCGCCCGCCGGGCGTAAGCACCCGCGCCGTCTCGCGAACCGCCGTCCCGACGTCGTCCACGGTGATGAGTGACATGAACGCCACGGCGAGGTCGAACCTCCCGTCCGCAAAGGGCATGGACGTCGCCGACTCGCACACCACCGTCTCGTAGCCGCCGGCTTCGCGCGCTAGCTCAACGAGGGTCGGGGAGGAGTCCAGTCCCGTGACGCGGTGGCCGAGCCGCGACAGCTCACGCCCGACGCGCCCCTCCCCGCACCCGACGTCGAGGGTTCTCCCCCGAGCGTCGGGGAGCATGCGCCGGAACGCGGGCCAGTTCAGAGCCTCGAAGAACTGGTCGTGCTCGGGGGTCCGCGCCCATGCCGCCCATTCAGCCGCTTTCGCCTCCCACGCATCGCTCAAGCTCAAAGCATCCACGCGCTGATTATCGGCAAGTCCGCACGCGCGGCACGTGAAGGGTGCGAGGACACCGCCCCCGCGCCGGGTCTATGTCCGCCAGATCAGAGGTTCGGGATGAACTCGGGTACTTCTAGCTCGTCGAGTGAGCCGCGGCTGCGTCCTGGCGCCGTCGGTGCAGTGCCACGTTGCGCACGCACCTCGCCGCTGGCGGGCTCGCGGAAGCGACTGGCGCTCTTGCGCCGGCCCTCGTCGCCGTAGCCGGTGGCGACGACCGTCACCCACACCTGGTCGTCGAGCTTCTCGTCGACCATCGCGCCGAAGATGATGTTGGCGTCCGGGTGTGCGGCCTCGGAGACCGACTTGGCGGCCTCGTTGACCTCCCAGAGCGAGAGGTTGTTGCCGCCGGTGATCGACAGCAGGATCGAGCGGGCGCCCTCCATCGAGGTTTCCAGCAGCGGCGAGGAGACGGCCTGCATCGCGGCCTCCGTGGCGCGGTTCTCGCCGACGCCCATGCCGATCCCGAGCAGGGCGCTCCCGGCTTCCTTCATGATCGTGCGCACGTCGGCGAAGTCGAGGTTGATCAGGCCGGGCAGCGTGACGAGGTCCGAGACCCCCTGCACTCCCTGGCGCAGCACGTCGTCGGCGACGCGGAACGCGTCGACCATCGAGGTCTGCTTGTCGAGGACGGCCAGCAGGCGGTCGTTGGGGACGACGATCAGAGTGTCGACCTCCTGGGCGAGCGCTTCGACTCCCCGCTCTCCCTGCTCGCTGCGACGGGTGCCCTCGAAGCCGAAGGGCTTGGTGACGATGCCGACGGTCAGCGCGCCGACTTCGCGGGCGATGCGCGCCACCACCGGCGCCGCGCCGGTCCCGGTGCCGCCGCCGGAACCGGCGGCGATGAAGATCATGTCGGACCCCTTCAGCAGCGCCTTCATGCGGTCGTAGTCCTCCATCGCCGCCTGGCGGCCGACGTCGGAGTCAGACCCCGAGCCCAGTCCGCGCGTGAGTTCCGCGCCGATGTGCAGGGTGATGTCGGCGGTCGACTGCTGCAGCGACTGCACGTCGGTGTTGACGGCGATGAACTCGATGCCCTCGACCTCGGCCTCGACCATGCGGTTGACTGCGTTGACGCCGCCGCCGCCGACACCGACGACGCGGATGATCGGCTGGCCGGGGGCTGTGGCGGCGGGCGTGTAGGTCGATTCGCGCTGGTATTCCGGCGGCGCGTTGCGTGACGCCGGGCGGTCCATCACGTTCTCCGGGATCTCCGAGGAGAAGGCGTGACGCAGGCGCTCCTGCGGCGTCGGGATCTGCGGGGCCTCGGCGGGCGCCTCGGGCGTGGCGCTCAGCGCGGGGTGCGGCAGACCGGTCTTGCGGGGATGAGCGGGGGCGGGAGGCTCCTCGCGGGGCGGGGCGGAACGCTTCGGGGAAGCGGGCGCGGCCTCGGCGTCGTCGCCTTCTTCGGTCTTGCGAAACAGGGCCGCCAGTGGCCCTTCGCGCATGCTGGCACGCCTAGGATTGGCCATGGGTGAGAACCTCCTGGGCGAGTTGCCGGTAGGACTGGGCCGCCACGCCGTCCGGCTCGTACTTCAGCACCGACATCCCCTTCACGGGGGCCTCGGCGAAACGAACCGTCTTGCGGATGCGCGAGGCGAACACTCGGTCCCCGAAGTTTTCTTCGAGGATCTCGATCGCCTCCTTCGCGTGGATCGTGCGTGAATCCACCAGTGTCGGCAGGATACCCTCGATGTCGACACCGGGATTCAGGTTCTCCCGGATCATCGCGAGCGTGTTCTGCAGCTGGATCAATCCGCGCATCGACAGATACTCGCATTGCACGGGGACGATCACCTTGTCGGCAGCCGTCAGCGCGTTGATCGTCAGCAGCCCGAGGCTCGGGGGCGTGTCTATGCAGATGAAGTCGTAGTCCTCGAGGATCGGTTCGAAGGCCTTCTGCAGGGAGCGCTCGCGACCGATCATCGTCGACATCGCGATCTCCGCTCCGGCCAGGTCGATCGACGCGCAGGCGACATCGATCTCGCGGCGCTTGATCACCTCGCGGAGGGAGACCTTGTGGACGAGCACGTCGTACATCGATTTCTCGAGCGTGTCCGGATCGATCCCCTGCGACATCGTCAGGTTCCCCTGGGGGTCCATGTCGACGCACAGCACGCGGTGGCCCTCCTCGGCGAATGCGGCCGCGAGGTTCAGCGTTGTCGTCGTCTTGGCCACGCCGCCCTTCTGATTGGCGAATGCGATGACCTTGGCCTTTCCTTCCACGGTGGCTCCGATGCTCGTTTGCTGGAAAGCCTTCCGGTGGGTATTCGCATGGTCACGGTGGATTCCTGCATGGGAACTACGATCCCGGGATGGCCCGGGGCAACAGCTCAGCCGCGCGCACGCTCCGGTCCCGGCTGACCGGCAGGCGCGTCATCGTCACGCTCGGCGCCGGCGGCGTCGGCAAGACCACCACCTCGGCGGCGCTGGCGCTGGCCCTGGCGATGCGTGGCGGCAAGGTCGCAGTCGTGACGATCGACCCGGCGCGGCGGCTGGCGACCGCGCTCGGCCTGGAGAATCTGTCCGGCGAGCCGCATCGCATCGACGCGGTGGCGCTCGAGCACGCGGGCGTCGAGCTGCGGGGGGAGCTGTGGGCGATGATGCTCGACACGAAGGCGACGTTCGATGCGGTCGTCGAGCGTCTCGCGCCGGACGAGGCGTCCCGCGAGGAGATCCTCGCCAATCCGGTCTACCGCGAGCTCTCCACGGCGGTCGCCGGCTCCAACGAGCTGAGCGCGGTGGCGAAGCTCTACGAGCTGCACGCCGAGCACGAGTTCGACGTGATCGTGCTCGACACGCCACCGTCGCGCAACGCCCTGGACTTCCTCGAAGCACCCGGGCGCCTGCTGGGGTTCCTGGAAGGCCGTGCGCTGCAGGTGTTCCTGGCTCCGGGGGGGCTGACGGCGAAGCTGTTCGGGCGCGGCACGGCGCTGGTGTTCGCGATCTTCGCGCGCGTGACGGGCGTCGACATGCTCGGCGAGCTGTCGCGCTTCTTCCGATCTCTCGGCGGCATCCTCGACGGCTTCGGCGAGCGCACGCGGGTCGTTCAGCAGCTTCTGCGCTCGGAGCAGACCGGTTTTCTGATCGTCACCTCACCGGAGCCCGAGCCGGTGCGCGAGGCGCGCTTCCTGGCCGAGCGGCTGCGCGAGACGGGGCTCGGAGAGCCGGAGCTGATCGTCAACCGTGTGCACCTCGACGGGCTCGGCGGGCGCTCTCCGGAGGAGCTCGCCGAACGGCTGACGGACGACCTCGGCGCCGACCTCGCCAGGCGGGTCGCGTCGAACCTCGCCGACTTCGACGTGCTCGTGCGCCGGGACGAGGGGACCGTGCGCGAGCTGGAGGCACTGCTCGGCGGCCGCGAGCCGACGCTCGTCGGCCACCTAGATGAAGAGGTCCAGGATCTCCTCGGCCTCGCGCGCATCGCCGAACAGCTCGGCGTCTGAGGAGCCGGCCGCGGCGGCGCGGCCGCGGGAGTCTGAGATCCGCAGCGGAACGGTGCCCGGAACGGCCGGCTCGAAGCGATCGGGCGGCTCGGGATCGTCGGCGATCGCCGCGTCGTGAGCGTCCTCCTCGGCGACGACCGGCTCGGCCAGCAGCAGTTCGTCGGCGAGGCCGACCAGATCCGCGTCGAGGTGACCGCAGATCACGTCGCGCAGCAGCGCGCGCAGGTGGTCGGCGAGGTCGCCGGCCAGCGCGGCGGCGCCGGCGCGGGTCGTCGCGGCCCCGGCGAGCACGGCGCGCTCGAGCGCGATCGCCTGCACGGTGCGCTCGGTCAGGACGAGGCGGCGCTCGGGTGTCGCGCAGAGCGCGGCCAGGCGCCCGGCGAGCATCCCGCTGGAGGGCCCCTCGGGCTCGAGCAGCGCGCGCAGGGCCAGCAGGTTGTCGCTGAGAGCCTCGAACGGATCGTTGCGCTCGCAGCCCATCTCGAAGCGGCGCAGTGCCCATGCCAGCTCGTTGCCGTGGGGGGCGCGCCTCGACACGAGGTTGCAGAACGCGCGCAGCTCGTCCTCGTGTTCGGTTGTGACGACGAGCATCCCGTGCGGGCGCCCGCCGCCACCGAGCGGCAGCGGCGTCCACGCCCCGCCGCCGATCCGCGCCCAGGCGAGCGCGCCGAGCGTGACGCGCCCGTCGCCGAACAGGCGCAGGGCGCGGAGCAGGTCCCGAAGCACCTCGCGCCCACGCGGCAGCGCATCGGCCGGATCCTCGTCCTCGGTTGCGAGCACCACGACCAGGTGCTCGAGCCCGTCCTCGCCGGCGCCACGCGCCTCGGGCGGGAGCCCTTCGAGCGCGTCGGGCCTGGCGATCGTCAGGCCGGCGGTCAGCGGCAGCTCAGGTGAGGTGATCGTCACTCCGCAGAGACGCGCGACGATCGTCACCTCGGCAGTGGCGGTGAGAGCGGTGCTCTGAAGCCGCTCGAGCGCGGCGCGCACGCGCTCGTCGTGCAGCTGGAAGTCGGACTGCTCAGCGAACACATCACCGAGCAGCGAGCCGATCGCGGCGCGCACCTGCGCTTTGGGGGTTAGGCGCGTGACGTCCTCTCCGACCGCGATCAGGTAGCGCTCGAGCCCCTCGAAGGCGGTGAGCTGCAGCGAGGCCGGGGCGTACTCGGGCAGGTCTTCGAGCTCTGGGCGCCGGTCGGCGACGAACTCGGCTGTGAGCGGTCGGTAGCAGTACAGGGAGGGCCCGCGCGCGCCGCGGGACGGCTGCTGTTCGAGCTCGAACGGGATCTCGGCGCCGGCCTCGAGCTCGCCGGTGAGCAACGCAGCGGCGGCCTGTAGGTAATCGGTCAGCGCGGACTGCAGTTGGACGGAGCGCATGATGCGCTGACTTCTCCTCGGGGCCAGGCGCTCCTGCCGGCGCAGGGCAGCTTGCAGCCGCCCGGCTGTCCAGCGTCCTACTGTGGCGGGACGGCGCTCAGGCGACGGCTAGCTGGCCGTCGGCGAGCGCCTCTTGGGCGCGCTCGGCGCAGCTGACGCCGAGCCAGTCTTCGCCGTAGGAGCGCATGTCGTCGATGATCGGCAGCAATGCGCGGCCCTTCTCGGTCAGCGCGTACTCGACCCGCGGCGGCACCTCGGGGAAGGTGTGTCGCTCGACGATGCCCTCCTCCTCGAGCGCCCGCAGGCGCAGTGACAGCGTGCGCGGGCTGATGCCGGCAAGCGAGCGTTCCAGCTCGCAGAAGCGGGAGTGGCCCTCCGACAGATCGCGCACCAGCAGCAGCGTCCACTTGCTGCACACGATCTCAGCTGTGAGGCACACCGGGCATGTTTCATCTACGGCCATCTGGCCTTTTACTTTACCAAATGAAGTAAGGGGCCACTCGGCCGCAGAGCTTGGCCGCGGGGGCCTAGACGCCGAGCGGCGAGCTGGGGGCGGAGACGCCTTCGCGCTGCGTCTCGGCGGAGGCGACATCCTCCATCGTCGTACCGCGCCTGCCGTCGGACTGCATCAACAGCTTGAAGTCGTGAGGGCTCGAGGCGACGAGCATGGCGTCCTCGAACGTGACGCGGCCGGCCTTTACGTGGCCGAACAGCGCCTGGTCGAAGGTCTGCATGCCGTAGTAGGCGCCGCTGGTGATGACCTCGACGAGTTTCCCGGTCTGATCGGGGTCGAGGATCATGTCGCGGACACGGCCCGTCATACGGAGGATCTCGCAGACCGCCACGCGGCCGCCGTCGGCGCCCGGGACGAGCCGCTGGGAGATGACTCCCTTGACCGTGCCGGCGATCATCGAGCGCGCCTGCTGGTGCTGATGGGGCGGGAAGAAGTCGAGCATCCGGTTGATCGACTCGGTCGCGTCGACCGTGTGGATCGTGGAGAGCACGAGGTGGCCCGTCTCAGCGGCCGAGAGGGCCGTCTGGACGGTCTCCTCATCGCGCATCTCGCCAACCAGGATCACGTCCGGGTCCTGGCGCAGGACGCGGCGCAGGGCGCGCTTGAAGGAAGCGGTGTCCATGCCGACTTCGCGCTGGTTGATGGCGGAGCGTTTGTCGGTGTGCACGAACTCGATCGGATCCTCGATCGTCACGATGTGCTTGCTCATCGTGTTGTTCATGTGGTCGATCATCGCCGCGAGCGTCGTCGACTTCCCAGATCCGGTCGTGCCGGTCAGCAGCACGATCCCGCGCTCCTCCTCGGCCAGCTCGCGCACGACATCCGGGAGCGACAGCTCCTCGATCGTGCTGATCTTGTGGGGGATCGCACGGCAGACGAGCGAGATCGTCCCGCGCTGCATGAAGGCGTTGACGCGGTAGCGGGCGACTCCCTCTATTTCATAGGAGAAGTCGACCTCGTGGTCCTGGTCGAATTCTTCGAGCTTGTGCTCGTCGGGCAGGAGGTCGCGTAGCGCCTGCTCGGTGTCCGCTGCCACCAGCGGCTCGACGCCGGCGTCGAGCGTCAGGTCACCCTGGACGCGGAACAGTGGAGAGGAGCCGACCTTCAGGTGGAGATCGGAGCCCTCTTTCTCGACGAGCTCCCGCAGGGCGGACTTGACTTCGAACATGTACCGCGCATCGGCATCCCCCATTCAGGCCTTGAGCGACGACCGCCCCACTGGACGCGGACGCAGTCAGTGGGACCGCCGTCAGGTCAGGCGACGTCGCGGAGCTTCTGCGCCTCGGCGAGCGACTGCAGCTTCTTCAGTGACTGGTTCTCGATCTGACGGATGCGCTCGCGGGTCACGTTGAACGTGCGGCCGACCTCGTCGAGCGTGCGGGGATGCTCGCCGCCGAGGCCGTAGCGCAGCTCGAGCACTCGCCGTTCGCGGTAGGAGAGGTTCTCGAGCGCCTCGCGCAGCGCCTCCTTGGTGAGGATCTCGGCGGCGCGCTCGTAGGGGGACTCGGCGCGCTCGTCGGCAATGAACTGGCCGAACTCGGACTCCTCCTCGTCGCCGACGGGCTTCTCGAGCGAGACGGGGGCCTGGGCTGAGCGCTTGATCGAGTCGACCTCCTCCGGGTCGATGCCGGTGACCTCGGCGATCTCGTCGGCGGTGGGCTCACGGCCCAGCTCGGTGACGAGCTTGCGCTCGGCCCGGCCGATCTTGTTGAGCTTCTCGACGACGTGTACGGGGATGCGGATCGTGCGCGCCTTGTCGGCCAGGGCGCGGGCGATCGCCTGGCGGATCCACCAGGTCGCGTAGGTCGAGAACTTGAAGCCCTTGCGGTAGTCGAACTTCTCCGCGGCACGGACCAGGCCGAGCGTTCCCTCCTGGATCAGGTCGAGGAACGGCAGCCCCTGGTTGCGGTAGTTCTTTGCGATCGAGACGACCAGTCGCAGGTTCGACTCGACCATCTTCTGCTTGGCGTCGAGGTCGCCGCGCTCGAAGCGCTTGGCGAGGACGACCTCCTCCTGAGCGGTGAGCAGACGCACCTTGCCGATGTCCTTGAGGAACAGCTGCAGCGAGTCCGTCGTCATGTCCGGCTTCAGGTCGAGAGCCGTTTTGGCTTTGCGCCTGCCTCGTTTGTCCGGCGCGCGCTCGACGTTCGCCGCCGCCGCCGTTGCGGGATCGATGTCCTCGACGAGCTCGATCTCTGACTTCTCGAGGAACCCGTGGAGCTCCTCGACGTCCGACTCGTCCAGGTCGAGCTCGGACATCGCCTTCGTGATCTCCGTATAGGAGAGAACTCCCACCTGCTGCCCCTTGGCGAGCAGACCCTTGACCTCATCCAGCTCCTGCAGCTCGACTACTGACATTCGTGATTCCGTTTCTTCCGTCGATCGACACCCAGAGGCGGCTCTTGGACCCTGGGACCATGGCTGATGTCCTGCTCCGTCGGACACTTACGGCCGCAGCCCCGCCGACGTTACAGCCCTATCGGCTCACCGGGCTCCCATGCTAACGCGTCATGGCGAGAACGGACCGGTTGTCGATCGGCTTGCACCGCACTTTCCGTGCAGGCGCGGTCGCCCCTGCACGGACCCTCCGCGCGCCGTGCTGCGTGCGGCAGGCTGCCCGGCGCGGCCTTAAGCAATGATGTGCCCCGTGAGCGGACCAGCGGAGAGCAACGGCCGCGCCGAGACTCCAGAGGACGGCGCCGGAGTGCTCGCGAACCTGCCCCGCACGCGCCCCCAGCGCGCGACCGCGCGCCGGGCAGCAGCACGCAGCCACGACGCACGCGAGACGCCACAGGGCAACGGCGGCTCCGGGGGGCGCAGCGCGGGCGCCGCCGGGCGCAAGAAGGCGCGTGGCGCGGCGAAACCGGCGGGCCGAGCCACCGCCAAGCCGGCCAAAAACAAAGCCGCCAAGCCGGTCAAAACCAAAGCCGCCAGGCCGGCCCGAGCCACCAAGCCGGCCAAAGCGGCCCGGCCGGCCAAAGCCGTGAAGCCGGCCACAGCGTCCAAACCGGCGAAAGCTGCGACGGCCGCCAAGGCGAAGCCCGCCAAAGCTCCGACCGCGCGACGCTCTCGCACAGCGTCACCGAAGCGGCCGTTGAAGGCCGTCGAGGAGGCGATCCCGCGGCAGGGCTTCGAGTCACCGGACGATCGCGCGACCGGCGCCGTGCAGCCGCCGGGCGGCACCGAGTTCGTCGGCACTGCCGCAGAGATCGTCAGCGAGCTGGCCAAGGCCGGCATCTCCGGGGGCGAGCGCCTGCTGCGCGACGTCCTCTCGCGCCTCGGCCGCTGAGATCCGCGAGGAGATATGTATACTGCCGCGCACGCCGAGCTGCCCTGACTCAGGTCTAGGCAGACGGGGGACCCACTGCGGGCCTGAAGTCAGGTCCGCTGGGGCGAATCGGCCCAGCTGGGCCGTAGCGCCGCGACTCACGTCGATGCGCGAGCCCGTCAGCTCACCCCGTAGGCGTCGACAGCGAATGCGTATCGGATTGAAGACAGCCACGGTCGTGCTCACTCTCGCCACGGGCCTCTGCGCCCTCGGCACGGGAGTCGCAGCCACGTTCGCCTCGACCGGCGGCGCGAGCGCACCGAGCAGCTCGACGCCCGCGCCGGCCACCTCCACGACCGCACGGGTCCGCCCGTCCGGCGTCGCGACCTGGTTCGGCCCCGGCTTCTATGGCAAAAAGACGGCCTGCGGACAGACGCTGACGCCCAGCGTGATCGGCGTCGCAAACCGCACGCTGCCATGCGGAACGCTGGTCAAGGTGGCCTACCAGAACCGCACGGTGACGCTCCCCGTTCTGGACCGTGGCCCGTACAGCCACATCGCCGACTGGGACCTGACCGCCGGTGCCGCGCGCGCCCTGGGCGTCGCCGACACGGTGCGAATCAAGACGCGCGTCGTCGGCAGAGCCGCAAACTCTCCGACGCTCGGCCTTCCCGCAACGCCTCCCCCCGCAGAAGCCCTCTCGGGCGGCGCCGTCGCCGCCGGCTGAGCAGCGCTCAGAGCTTCTCGTCCGCCCCCCCCGCCGCTCGAGCCGAGCGTGCGTCCCACCGCGCCGCGTACAGCCCGATGTCTGCGTGCGCCGCCAGCGCCGCGGCCTGCGTGCCGTCCTCGGGGCAGACGGCCGTGCCGCTCGAGACCGACACGGCCGATCCGCGGCGCGCAGCCGCCGCGGCGACCGCCTGCTCCAGGCGCGCGGCGAGTGCGTGGGCGCCGATCCGGTCGGAGCGCGGGACGAGCATCCAGTAGCGACCCTCGCGCTCTCTCGTCAACGCCCCCCCGCCCGCCGCACGCAGCTCCGCGTCCAGCGCCGCCTCGGCCTCCGCCTCGACCGGCCCGGCCGGATCGGTGCCGGCGAGCTCCAGCAGCACGACCGCGAACGGAAGCCCGTCGCGCTCGAAGCGCTCGAGCTGCTCCCCGATCGAGTGGATCCACGCTGCCGGACCCTGCTCGTGGCGCGCGTCGCGGATCGCGATCTCGCCGCGGTCGAACGGGCTGGGTGGCGCTGGAGGCCGTTGCGGGTGCACGGTCCGGGCCTCCGGCGAGCGGCGCTCACGGGCCGATCCTGCGGGCATCGAGCTCTCCGGTTGCTGCCGGCGGCGCGCAGCCGGCTCGAGCGCCGGCTCGCCGACCGGGCCGCGCTCGGGCTCGGGCTCGGGATCGGCGGGTGCATTCACGGTGCGATCGTCGACGATCACGATGCGACTCTCCGGCGCGGATCGGGGTCCGGGCGGGCGTTCGGGAAACCTCGTCGGACGTGCCACGTGCGCCGTGCGCGCGCGTTCAGCCGCGGCGGCGCCGAGCGCAGCGCACACGTGGGCGAGACGGTCGGAGGCGCCACTTAGAAGTCGCTCGCGGGAGCGCTCCTCACGCACGCCGGCGAGCTCGTCGAGCAGGCTCTCCCAGAGCACGCCCCGCAGCACCTCGACGGCTTCGACGGCGCCCGCCGGCTCCCGCGCGCCCGACAGCGCTGCGGGCCGCTCGGAGTAAGCGGTCCCCCGCTCCGGCGCCTCGGCGCCGAGCAGGCGCTGGAGCTCGGCTTCGGAGCGGACCGCCCGCAGCACCTGACGGCACAGGCCGGGACCCTGCCTTGCGAGCTCCTCGAGTGAGATCCGCCCGAGTGCGGCGAGCGGGCGTGCCAGCACCAGCTCGGCGGCCCACCTGCGCGCCAGCTCCTCGGCGTGCTCCTCGAGCCGCTCCAGCGGCGCCTCGTCGACCGGACGGGCCCGCGGTGGGCGTCGGGCTTCCTCGTCGGCCATGCACGTTGAATAGCAGCAAGCGGGGACGCGATCGACCCGAACGTGCCTGCCGGGATAGCCTGCTGTCCCGGTGCCCGGCGCGGAGTCCAGATGACGGCATTGTGGATCGTGCTCGCGGCGCTCGCCGCGCTCGCCGTCGCCCTGGCGGCGTCGATGCTGCTTCGCGCGCGCGGCGGCGCGCGCGGCCGCGCGCGCGCCTCGATCGAGCGCCTCACCAACGACACGTCCGTCGACCGCGAGTCCGGCGCGGTGCGATCGGTTCAGCGCGCCGACCTGCTGATCGAGCGCGACGCCCTCGAAGAGATCTGGACGCCGGTGCAGCTCGAGCGCCTGGCGCGCACGTACTGGCGCTTCCTCACCCGTGTCACGCTCGGCCTCATAAGGGTCCACTACAGCGAGCGCGGGCGCTCGGTCGTGCTGCTGACCGAGCCGCTGCGGCTGTTGACGTTCGAGCCGCCCGAGTACGAGATGGACGCCGCCCGCGGTCTTGTCCGCTGGCGTATCGAGCGTGGCCTGCTGGTCTCGCGCCGCGGCCGCGACGGCGCCGGCTACCTGCAGATCGAGGTCTCCCGCAAGCCGGATGATCGCTCCGAGCGCCAGGTCCTGCACGTCGAGGTAGCTGTCGTGAACTTCTATCCCTCGATCGCCTCCGGTTTGGGCCTGCGCCTGTACGACGCGACTCAGTCACGGATCCACGTAATCGTCACCTACGGCTTTTTGCGCTCGCTCGCTCGGCTCGACCTCGCCGAGTCTCGCGTCGGGCGCTTCCTGACGTAGTAGCGCTCAGCGCGGGCCGAGCGCGTCGGTGGCGCCCGGCAGCCGCACGACGGGCTCCTGAGTCTCGAGCCCGACGGTCGCGATCAGCCGGGCGAGACCCATGTAGTTGGCGATCACCAGCAGCAGCTCGACGACGCCGCGGTCGCCGAGGCGCTCACGCATCGCCGTCACAGCCTCCTCCCCTGCGGATCCGTCGAGGAGCACTTCACGCGTGAAGGACAGGACCGCGCGCTGCTCGGGCGCGATCGAGTCCGACTGCTCAGAGCCGGCGCGGATCGCCGCGACCAGCTCGGGGGCGGCGCCGAAGGATTCCGCGATCGGCACGTGCTGGGTCCACTCGTACTCCGAGTCAGACAGGTGAGCGACCTGCAGGATCGACAGCTCCCGCAGCAACGGGTCGAGCTGCAGGCTTCGCAGCAGCGCGTTGCTGTAGGCCAGCCATGGCTCGAAGGCGCTGTCTGCGTGGCCGACGATCCCCAGCAGCGCCAGCGGCGTGCTGGCGATGATCCTGCCGATCTGCTCGGGGGCGTCGGCCGGATCGCGCAGAGGGAGGCGGGGCATCGCGCGGATGCTACCCCGAGGCGCCCGGCGGGGAGCTCAGATCGCGGCTCCCCGGTACGGGCCCGGCTTGGGCCGCACGCGCCCACCGGGGAAGGCGAGCCGCAGGATCGTGCGGTGGACGGTGCCGAGCTGGCGATGAAACGGCCCGGTGTTGTAGGGCAGGTCATAGCGCTCGCAGACGTCGCGCACCTGCGGGGCGATCTCGGCGTAGCGGCTGGAGGGCATGTCCGGGAACAGGTGGTGCTCGACCTGGAAGCTGAGGTTGCCCGAGAGGAAGTGGAACAGCGGTCCTCCGTCGATGTTGGCGGCGCCAAGCAGCTGGCGGACGTACCAGCCCCCGCGCGTCTCATCGGCGACCTCGTCCTCGCTGAACGTGTACGTCTGGTCGGGGAAATGCCCGCAGAAGATGATCGAGTAGGCCCACAGGTTGCGGACGATGTTCGCCGTGAAGTTCGCCGTCACCGTCGACTTGAAGCTGCGGCGGGCCTCGCGCCGGCCGGAGAGGACGCCGTTCAGCCCCGCCGAGAGCGCCGGGAAAGCGAGGTAGTCCTTGACGATCTGCCGGCGTGCCTTCAGGCCGATCGCCTTCAGCTCCTCGAGCGCCTGCGCCTTCGGCTTCTCACCGGCCCGGATCGCGTCGAAGTTGAGGTCGTGCATCGCCACGCCCCACTCGAAGAACCCCATCAGCAGCAGGTTGTAGAGCGGCTGAAGCAGGTAGACCGGGTGCCATTTCTGGTGCGGGTCGATGCGCATGATCTCGTAGCCGAGGTCGCGATCCTTGCCGCGGATGTTCGTGAAGGTGTGGTGCTCGTAGTTGTGTGAGTGCCGCCAGGCGTCGGCGGGCGAGGCCGTGTCCCAGTCCCAGTTGCGCGAGTTGATGTCGGGATCGTTCATCCAGTCCCATTGCCCGTGCATCACGTTGTGACCGATCTCCATGTTCTCGAGGATCTTGGCCAGCGACAGCGCCGCGGTCCCGGCCAGCCACGCCGGGCGGCGCCGGGAGAGCAGAAGCGTCACGCGCGCCGCGAGCACGAGCTGCCGGTGCAGGCGGATCGTGGAGCGGATGTAGCGCGCGTCGCGCTCGCCGAGATCGGCGTAGACCTGATCGTGGATCGCGTCGAACTCGCGCCCGAGCGCGTCGATCTGCTCACGCGTCAGGCGCGCGAGCGGGCTCGGAGGCTCCTCAATGGTGGACGGGCGATCGGTGAGCGTTGCTGACATGCCTCGGTTCCTTTCTCAGAGGTCGATCTCGACGGCGCCCTCGGGCGCATTCACACAGGTTCTGACGAGTTCCCCGGCCTGGCCGAGCACCTCTCCGGTCCGGAGGTCTCGCACGCGGCCGGAGCGCAGCCGCCCGACGCAGCTGTGGCAGATGCCCATCCGGCAGCCGAAGGGAAGCGTCGCGCCGGCCTGCTCGCCGGCTAGGAGGATCGGCTGGGCACCGTCGCTGCGCGCCTCCACGCCGCTGGAGCAGAACCGGATTGCGCCACCGCTGCCGCGCCCGCCGGCCCCGATCAGCTCATCCGGCTGGAAGTGCTCGTGGTGCAGGCGCGAGGTGTCGCCGTCGCGCTCGTAGTGCTCTTTGAGCGCGGCCAGCAGCCCCGCGGGCCCGCAGATGAACGTCTCGCGCTCGCGCCAGTCCGGGCAGATCCGATCGAGCTCGGCGGCGCGCAGGCGGCCCTCCGCCGAGCTGTGGCGCTCGTGCAGCCGGTACCCCGGCGCCCGCCGGTCGAGCTCGCGAAGCTCCTGCCCGAAGATCGCCGTGGCCGGCTCGCGCGCACAGTGGATGTGCACGATGTCACGCAGCGTCCCTGCGCGCTCGAGGCTGCGCAGCATCGCGACGATCGGCGTCACGCCGCTGCCCGCGCTGATGAACAGAAGCCTCTCGGGGACCGGGTCGGGCAGCACGAACGTCCCTTCGACGCCGCCCAGGCGGACGATCGTCCCGGGACGCAGCCGCCCGCAGAGAAACGGGGAGACGACACCGCTGTGGAGCAGCTTCGGGGTGATCGTGATGCAGCCGTCGGGGCGCCCGGGGTCGGAGGTCAGCGAGTAGGCACGCCAGTGGTGCTTGCCGTCGACCTCGATGCCGAGCCGGATGTACTGCCCGGCGCGGTGACCGGGCCACTCCCAGCCGGGCTTGATCAGGACCGTCACGGCATCGTCGGTCTCGCGCTTGATCCGCTCGACCCGTCCGCGCAGCTCGCGCGTGGACCACAGCGGGTTGATCATCTCCAGGTAATCGTCCGGGAGCAGCGGCGAGGTGAAGGACCGCGCCAGCGCCAGCGCGCGGCGTCCGAGCGCCGGGACCTGCGGGGTGGCGCCGCGCTCAGCCATGCTTCACGCGCTCGCTGTGTGGGTTGTCGATGCTGCGATCCATTAGCCCTGGTTCCATGTTACCTGGTTTGAGGTCACATCAAACATGGTAACCTTGTTAGGAGGATGTCAAGTGTGAGCGTGGACACGCACGAGCCCGCCGAGTCGGCCCCGCACGACCTCACGATCGAGCAGCTCGCCGGCGAGGTCGGGATGTCGGTGCGCAACATCCGCAACCACCATTCACGCGGGCTGCTCGCGCCCCCCGAGGTGCGAGCCCGGGTCGGCTACTACAGCGCCGAGCACGTCGCGCGCCTGCGCCTGATCCAGGACCTGCAGGCGGACGGCTTCAACCTCGCCTCGATCGAACGCCTGCTGAGTGGCTCGGATGGGCTCGCCGGACGGCTGCTCGGGCTGCGGGCGGCCGTCACGGCGCCCTTCGAGCCCGAGACCCCGGAGGTCGTGACGGGGACCGAACTGCAGGAGCGATTCGGCGAGGCGAGCCCGAAGGACCTCGAGCGGGTGCGCCGGCTACGCGTGCTCGTGCCGCTGGGCGAGGACCGCTTCGAAGTCACGAGCCCGGCGCTGCTCGCCGCAGCCGAGCAGGTGATGGCACTCGGCATCCCGCTGCGCACGACGCTCGAGCTGATCGAGCGCGTCGGCAGGGACTGCGACTCGGTCGCGCGCAGCTTCACGAAGCTGTTCCTGCGCGAGCTGTGGGAGCCGTTCGAGAAGGCCGGTCAGCCGGAGGAGCGCTGGGACGAGCTGATCCAGTCGGTCGACTCGCTGCGCCCGCTCGCCTCCGAGGCTCTGCTGGCGATGTTCAAGCTGCGCATGACAGGTCAGCTCGAGCAGGCCTTCGGCAAGGTCATCGAGCACCAGGCCAGGCGCTAGATCCTCGCCTGTCAGACGGGAGCGACTAGAACCGCTCGCCGCCGACAGCGCGCAGCTTCGAGCGGTCGTGCGTCGCGCGGATCCGGCGGATCGTGCCAGAGCGGGTACGGGTGACGAGCGATTCGGTCGTGGCACCGCCGGCACTGGGGTAGCGCACACCCTGCAGCACGTCGCCGTCGGTGATCCCCGTGGCCGAGAAGAACACGTCCTCGCCGGCGACGAGATCGTCGCGGTCGAGCACCTTCTCCAGGTCATAGCCCGCCTCGAGCGCCGCGTCTCGCTCCACGTCATCGCGCGGCCACAGCCGCCCCAGCAGCTGGCCGCCGACGCACTTCACGGCCGCCGCCGAGATCACGCCCTCAGGCGTGCCGCCGATCCCCCACAAAAGGTCGACGGGTGAGCGCTCGGTGACCGCGAGCAGCGCGGCGGAGACGTCGCCGTGCGGGATCAGCCGCACCCTGGCGCCGGCCGCGCGGATCGCCGCGATCCCCTGCTCGTGGCGGGGACGGTCGAGCACGACGACCATCACGTCGCTGAGCGGGCACCTCCTGCGCTCGGCGATCAGCTTCACGGTCTCGCCGAGCGGGCGGTCGAGGTCGAGCAGGTCGGCGATCTCCGGAGCACCGGCGAGCTTTTCCATGTACACGCAGGGCCCCGGGTCGAACATCGTTCCGCGCGCCGACAGCGCGATCACGGCAAGCGCGCTCGGCATCCCGTTCGCCGCCAGCGTCGTGCCCTCCAGCGGGTCGACGGCGATGTCGACCTCCGGAGGTGAGCCGTCGCCGATCTGCTCGCCGTTGTAGAGCATCGGCGCCTCGTCCTTCTCCCCCTCGCCGATCACGACGACGCCGTCCATCTGCACGGACTGCAGCATGTAGCGCATGCCGTCCACGGCGGCCTGGTCGGCCTCCTCCTTGTCGCCGCTGCCGACGAGCGGCGCGGCGGCGAGCGCGGCCGCCTCGGTGACCCTGACCAGCTCCAGAGCGAGGTTGCGGTCGGGCAACGACGGGTGCGGGTCGGCGTTCACGGTCCCGAGAACCTATAGGAGCCGTGATCGCACTACGATCGTGGCGTGAGTGACCCCGACCTCACCCTCCAGGCCCGCCTTCCGCCGGCGGTCGGGCCTGCGATCGGTCGGGTGCTGGAGGCCGCGCGTGAGCAGCACGTCGCCGATCGGCTCCGCGAAGCCGACCCGACGCTGTGGGGCGCAGAGGGCACGCCGGAGGTCGCGAACCGCCTCGGCTGGCTGACGATCGCCGAACGCACGCTCGGCGAGCTGCTGGAAATCGAACGCTTCGCCGACGGCGTCCGCCACGACGGACTGCGCGACATCGTGCTGCTCGGCATGGGCGGATCGTCGCTTGCGCCCGAGGTGTTCAGACGCGCCTTCGCGTCGGCCGGCGCCGGATCGAAGCTCTACGTCCTGGACTCGACCGACGCCGGCGCGATCGAAGCGGTGGGCGCCGCCGTCGAGATCGCCAGCACGCTGTTCATCGTCTCCTCGAAGTCCGGCGGCACGATCGAGCCGCTCTCGCTCTACGCCCACTTCTCCTCGCTCAACGGCAACGGCTCCAACTTCGCAGCGATCACCGACCCGGGCTCCGGCCTCGCCGAGCTCGCGACGAAGCAGGGCTTCCGGCAGATCTTCTTCGGAGATCCGAACATCGGCGGGCGCTACAGCGCGCTGTCGGCGTTCGGCATCGTCCCGGCCACCCTGATCGGGGTCGACACCGCGGCGCTTCTGCGCCGGGCACCGAGCGCCTGGCAGGCTGCGGTGGACGATCCCGCCGCTGCGGAGCTGCCTGCTGCGGTGTGGCTCGGTGCGGCGCTGGCCGCCCTCGCCGGGGAGGGTCGCGACAAGCTGACGTTCGTGATCGGTCCCTCGCTGCCTGGGCTCGGGCTGTGGCTGGAGCAGCTCGTCGCCGAGTCGACCGGCAAGCACGGCAAGGGGATCCTGCCGGTCGCCGACGAGCCGCTCGGCGAGCCGGGCGAGTACGGCGCGGACCGCGTGTTCCTGCACCTGCCCGACCCGGCCGCCCCGGACGCCGAGCACGCGGCTCGGCTCGCGGCCCTGGCCGAGGCTGGGCACCCCGTGATCACGGTGCCGACGAGCGGCCCGGAGGACCTCGGCCGCATCTTCCTGCTCGCCGAGCTCGCCGTCGCCGTGGCCGGCTGGGGCCTTCAGATCAATCCCTTCGACCAGCCCAACGTGCAGCAGGCCAAGGACGCCACGAACCGCGTCCTCGAAGGCTACGAGCAGAGCGGCGCGCTGCCCGCGATCCCGACGGCCGACGACCCGCAGCTGCGCGAGCTGCTGCTCGGCGCAGCGCCGCCGAGCTACGTCGCCCTGATGGCCTACCTGCAGCCGAGCGAGGCGTTCGACGCGGCTGCCGCCGAGCTGCGCCGGGAGATCCGCGCGGCGACGAAAGCGACGACGACGTTCGGCTACGGGCCGCGGTTCCTGCACTCGACCGGCCAGTTCCACAAGGGCGGACCGAAAACCGGTCGTTTCCTGCAGCTGCTCCACGACGGGGCGGTGGACGTGGCGATCCCGGGCCGGCCGTACGGCTTCAGGACGCTCAAGGAAGCGCAGGCGATCGGAGACGATCAGACGCTGCGCGAGCTCGGGCTGCCGGCCGAGCGCGTGCGGCTCGAAGGCGAGGACCCAGTGGGCGCGCTCCGCGCCCTCACCGCGAGGATCAGGGAGTGGACATGACGCAGATCGGCTTCGTCGGGCTCGGCAAGATGGGCGGCAACATGGTGCACCGCATCAGGCGCGACTCCGAGCACGACGTAGTCGCGTTCGACTTCGACGAGAAGGCCGTCAGGCAGGCCGTCAAGAACGGCGCCTCCGGGGCCGCCTCGCTGCGCGAGCTCGTCAAGCAGCTCGAGCCGCCGCGGATGGTCTGGATCATGGTCCCGGCCGGCGCGCCGACGCAGGAGACGGTCGACAAGCTCGCCAGGCTGCTCGACCGTGGCGACACGATCATCGACGGCGGCAACTCCAAGTGGACCGATGACAAGCGCCGCGCCGCAGAGCTGAAAAAAGCCGGCATCGACTACGTCGATGTGGGCACCTCCGGCGGCGTCTGGGGCTTGGAGGTCGGCTACTGCATGATGGTCGGCGGGGCGCCCAAAGCCGTCAAACGGCTGGCGCCGATCCTCGACGTGCTCGCCCCCGAGACGACCGAGCAGAGCAGGGCCGCGATCGGCCCGCGCGGCTGGATGCGGTTCGGTCCCGCAGGCGCCGGGCACTACGTGAAGATGGTCCACAACGGCGTCGAGTACGGCCTGATGCAGGCCTACGCCGAGGGCTTCGACATCTTCGACAAGTCCGAGTACGAGCTCGACAACGCGAAGATCGCCCACCTGTGGGGCCAGGGCTCTGTCGTGCGCTCGTGGCTCTGCGAACTGGCCGCGCGGGCCTTCGAGGCCGACGGCAACGAGCTGCAGGCGATCGAGGGGTACACCGAGGACTCCGGCGAGGGGCGCTGGACGATCGAGGACGCGACGGCGCACGACGTGCCGACACCCGTGATCACGGCGTCGCTCTACGCGCGCCTGCGCTCCCGCGGCAACGGCGACTTCGCCGACCGCGTGCTGGCGGCCCTGCGCAACCAGTTCGGCGGACACGCCGTCAAGAGCGCCCCGAGCGCCGCCAAAGGCGCCTCCGGCCGCGGCTCGGGAGCAGCCTGAGATGGCGGTCGCCGCAGGCCGTCCCACCGAGCAGGAGGTGCCCGAGAACCCGCTGACCGTAGGGCTCGAGCGGCTGCCGGTCGCGCCCACGACGCTGGTCATCTTCGGCGCCACCGGCGACCTCGCGCGGCGCAAACTGCTGCCGGCGCTCTACAACCTCGCCCACGAGGGCGCCCTGCCTGAGCGCTTCTTCCTGGTCGGCGTCTCGCGCAAAGAGAAGGAGGACGAGGATTACCGCGGGGAGTGCGAGGAGGCGATCAGGCGCTTCTCGCGCAGAGCGCCGGACGAGGCCGTGCTCAAGGGGCTGCTCGACAACGTCAGGTACGTGCCCGGGACCTTCGACGAAGACTCGGTCTACACCCAGCTGGGTGAGGTGCTCGACGGCTTCGAAAAGGAGGCGGGCGAGCCGCTCAACCGTGCCTTCTACCTCTCGACCGCCCCGTCCTTCTTCCACGTGATCGTCGAGAAGCTCGGCCAGTCCAACCTGGCCAGCCACGAGACGGCCGACGTGCGTCTGATCATCGAGAAGCCGTTCGGCACGACCCTCGAGGAGGCCCGCGAGCTGAACCGCCGGGTCCTGGCGATCTTCGAGGAGACCCAGGTGTTCCGGATCGATCACTACCTCGGCAAGGAGACCGTTCAGAACCTGATGGCGTTCCGCTTCGCGAACGGCATGTTCGAGCCGCTGTGGAACCGCAACTACATCGACTACGTGCAGATCACCGCCGCCGAGGATCTCGGCATCGGCACGCGCGCCGACTACTACGACCAGGCGGGGGCGCTGCGCGACCTGATCCAGAACCACATGCTGCAGCTGCTGTGCCACGTGGCGATGGAGCCGCCGGTCAACTTCGCCGCCGAAGAGGTGCGAAACGAGAAGGTCAAGGTGCTGCAAGCGATCCCCGAGCCGACCGCCGCGGAGATCCCGAAGATGGCCGTGCGCGCGCAGTACACAGCCGGGCACGCCGGCGGCGAGGATGTTCCCGGCTACCTCGAGGAGCCCGGCGTGCCCCCCGGCTCGAACACCGAGACCTACGCGGCGCTGCGCCTGGAGGTCGACAACTGGCGCTGGGCGGGCGTGCCGTTCTACCTGCGCACCGGCAAGCGCCTGGCACGCAAGGTGACCGAGATCGCCGTCACGCTCAAGCCCGTCCCGCACCTTGCCTTCAGCGAAGGCGGATCGCTCGGCGTGCAGCCCAACCAGCTCGTGCTGACGCTCCAGCCGAACGAGGGCGTGTCGCTGCAGCTCGGCGCCAAGATCCCTGGCACGCGCATGAAGATCCGCCCGGTCAACATGGAGTTCCTCTACGGGACCGCCTTCCTGTCGCAGTCGCCCGAGGCCTACGAGCGTCTGATCACCGATGCGATGCGCGGCGACGCCACGCTGTTCACCAGGAACGACGAGGTCGAGGCGCAGTGGCGCATCTGCGATCCGATCGTCACGGCGTGGGAGAGCACGCCCGGCCCGCTGCCGACCTACGAAGCGGGCTCGCAGGGCCCCGAGGAGGCCAACAGCCTGCTGCGCCCCGGCGATCGCTGGCGCGCGATCTGATGGGCCGCACCGACAAGGTGTGGAGCGCCCAGGGCACGACGCCGGACGCGATCGAAGCGGCGCTTCGCCAGCTCCTGATCGAAGCCCACGCCGAGCGCGAGGACTTCGTGCCGGCGCGCGTGCTGAACATGATCGCGTTCGTCGACCGTGAATGGACCGGCGAGATCGCCAACCGCCTGCGCGGCGTCGGGCGTTACCACGCATCGCGCCTGGTCGTGCTCGCCTACGAGCCGAGACGCACGCGCCTGGACGCGCGCGTGATCCTGGCGGCCGACGAGCATCCCGCGCCCGGCGAGCCTGTGCTGCTGCGCGAGACCGTCGTCGTCGAACTGGGCGACCGCCATCTCGATGACCTGGTGACGATCGCCGACCCGCTCGTCGTCACCGACCTGCCGACGCTCCTGTGGTCCCCGCACGGCCACCACGAGATCGTGGCGGATCTGATTCCGCTCGCCCAGGCCGTGCTCGTCGACTCCGTCGAGGGGCCCGACGTCAGCGAAGCGCTCGACTGGGCCTGCACCCTCAGCGACCGCGCATACGTCGTCGATCTCGCCTGGTTGCGCTCGACGCCGTGGCGCGAGCGCGTCGCGGCGATGTTCGATCCCCCCTGGCTGCGGCGCGAGCTCGGCATGCTGTCCTCGGTGACCGTGCGCCATCACCCCGCCTCGACGGTCGCAGCCGGGCTGTACGTCGGCTGGCTGTCCTCGCGGCTGGACTGGAAGCCGGCCCGGCTGGTCACCCATGACGGGGCGCTGATCGGAACGGCGCACGCTTCTCGCCAAGACGTCGAGCTGCGCCTGCAGGTGGCCCCGGAGCTGCCCGTGCCGGGCCTCGAGGGGCTGACGATCGAGACGGCCGCCGGGCACATGCTGCGCCTGGACCGCGGCCCGGGGGGACTGCGCGCGCGCTTCGCCGGGCGGCGGGAGCCCGACCGCGTGTGGACGATCCCCGGAGCCTCGCGCGGCGAGACGGGCGTGCTCGGCGAGGGCATCCGCCAGGCGCTGCTGCGCGACCCGACCTACCTGCCCGCGCTGCGCCACGCGCGCACGATGCTGACGTGACGCGCCTGACGACCTGCCCGGACGACGAGACCGTCGCCCGCCGCGCAGCCGAGCACGTCACGCGCTCGCTCGCTCGCTCGCGCGAGCAGCGCGGCGCGGCGCACCTGGCCCTGAGCGGCGGCACGACGCCGGGGCGGACCTACGAGCTGCTCGGCGCCGACGCGGAGGCGCTCGAGGGCGTCGAGCTGTGGTTCGCCGACGAGCGGTGCGTGCCACCCGATGACGAGCAGAGCAACTACCTGCTCGCCAGGCGCACGCTGATCGACCCGGCCGGGATCGACGCGGCGCGGGTGCACCGGATGGCCGGTGAGCTGGGCCCCGAGCGCGGCGCCGGCGCCTACGCGGAGGAGCTGCTCGCCCACCTCGGCGGCGACGGGCTGCTTCCCGTGTTCGACCTGATCGTGCTCGGCATCGGCCCCGACGGTCACATCGCTTCGCTGTTTCCCGGCGCGGCCACGCTCGACGCCGGCGAGCAGGCGATCTGCCTCGGTGTCTCTGACTCGCCGAAGCCCCCGCCCGAGCGGATCACGCTGAGCCTGGCTGTGCTGCGAGCCGCACGTGAGTGCCTGCTGCTCGCCACCGGAGCCGGCAAGGCGGACGCCGTCAACGCGATGCTTGGCGAGCCGACGCGTCACGTGCCGGCGAGTCTGCTCGCCAGGGAGCGGCTGACCGTGATCGTCGACGACGACGCCGCCCCCGACGGCCCGCCGCGATGACGGGCGCGGCCGCCCAGGCCGTGCTCGTACGCCACACCGAGACGGAGTGGACGCTGAGCGGCCAGCACACAGGGCGCACCGACGTGCCGCTGACCGAGCACGGACGTGAGGCCGCACGAGGCCTGGCGGAGCGGCTGGCCGGTTGTGGCTTCGCGCTGGTGCTCGTCAGCCCGGCACGGCGCGCTCTCGAAACGTGCGAGCTGTGCGGGCTGGCCGACGATGCCCAGGTACGGGATGACCTGCGGGAGTGGGACTACGGCGAGTACGAGGGCCTTACCAGCGCCGAGATCGAGCTGCGCCGGCCGGGCTGGAGCCTGTGGCGCGACGGTTGCCCCGGAGGCGAGGACGCCGCCGCCGTCGGCGCCCGGGCCGATCATGTGATCGCCGAGCTGGCGGGCGCCGCCGGGGCGGTCGCGATCTTCTCGCATGGGCACATGCTGCGCGTGCTGGGCGCCCGCTGGGTGGAGCTGGCACCCGAGGCCGGAGCGCGGCTCGGGCTCGCGCCCGGCTCGGTCTCGCGGCTGGGCGCCGAGCACGGCACGCCGATCATCGCGAGCTGGAACGCAGGCGGCTGAGCGGCTGCGTGCGGCACGCGGTGCGCGGTGCGCGGTGCGCGCCCTACCGGAGGTGCTCGTCGTGCACCGATCCTCGAGCAGCGGCTAGAGTGAGCCGGCAAGCCTGCTGATGGCAGTCCGCGCGGCCCCGACCGATCCTCTCGCTCCCGACGCCGAGCAGCTCCTCGCGGCGATGGACTCCTCGCGCGAGCGGACGCTGGCGCTGGTCGCGCCCCTGAGCGACGAGCAGCTCGAGCGGGTTCACTCTCCGATCATGAGCCCGCTCGTCTGGGACCTCGCCCACATCGCCGCATATGAGGATCTCTGGATCGGCCACCGCCTCGGCGGGCTCAGGCTGATGCGCCCCGAGCTGGCGGCGCTCTACGACGCGTTCGAGACCCCGCGCGCGGTGCGCGGCGATCTCGAGCTGCTCGACGCCCCTGCCGCGCGCGCGTACCTCGTGGAGGTCCGTGCCCAGGCGTTCGAAGTGATCGCCCGGACCGGCATCGGCGACGGCCTGATCGCGGAGATGGTGCTGCGCCATGAGCTGCAGCACACCGAGACGATGCGCCAGACGATGGCGATCGGCGGCCTGCTCGCCGCGGGCGATCGTCCGGCAGCGCTGCCGGGCTCATCAGGGTGGCTGGCGGTTCCGGCTGGGCGTGTCCAGATCGGCGCTCCCGACGAGGGCTTCGCCTATGACAACGAGCGCCCCCGCCATGAGGTCGAGCTCGGTGCCTTCGTGATCGCGCGTCTGCCGGTCAGCAACGCCAGCTGGATGCACTTCAGCGAGGGCGGCGGCTATGAAAGGCGCGAGTGGTGGTCCGCCGAGGGGTGGGCGTGGAAGGAGGAGTACGACATCAGCCACCATCCGGCCGTGGCGACGGGTGATCCGGAGGCTCCCGTCTGCCACGTCAGCTGGTTCGAGGCCGACGCCTTCGCCCGCGCGCATGATGCGCGACTCCCCACCGAGCAGGAGTGGGAGCGGGCGGCGACCTCGGAGCAGCCGGCGCAGCAGCTTCTCGGAGTCGGCTCCGTCTGGGAGTGGACGAGCTCCCACTTCCTTCCGTATCCGGGTTTCCGCGCGCACCCCTACAAGGAGTACTCCGAGGTGTTCTTCGGCGAGGGCTACCGCGTGCTGCGAGGCGGCTCGTGGGCGACGCACGAGCGTGTCGCCACGCCGAGCTTCCGCAACTGGGACCTTCCGGAGCGCCGGCAGATCTTCGCCGGGGTGCGGCTCGCCCGCCGGGAGCAGGCCTGATGGCTGCCTCTCCCCCGCGCCCACAGGTGGCCGGCCCGGCGATCCGGATCGATTCCCACCTCGACGGCGGCCAGGAGCGCTCGCTGGCCGACGACGTGCTCGACGGGCTGACACGTCCGTTCAAGGAGCTGCCTCCGAAGCATTTCTACGACGCCCGCGGCGCCGAGCTGTTCGATCGCATCTGCGAGCTGCCCGAGTACTACCCGACGCGCGCCGAGCGGGCGATCCTCGAGCACTGCTCGCCGGCGCTCGCCGAGATCACCGGCGCAGCGGAGCTTGTCGAGCTCGGCTCCGGCACCGCGGCCAAGACGCGTGTCCTGCTCGACGCGCTGGATGCGGCGGGCACGCTGCGCCGCTACGTGCCGTTCGACGTGACCGAGACGATGGTGCGCGAGTCCGCCAGAGAGCTGACCAGCGAGTACCCCGGGCTGCGCGTGCACGGCGTGATCGGCGACTTCGAGCGCCATCTCGACCGTGTGCCGGCGGCCGAGGGGCCGCGGATCGTCGCCTTCCTCGGAGGCACGATCGGGAACTTCCCGCCGGGCAGCCGCAGGCGCTTCCTGCGGCAGATCGCGCGCCTGCTGGGAGCAGAGGACTTCCTGCTGATGGGCACCGACCTCGTCAAGGACCCGCGCGTGCTGGAGGCGGCCTACGACGACTCACAGGGCGTCACGGCGGAGTTCAACCGCAACGTGCTGCACGTGCTGAATCGCGAGCTCGACGCGGACTTCGACCCCGAGGACTTCGATCATGTCGCGCTGTTCGACCGCGAGCACGAGTGGATCGAGATGCGCCTGCGTGCCCGCCGCGAGCTGACCGGCACGGTTCGCGACCTCGGCCTCGACGTGCATTTCGATGCAGGCGAGGAGCTGCGTACGGAGATCTCGGCGAAGTTCACACCCGAGCGGCTCGACGGAGATCTCGCCGCGGCGGGGCTCGAGGTCGCGCACTGGATGACCGATCCCGAGGACCTGTTCGCGCTGACCCTCTCACGGCGCACAGACCTGTAGGCTCCCGGCGCGATGGAGATCGAGGGCGCGGCAGCGATCGTCGTGGGCGGGGCATCGGGCCTCGGCGAGGCGACCGTGCGCGCCCTCGCAGCCCGCGGCGCGACAGTCACGATCGCCGATGTCAACGCCGAGAAGGGGCAGGCGCTCGGCGCCGAGCTGGGGTCGGACTTCGTTGCCTGTGACGTGCGCGAGGAGAGCCAGGTGGAGGCGGCGGTGGGGCGAGCCGCGGCGACTGAGGGCGGCCTGCGCATCGCGGTCTGCTGCGCCGGCACCGGCTGGGCCCAGAAGGTCGCCGGCTCCAAGGGCCCGCACCCGCTGCTGCCGTTCGAGACGATCATCTCGATCAACCTGATCGGGACGTTCAACGTGCTGCGATACGCGGCCGCCGCGATGATCCCCGCCGACCCGGGCGAGGACGGCGAACGCGGCGTCTGCGTGAACACCGCATCGATCGCGGCGTTCGACGGCCAGATCGGCCAGATCGCCTACTCGGCTTCGAAGGGCGGCGTCGTCGGGATGACGCTGCCCGCCGCACGCGACCTGGCGCAGTACGGGATCCGCGTCAACACGATCGCACCGGGACTGTTCGACACGCCGCTGCTGGCCGCGCTGCCCGAGGAGGCCCGCGTCAAGCTCGGAGCCGGCGTGCCGTTCCCGCCGCGCCTGGGCAAGCCCGCCGAGTACGCACAGCTCGTCTGTCAGATCGTCGAGAACAGGATGCTCAACGGCGAGACGATCCGGCTCGACGGCGCGTTGCGGATGCCCCCGCGCTGAGCGGCGCGTTCAGACACCGCGGTCATACCCCCACAGCGCGCCGAGGTCGCGTCCGAGCAGCTCGCTCGCGGCTGAGACCTCGCCGGCGAAGCGCTCGTGAAGCTCCGCCATCAGGCGCCCGTCGGGGGGCGGCGGCGCGGTGTCCACGACCGCCCGGCGCATCGCGCGCAGCGCCCCCCGGCGCACGCGGGCGGGGGTCAATGCCCTGACGACCGAGCCGGCGGCCCGCGAAGCAGGGCCGCGACCCATCGAGACGGCGTCGATCAGCCCCTCGGCACGGTGCGAGCGCACCCGCACGGTCGGGTTCGCCTCGCTGCGCGCGATCTCGACCGACTCCTCGACGCCGAGGAACCTGAGCACGTCGCGGACGACGCCGTCGTTGTCGCGGCGGAAGTCCTCGTAGATCCCCGTCAGCACGGCATCGCGCCCGAACAGCTCGTGGTATGCCCGCAGCTGCTCGGCGTAGCGGACGTGGCGCGTGTAGAGCAGCGCACCGGGCCACGGGCACCCGGCCGGGATGCTCCGCCCCTCCGCGCGCTCGGGCTCGAGCGCCAGCGCCTTGGCGAGATCCCGCTCGGTCTCGAAGCCGACCTGCAGGAGTTGCAGGTGGAACGAGCGGATGAAGCTGGCCGGCTCGCGCAGGAAGGCGATGATCTGCGCGTCCGGGCGCAGCGCCGCGATTCGCGCGGCCGCCTCGGGGGTTCGCAGGTAGGCGGTCGAGATCTCCCCGACGCGCTGCCCCGGGAGAGCCTCGTCGAACAGTGCCAGGTAGGCGTCCAGCGTCCGCGGGCGCCGCAGCTCCCGCCCTCCCGTCGTTTGGGTGCGCTCCGCCTCTCCGCGCGCGAGGAACTGTGTCTCGCGCAGCACCGGCAGGAACAGCTGCGGATGTCCCGCGAGCATCGCGTGCAGAGCTGTCGTGCCGCACTTGGCGTGCCCGACGACGAAGAAGTCCGGGACGGTTCGGGCCGAGCGCCCAGCGTCGCGGAGCTCCTCGAGCAGCGCCTGCTCGCCGCCGGCGCCCGCTCCCGGCGAAGGTGCGCTCACACCGTCTCCGCCGCGCCGGGCTCGCGCGAGGCGGTGCGGGGCGTGCTCGGGGGCTGCGGGGCGCGACCGGTGGCCTTCCGGATCCTCCTGAGGACTTTCTGCGACAGCGTCAGCGGCGGCGGCCAGCTGGCGGGCCGCCGGCGCTCGTTGATGCGGGCGGCCAGCCCCTCGGGGTCAGGATGGTCTCCGTGGATCACGCGAACGCGGTCGACCACGGTCGCCGGGTAGCCCAGGCGAAAGTTGTACTCGGGACTCAGCACGAAGAGCCTGAGACCGTGCTCCCACGCACAGCGCCGGAAGGCGGGCTGGTCGGCGCGCCTGCTGCGGCTCGCCTTCCCGGCCCCCGGGAACGGCTCGTTCTCAAGCCATGACGCGTAGGTCTCCTGCCAGCTGGCCATGAAGTCCGCCATGCGCTCGCTCGCGTGCCACGCGAGCACGCCCGTGTTGAACTCGTGGAACGCCTTCGGGACGAGGGGATCCTCGAGGCCGCGGTAGGCCGGGGCGAACGCGACCGCCATGTCGTAGTGCTCGAGCAGCGCGAGCACGTGGACGATCTCGTCGACGACGTAGGTGTCGCTGTCCAGGTACAGGGTGCGTTCGAACGGCGAGCGCCGCATGTTCGCGATCTTGTCGACGTAGGGATTGCCCGAGGGCTCGAAGCGCCTGACCGTCAGGCCCTCGGCGCCCGCCCCCTCGCCGTCTGCAAACACGACGTGCGGCACCGCGTTGTGCCTCAACGACGAGCGCGCCGATCGCACCGCCTCGGCGACGTAGAACTCACCCGTGCCCGAGTAGACGACGCCTTCGCGAGCGGTGGGCGGCGCAGGCGTCTGCGGATTGCCGGGTTGCTCTGCCATCAGCTCTCCGCGTTGAGCGACGCTGAGAGCTGCGGGCTGCATGCCAGCGTCTGCAGCACGACGCAGTAGCGCTCGGTCAGCTTCAGAAGCGTCTCGAGCTGCTCCTCGCCGGCGTCGCTCTGGAGGTCGAACGCGAGGCGGATCGCCGAGAAGCCGACGGGTGCGTCACGGTCGACCGCCAGGGTGCCGCGAAAGTCGAGATCGCCCTCGGCCCGGACCGTGCCCGCGGAGAGCTCGATGCCGAGTGACGTGGCGACGGCCCGCACCGTCACCCCGGCGCAGGCGACGAGTGCCTCGAGCAGCATGTCGCCGGAGCACAGCAGCGTTCCATCGCCGCCGCTGGCCTCGTGCAGCCCCGCCTCGGCGAGCGCACGGCCGGCATGAACGGAGCAGCTCACGCCTTCGCCGAGCGTGCCCGCGGCTCGCAGTGTCACCAGGCCGGCGGCCGGATCCTCCTTGTAACGCTCCTTCAGCGGCAACTGCCGCGCCCGCAGCTCGTCTCTGTTCATCGCGTCCCTAGTTGAGCCGCTCCACGAGCATCGCCATCCCCATGCCGCCGGCGACGCACATCGACTCGATGCCGTACGTGCCGTCGCGCGCGTCGAGGCCGTTGATCAGCGTCGTCATGATCCGCGCGCCGGTCATCCCAAAGGGGTGCCCGAGGGCGATCGCGCCGCCGAACGGGTTCAGCTTCTCGGCGTCGATGCCGAGGTCTTCGCGGCACGGCACGATCTGCGCGGCGAAGGCCTCGTTGATCTCGACGACGTCGATGTCCTCCATCTTCATGCCGGTCTGCTTGAGCAGCATCTCGATCGCCGGAATCGGGCCGAGACCCATGATCTCCGGGCGGATCGCTGCGACGGTCGAGGCGAGGATCCGCACTTTCGGCTTCAGCCCAAGCTGCTCTGCGCGCTCGGGCGTCGTGATCAGCAGCGCCGCCGCGCCGTCGTTCAGCGGGCAGGCGTTGCCGGCTGTCACGGTGCCGTCGGGCCTGAACACGGGCGGCAGCGCCGAGAGCTTCTCAGCGGTCGTCCCGGCGCGCGGCCCGTCGTCCTTGGTGACGAACTGCTCGGGCACCTCGACGTCGTTGCCCTCCTTGTCCTTGACCGTGTGGGCGGGCGCGGTGACGCCGACGATCTCCTTGTCGAAGTGGCCGGACTCCTGGGCCGCAACGGCGCGCTGCTGGGAGATCGCCGCCCACTCATCCTGCGCCTCGCGGCTGACCTTGCACCGGTCGGCGACGTTCTCGGCTGTCAGGCCCATCGGGATGTAGACGTTGTACATCGAGTTCTCGGACCCGTCGAGCTCGGGATGGAACTGGAAGTCGGCGCCTTTGCCCGCCCTCGAGACGGCCTCGACGCCGGCCGCCACGTAGGTGTCGCCCTCACCGGCCTTGATCGCGTGGAAGGCCATGCGCGTGGTCTGCAGGGAGGAGGCGCAGAAGCGGTTGACGGTCGTGCCGGGGACGTGGTGATCGATGCCCGACAGCAGCGTGGCGTTGCGGCCGATGTTGTAGCCGGACTCGCCCTCGGCGAAGCCACAGCCCATCATCACGTCGACGATCGAGCCGCCGGTCTCCAGCGACGGGTTGCGCTCGAGCAGCGCTTTGAGCGGAACCGCGGCGAGGTCGTCGGCGCGGACTGATTTCAGAGACCCCTTGACAGCCCTACCGATGGGCGTGCGGACGGCATCGACGATCACTGCTTCGGGCATCTGAGAATCTCTCTCCTTGGTAGGTGGACGCGCCTGCGATCACGAGCTTCTAGGCGCGAAGCCAGATCCTAGAAGATCTACCCCCTAAACCGCGCGCCGCCAAGTTGCGACCAGCATGCGTAACTGACGCCCGTAGACCAAGCGCAGCAAGGACGCAGGGAGCGAGATGTGCCCCTGCACGTGAGCGGCCGAGGACGCACATGCGCGCCGCGTCTGCGCGCGTCAGATCAGAGGTCGAGGCGGGAGACTCCGAGCTCGTCGAATCCGACGTGATGGGCGAGCTCGTGGCGAACTGTGCGCGTCACCTGGTCGCGGAGCGTGTCGGCGTCATGGCCGAAGTCGCGTCGCAGCGTGTCGCGGAAGATCACTATGCGGTCGTGGGCGTCCTGGCGGGTGGCGCCGTCACCCTGGTAGAGCCCGTACGCGCCGGCCCGCCGGCCTCCGTCGGAGATCACCACGGCGACGTGGGCGAGCGCGTTGCGCAGCAGGTCGGGCAGATCGTCGAGGGCGTCCCGGACGAGCTCCTCGAAGTCCTGGTCGTCGAGCGGGTCGAGATCGATGAAGTCGTTTTCGTCCGGGTCGACCGCGAGCCCTTCGCGCGCCAGGCGCTCGGAGTGGCGGACGATGTCTTCGAACTCGCTCTCGGACTCCGGATCGCGCCAGCCGGCCAACCGCACGGCGACGAACGCGACGCTGCCCATCAGCAGGGCCGCCACGATCACTCCCAGTGCCACGTCCTCGAGGGCGCGCACCGCTCCAATCGAGCTGAAGCCCTGGCCGACGACCAGCACGACGAGGCCGAGAGACATCGCGACGAGCGCCGCGAAGCCGACGCGGCGAGCGTGGCTCCCCCCCGCTCCCCGGCGCAACGTCAGAGTCCCACGGTGCTGGTCACGAGCCCCACAGCCGCATGATGCCAAAGCCGGAGCCTCATGCCCGCCGCCTGCCGTCTCAGCGGCCCGTGGGCGCCGTCAGGCCCGGCCTCATTTGAGCGTGCGCGCGATCACCACGCGCTGGATCTCGTTGGTGCCCTCGTAGATCTGGGTGATCTTCGCGTCGCGCATCATCCGCTCGACCGGGTACTCCTTGACGTAGCCGTAGCCCCCCAGCACCTGCACGGCCTCGATCGTCACGGCCATCGCGGTGTCCGAGCAGAAGACCTTCGCCATCGAGGAGTACTTGGCCCGCTGCGGATGGCCCTGGTCGGCCATCGCGCACGCCTTGTAGAGCAGCTCCCGCGCGGCCGCCGTGCTGATTTCCATGTCGGCGAGCTTGAACTGGATCCCCTGGAACTCGTTGATCGGCTGGCCGAACTGCTCGCGTTCGGCGGCGTAGGCGACGGCGTAGTCGGTGGCACCCTGGGCGATGCCGACAGCCTGCGCGGCGGCGCCGAGGCGCGTGCGCTCGAGTGTGCCGAGCGCGACCGACAGGCCCTTCCCGACCTGCCCGATCACGTTCTCCTGCGGGACACGGACGTCCTCGAAGATCGGCTGGCCGGTCGGCGAGGCGCGGATCCCGAGCTTGTGCTCGAG
Source organism: Solirubrobacterales bacterium (assembly GCA_025963965.1). GTDB lineage: Bacteria > Actinomycetota > Thermoleophilia > Solirubrobacterales > Solirubrobacteraceae > Palsa-744. Next base: position 46,442 of record JAOPZS010000044.1, read on the forward strand.
CTTGCCGACGCTGAACCCCGGACGGTCGGCCTCGACGACGAACGCCGTCAGCCGGCGCGTCTCGCGGTCCGTCACGGCGAACGTGATGTAGAAGTCGGCGACGCCGAGGTTGCTGATCCAGTTCTTGGTGCCGTTGATCACCCATTCCTCGCCATCGAGCACCGCCGTCGTTTTCATCCCGGCCGGGTCGGACCCGGCCTCGGGCTCCGACAGCGCGAACGCCGGCGAGCGCTCACCGCTCGCGCATCCGGGCAGGAAGCGCTCCTTGAGCTGATCTGAGCCGAACAGCTGGATCGGCAGCGTCCCCAGCTCCTGCACCATCAGGATCAGGGCGCAGGAGGCGTCGACCTTGGCGATCTCCTCGACCGCCATGTTCAGCATAAGCGTGCCGGTGCCCGTGCCGCCGTACTCGACTCCAAACGGCAACCCGAGGATGTCCTGCTCGGCGAGCAGTCGGCGCACGTCCCACGGGTATTCGGCCTTCTCGTCTATCTCGGCCGACCGCGGGGCGATCTTCTCGCGGGCGATCTGCCCGATCGTCGCGCAGAGATCCAGATGCTCCTGGGGAATCGTGTAGACGTCGCCGACGGCCTCCATCGAACGGATCCTAGTGGTGGGGCGTGGTGAGCGGCCCCGTCCAGCGGGAGGCCCCATGCCTGGACGGCGCTGGACATCCGGTTTCGCCGCGCCCCCGACGGGTAATCAACTGTCGTGCCCCTTGGAACATCCATATTCCTGATCGCCGTCGGCGCGATCCTCCGCTATGCGGTTACCGCCAGCGTGTCGGGGATCTCGATCACGACTGTCGGGCTGATCCTGATCATCGTCGGGGTCATCGGGCTCGTGCTGTCGATCATCTACATGTTCGCCTGGGCGCCCCGTCGGGGTGTGGGTGGTGAGCGTGTGGTCGAACGCGACGCCTACCGCGAGCCGCCCGTCTACTAGTCCCCGCGGGGACGGGTTGGTCGGCCCCACCGGGACCCGCGCTCGACGCGGCCCGGCGCGACGCAGCGCCGCTAGGCTCAGGTGATGAGTGACGCCGCGAGCTCGCAGGTACTGGCGATCGACGGCGCACGGCTGGCCGAGTGGATGCAGAGCGACCCCGCGCTGCAGGTGATCGATGTCCGTGAGCCCTACGAGCGCGAGGCCGGCCACATCGAGGCAACGCGCCACGTCGAGCTCACACAGCTGACCGCGCAGGCGCCGAGCATCGACCGGGCTCACCCGGTCGTCTTCTACTGCCGCGTCGGCGCGCGCTCGCGGATGGCCGCCGAAGCGTTCCGCGCGAGCGGCTACGAGGCATACTCACTGGATGGGGGCCTGGTGCGCTGGGCCGAGCAGGGCCGGGCGCTCTCGCCGGAGGGCGGGACCGTGGCCGACCACTAGAGAGGAGTTCGTTGATGGAGGCTTCTACCGACTTTCCGAACGTGAGCAGCGGCAACGGCTGGGCCGCCGGGAACCTCGACGACCTCGGCGAGGGCCCTGGTTTCCGCAAGGTCCGCAAGGGCCTCGGCGTGACCGCTTTCGGCGTCAACGCGATCGTCCTGCCGCCGGGCGTCGAAACGGGTGCCCACTACCACGACGAGCAGGAGGAGCTGTACTTCGTCCACCGCGGCGCGATCGAGATCGAGTTCGGCGACGGCACCGTGCAGACGCTCACCGAGGGTGGCATCGCCCGCGTCGACGCGGCGACCTCGCGCAAGATCCGCAACAGCGGCTCGGTCGAGGCGATCTACCTCATCGCCGGCGGCAAGGATGGCTACGTCGGGCGCGACGGCCGCGTGCCCGAGGGCGAGGAGCAGCGCGTCCGCGCGATCCACGACCTCGGCGGCGGCCAGGGATAGCCGGGCGGATGGCCGAGGGCGAGCGCTCCCCCCGGACGCTGCACATCCGCGGGCGGCTCGAGCTGCCACTCGCAGAGATCACGCTGCGTGCGAGCCGCTCGTCGGGCCCCGGCGGCCAGCACGCGAACGTCACCGCCTCGCGCGTGGAAGCGGTGTTCGACGTGCGTGGCTCGGCCACGCTGAGCGACTCCCAGCGCGAGCGGCTGATAGCCCGGGCGGGGCCGCGCATCGCAGCCGTCGCCCAGGACGCCCGCTCACAGGCCCGCAACCGCGAGCTCGCCCTGGAGCGGCTCGCCCAGCGTATCTCCGAGGCGCTCGCCGTGCCGCGGCAGCGACGCGCCACGAAACCGACGTCGGCCTCGCGCGAGCGCAGGCTCGCGACCAAGCGAGAGGCCTCGCAGCGCAAGCTCGCGCGGCGCCCGCCCGACGCCGACTAGGAGGATCCAGCGAGACGCTTCACGCCTCGTCCGACAGTCCGACGGCTTTGAGGGCCTGCTGCCTGTTGTTGTAATAGTCGAGGCGCACGATCTTCGCGTCGCGGAACTCGAAGACCATCGCGTCGTGGCGTTCGAGCTCTACGCCGCTTCCGTGCCCGGTCGTCGTCTGGAGAACGCACGCGACGACGCGCTCGCCTGCGTCCAAGAACTCCTCGGGCTCCATCGCGTACGCCGACCACGCCGAGGCCCAATCCTCAAGCCAGCGTCCGAACCCGGCGTGCCCGCGGTAGTCCCCCGCGTCCAGGATGTCGTGGTCGTAGACAACAACATCCTCATGCAACCTGTCCCAGGCCGGTTCGCCCGTCGTTGCGAAATGCTCCAGCGCCGTCTGTACGCTCTCCACGTTCTCCTGCGACATCGCCCGACTAGTTGAGCAGCTCGCGGACGTAGCGCTGGTGCAGGCGGCCCAGCGCCGTCTTTTCGGGATAGAAGCCGATCACGTTCCAGAGCTTCCCCGAGGCGGGGGCCCAGGCGATGATCAGATATGCGCCGAGCACCAGCGCGGTGTTCCGCAACCGCCGCGACGGCGACAGCGCCGCCAGCGGCAGCACCCACAGGACGTACCACGGGAGCACCCAGCTGAGCGTCACCAGCAGGGCCACGCCGGCCCATCCGCTGGCGGTGATCGTGCGGGCCGCGGCGCCTTCGCCCGCCCGTCTCACCTCGCCCGGATCGGCCGCTCCTGCGCTCTCCGGGGCCGCGCCCGCGCGCAGCCGGCGGGGACCCCAGGCGAACCAGCAGCAGGCCAGCACGGACACCGCCAGCGCGACCGTCAGCAGTTTGTGCAGGGTTTCGGTCTCCCCTCCCGCGCCGACCACGAGCCCGATCAGGTTGGGCACGCTCAAGCTCGTGACGAGGCGGCTCTGGGTGCTGAGATCGGGGATGTGCAGCCCAAATGCGAGGAGGCTCGCCGCGCCGACCGCGACTGCGGCGAGCAGCATCCCCGTGAGCACCTGCGCGAGCGCGCGGCGGTGACGAAGCAGACCGGCGAGCACCACCGGGATCAGCACGCCTCCGGAGGCCTTCAGCCCGGCCGCCACGACGAACGCGGCGCCCGCGCCGAGCAGATCGGGCGAGACCGGTGCGAACCACGGACCGCTCCGCTGCTCACGGTGGCGCTCCTGCTCTCGCGCCCGCAGCAGCAGGTAGAAGCCGAGCATGATGAAGAACAGCATCAGGAAGTCGTTGTGGTCGCCGCCCAGACCCCATACGAGCACGATCGGGTTCAGCCCGATCAGCGCGAGCGCCGTCACCTGATCGCGACCGAGCAGTCGCGCGCACTTCCATACCAGCAGCAGGGTGCCCAGGCTCGTCGCCGCCAGCACGATCTTCAGGGCCCAGAAGGACCCCGCGACACCAAGCGGCACGACGGCGAACGTCAGCATCGTGAACAGGGGCCCGTAGGGGCTGAGTAGCTGGTGCCAGTTGCTGAGCGCGTAGCTCGGGTCGTCGTGTGGCTCGAGGATCGGAATCGTCGTGTACGGGTTCAGGTGGTGCACCGCCTCCATGCGCCCGTAGTTGATGTAGTTGAAGACGTCTGTCAGGGCGAGCGGCGGCGAGAGGATGAAGACCACGTGGACGGCAAGCACGGTGGCGATGACCCAGCGCGCCGGCACGGCCCTGCTGCGGCGCAGCACGAGCAGGTAGCACAGGTACATCACGACGACCGCGATGCTGAAGATGATCTTCAGCGTCGTGCTGTTGCCCGTCAGCCCAGGCCAAAGGCCACCGAGCGGACCGGCCATCCAACGCGGGTAGAAGTTGTTGTGCGTCGTCGGGGAGAGCAGGCTCGGCCGATTGGCCGCCATCACGACGAGGAACAGGCTGAGTGCGACGATCGCCGTCAGCGCGACCGCGACAGCGCGCTGACCGCTTACGGCGTCGGCGTCGGCCCGTCCCTTCGGACGCAGCCATCTGACGAGCCCGTCGCGGAGGCCGGCGGGACGCTCGCGCAGCGGGAGGGTGGTCGCTTCACCGGTCATGCAGGCTTGAACCGGCGATTAAACAGCACGGCGCCCGCGAGGGGCGCGATGGGCGGTCCGGTGAGGCCCTGAACGCAGAGGGCCCGCCGAAGCGGGCCCTGAGCAGCGTTCCGCTCCGGTCGCGATCAGATGGCCGAGACGTTGACGGCCTTGGGGCCCTTGTCGCCCTGCTCCGGGTCGTAGGAGACCTTTGCGCCCTCCTGCAGCGAGCGGTAACCCTCGCCGTTGATGCCGGTGTGATGGACGAAGAGGTCCTTGTCGCCGTCGTCAGGGGTGATGAAACCGAACCCCTTGTCGTCGCTGAACCACTTTACGGTGCCGGTAGGCATGGTGTGAACTCCTCCACGGTGTGTGCTCCTGCTACGCGGAGGATGCTGCTCAGAGCTTCGACCTGCGTGCGATTGCACTACTTTCACCGGGCCGTTGCCCGGCCATACGAGACGAAAGTAGCACGTCGCCGCCGGGTCGTGTTGTCGAGATGTTTCCGCCGCGTCGGCACCGCCGGGGCTCCGCCTCGGGGACGCCCGCCGCCGCTCGTGGCACGGCTAGTGTTCCAGCATGGCCGACGCCCCTCAGAGCGAGCCTCCGCCGGGCGAGGGCACAGACATCCGTCTGCAACGGCTGCTGCCCGCCGGGGAGGACCTCACGCCCGAGCAGCTCGTCGAGCAGCTCGGTTTGTGGGAGCGGCGCTCCCCGCCGCCGCCACGTCCGCGCGTGATGCTCAACATGATCTCCACGGTCGACGGCCGCGCGACCATCGGGGGGCGCTCCGGGACGATCAGCGACGCGGCCGACCGCGCGCTGTTCCATGCCCTGCGCAGCCCGGCCGACGCGGTGCTGGTGGGCGCCGGGACGGTGCGCACGGAGCGCTACGGAAGGATCATCCGCGACGAGGCGCGCCGTCGGGAGCGCGTGCGGCGCGGCCTCGCGCCCGAGCCGATCGCCTGCGTCGTCTCCGGACGCCTCGCGCTCGGCGAGGACATCCCGCTGCTGCAGTGCCCCGGCGCGAGAGTGGTCGTGCTGACGGCCTCGGCGGCCAGCCTGCCCGCGACCGCGGCGGAGGTGGACTACATCCGCTCGGCAGGCCCGCAACTCGACCTTGCCACAGCGCTGGCCGAGCTGGCCGAGCGCTTCGGCGTCGCAAGCGTGCTCTGCGAGGGCGGTCCTCACCTCGCGCGCCAACTGCTCGGCGCGGGCCTGCTGGACGAGCTGTTCCTGTCGGTCGCGCCGCTGCTCGCCGGGGGCGAGCCGAGCGGCGGCGAGGCGCTCCGGATCCTCGCCGGCGGCGAGCTCGATGAGCCGGCTCAGCTCGAGCTGCTGGGGACGCTGCGGAGCGGCTCGACGCTGTTCCTGCGCTACGGCCTCTCCGCTCGCTGAGGCGCCTCCGGGTGGGGCTGGCGCGGGGCGCCCTGGGAAGTGCCTGGCCCGTCCTCGGGGGCAAGAGGCGAGGAGCCCTCCAGCGTCATGCCGCCTGGCGACGCCGGGTCCTCGCCCGGGGCCACGTCGGCCCGTGCCCGCGTCTCGCGGGAGACGATCGAGAGCAGCTCCGAGGCGAGATGACGACCCTGGCTCGCGACACGCGGCGTCGCCGCGATGCGCACCACGACCTCGCTGCCGTCGAGCTCCTCGAGCGTGATCCGAGGCGAGTCGCGCAACGGCGTCTGCAGCGACTTCTCGAGGATCTCCTGCAGGTCCCCGGGGGTCATGCCCGCCCGCAGCCGGGCTCGCAGGTTGACCGCCTCCGGCTCGCGAAGCGGCATGATCGCAACGCTCAGGACGACGCTGTTGGGAACCAGGATCGAGTCTTCGCCCGTCGCGAACGTCGTGTAGAGCAGCCCCAGCGAGGAGACGATCCCCTCGACCTGCCCGGCCAGCCCGCCACCCTGCAGGCGCACGCGCTCGCCCACGCGGAACGGGCGCGCGCTCAGCAGCACGGTCCCTGCGATCAGGTTGCCGAGCGTCTGCTGCGCGGCGAGACCGAAGACCACGGCGGTGAAGGCGCCGCCCAGCGCCAGCGTTTTGGCCTGGATCCCTGCCACCTGCAGCGCCACGATCAGCGCGAGCACGACGGTCCCGAGCCGGATCAGGAACCCGACAGTGCCGGCCGTCGCCGGGTCCAGACGCCGGAACAGCGCCGGGCCGAGCCCACGCCCGACGTCGCGGGCGATCGCCCATCCGAGGATCACGAGCAGGATCACGGTGATCACCGTGAGGGGCGTTTCCAGCGCCGCTTCGAGTTCCTTGTGGGCCGGGACGTGCCCCCGGCGAGGGATCGTCTTGCCGAACAATTTGACGCGGTTGTCGTAGATGAACACGATCACCGCGAACAGCGGCAGCAGCACCAGCACCTCCAGGCGTGCCCGCTTGACGACTTTCGGGCTGATCTGGCGGATCAGCCCGACCTCCTTCCAGGCCTGGCTGCGCGTCTCGAACATCTTGGGAGGGGTTCTCGGAATCGGCATAGGCCCACATCATTGCGAGATACGCGGAGAGGTTCCGCTGCTGCGCCTCGGCGACCACTACCCTTCCCCCGATGAACCAGAACCTTCGCCGCCTCGTCGTACCTGCAGTGATCCTCGGGATCCTGCTGATCGTCGTGGCCGTCATCTACTTCGTCGAGCCCCAGCACTCGCTGCCCTCGTTCTTCCCGGGACACAGCTCGGCCAGCGACCCGGAAGCCGGCCATCACCACACCAAACACGGCATCGCCGCGCTGGTGGTCGCGCTGGCCTGCTTCGCGTTCGCCTGGTTTCAGACGGGCCCGAAAACCCGCACCGACTCACCGGCGCTCTGAACCTCGCCCCGGCTCAGCCGCCGAGGGCGAAGACGAGCGTGCTGATCAAGCCGATCAGCACGCAGTAGACCCCGAACGGGGTGAGCCGGTTCGTCTTGAAGAAGCGGAGCAGGAACTTGACGGCGAAGAACGTCGTCACCGCTGCGCAGAGCGCCGCGACGAGCGCCGGCCCGCGGACGCCGTTGCCGGCCGACCCGAGCAGTTCGGGCAGCTTCAGCGCAGCGGCCGCGAAGATCACCGGAGTGGCGAGCAGGAAGCCGAAGCGGGCGGCGTCCTCGTTGGACAGGCCGACGATCAGTCCGCCGCCCATCGTGAAGCCCGAGCGAGAGATGCCCGGTATCAGCGCGGCCGCCTGTGAGGTCCCTACCGCGATCGCTTGCCGCCACGTGAGGTTGGCCAGGCGCCCGTCGACGTCACCCTCGTAGTCGCCCGGGCGCGGGGGCCGGCGGCGAAGACGCTCGAACGTGAGCAGAGCGATGCCGTTGACGATCAAGAACGCCGCGGCGAGCTGCGGCGAGGCGAACAGTTTCCGCAGCGGCTCCTGAAGCAGGAGCCCGATGACGCCGACCGGGATCGTGGCCGCAACCAGCAGCCAGCCGAGGCGGGCGTACTTGTCATCCGCGCGGATCTCACGCTGCTTGAGCGAGCGTCCCAGGCCGCCGACGATCTGCACCCAGTCGCGCAGGAAGAACAGCAGCAGCACGATCGCCGTCGCCAGATGGGTCGCTATCAGGAAGGTCAGGAAGAACTTGTCGTTCTGGTTGATGTGCCAGCCGGCGAGGCGAGGAAGGATCACGCCGTGTCCGAGGCTGGACACCGGGAACGGCTCCGCAATCCCCTGTGTGAGCCCGAGGATCACCGCCTGGAAGTAGCTGATCGGGTTGGCGGTGGCGAGCGGCAGGGTGTGGATCATGGCGTGGCAGCTTAGCGACCCGGCCCTCACGCGAATCCATCGTCGTGTTCACGGCCGCTTCACACGATCATTCCTGCTGTGTCACGTAACCCCTGCGTTTGCAGGGAATTCTCATGTGAGGGCTCAGGCGGCCAGCTCGCGGGCGCCGCGGGCCGGATGCGCCCGCTCGGCGCCTGCCTGCGGTTCCCCGTGCGGCACCGCCAGCGCGACCGGCGCCGCGAGATCCGCCTCGTGCTCGGTCATCCGGTCTCGGGAAAGCTCTGAATCGCCGATCTTGGCCGTGAAGCACAGGCCCGCGACGAGCACGAGGGCTGTGCCCCACACGGCTGGGATGATCAGCAGAAGAAGCATCGGCTCTCCGGGGTCTCGAGGAATTGGCTATTCCTCATCAAACATATCAGCTTTATGTTCAGAGTTGGGCAGGGTTGCGATTGCCGAAGGCGCCCCTACCATTTGCGGACCCACCCCTTCCAAGCAGGCCCCGCCCGTGCGCAACGATCGCGGCGGCAAGGGGTTACGTGAGAGGGAGCCCGCGCTGCCGGCGATGCCCCGCGGAGCGGGTGGATCTGCAAACGAGCGAAGAGGACGGACGGACAGCCAGGATGAGCGCCAGCAGGATCAGCACGACGATCGGCACCGGCCGGACCCGCGCAATCGGGCGGCTTGCCACGGCGGCGGCCGCTCTGGCGTGCCTCGCCCTGCCCTCCGCTGCTCTCGCCGCCGGCGAACCGACGGCGCATTTCTCCACGGGAGGCGTGTCCCACGTCTCCGGGACCACCGCACAGCTCCAGGGCGCCGTCAACACCGAAGGCCTCGCCACCAGCTACTTCTTCGAATACGGCCCGACCACGACCTACGGGTCGAAGAGCAAAGAAGTCGCCGTGCCGATCCCGGCTCCGCTGAAAGTCGTCAAGGTCGGCCAGACCGTCACGGGCATTTTGCCCGGCTACCACTACCGGATCGTCGGCCGGTACACGGCCCATGACGGAAAAGTGCTCGGACCGGTTCCCGGGGCCGACAGGAGCTTCACCGGCGGCAAGACCAGCAAGCTCAAGTTCGTCGTCGCGAAAGGCCGCGAAGAACAGATCTCGACGACGTATGGCAGCCTGCTGTCACTGGGCGGCAGCCTCACGGGGCTCGGCAATGCCGGCAAACCGCTCTCGCTGCAGGCGACCCCGTTCCCCTTCACGGCGCCGTTCACGACGCTCAGCGGCACCGTCCTCTCCACCCGCACCGGGAGCTTCACCTTCAACGTCGCAAAGATCACCCAGAACACCGAGTTCAGGTTCGTGGCGCTCGCGCCGCGCCCGGTCTACAGCCCGGTCGTGCTCGTGCACGTCGTCCCGCGGATCACCGTGCACGTCCGCGCTGCCGGCCGCACCGGCGTCTACCGCATCTACGGGACGGTCGCGCCCTCGCGCCCTGGAGCCCCCGTCGTCGTGCAGCAACTGCTGCCCCAGAAGGCTCAGAGCAAACGCAGCGGGCCGCGCCCGCATTCGGTCGGAGGCACGTCGCTGAAGCGAGCGACCGGGACGCTGTCGCGCTACAGCGTCATCGTCAACCTCAGCGGGACCTTCCGCTACCGCGTGTTCGTGCGGCTGCCGAAGGGGGCGCTGGAATCGGGTAACAGCGCGAACGTGCTGATCCGCGCGCCGAAGGCGACAGCCAAGCACCACGGCTAGGGCTGCGGTGCGCCCACGGGCGCGAACCGCGCGGCGCTAGACGATTCCGTGCTCCCGGAGCAGCGCCATCACGCGCTCGACCTCCTGCTCGACAGTTTCGCCGTCGCTGCCGAGCTTCAGATCCGGGTCGCTGGGAGCCTCATACGGTGCGCCGACGCCGGTCATGCCGGACAGCTCACCGGCACGGGCGCGGGCATAGAGGCCCTTCGGGTCGCGCTGCTCGCACAGCTCGAGCGGAGCGTCGACGAAGACCTCGAAGAAGCTCAGCTCGTCGGTCGCGTGCAGCGCCGCCGCGTTGCGGCGATCCGCGGCGTACGGGCTGACAAGGCTCACCAGCGCCACGGTGCCAGCCTCGGCCAGCAGCCTCGCGACGTGAGCGGTCCGCCGCACGTTCTCCGCGCGGGCGCCTTCGTCGAAGCCGAGGTCGCCGTTGAGTCCGTGGCGCAGGTTGTCTCCGTCGAGCAGGAACGCCGGACGACCCATCTGCAGCAGCCGCTCCTCGACAGCCGCCGCGATCGTCGACTTGCCCGCGCCGGGCAGGCCCGTGAACCACAGCGTCGCGCCGCCGTGCCCGAGCGCCTCGCGGCGACGCTCGCGGGTCACACGCGAGCCCTGCCAGCGGACGTTGGGGCTGCGCTCGCTGCCCGAGCGGGCGACCGCCGCCTCCTCCACCTCCGTGTCGAGGATCACACCGGCGGCGACCGTGTCGTTGCTCGCCTCGTCGATCATGATCAGGCTGCCCGTCACACGGTTGCGGCGGTAGGAGTCGAACACCAGCGGCGAGCTCAGCTCGAGGTGCACGCGCGCGAGGTCGTTGAGCGCCAGCGTCTGCACGTTCTCGTCGCGGCGCAGGGTCTCGACGTCGATCCGGTAGCGAACCTCGACCTTGCCGACCATCGCCGTGCGTGTCGTGTGCTTGACGAGATAGCGCCGCCCGGCCTGCAGCGGCTGCTCGGACATCCAGCAGACGAGCGCCTCGAAGCGGTTGGCGACCGTCGGCTGGTTGTGCGTGCGGACGATCGTCGAGCCGCGCCCGACATCGATGTCGTCACTCAGCCGTAGCGCCACCGACATCGGCGGGAAGGCCTCCTCGACGGGACCGTCGAACGAGTCGATCCCGGCGATCGTCGAGCGCTGGCCGCCGGGAAGAACCACGACCTCGTCTCCGGGGCGCATGATGCCGCCGGCGACCTGGCCGGCGTAGGCGCGGTAGTCGACGACGCTCGTCGCCGGCGGGCGGATCACCCACTGCACGGGGAAGCGCACGTCGATCAGGTTGCGATCGGAGGCGATGTGAACGTGCTCGAGGTGGTAGAGCAGCGGCGGGCCCTGGTACCACGGCATCGTCGCGGAGCGCTCGACGACGTTGTCGCCGAGCAGCGCCGAGATCGGGATGAACGTCACGTCGGGCAGCTCGAGGCGCGCCGCGAAGGCGTCGAACTCCTCGACGATCTCGTCGAACACCTCCTCCTGGAAGTCGACGAGGTCCATCTTGTTGACGCAAACGACGACGTGCGGGATGCCGAGCAGCGAGCTGATGAAGGCGTGGCGCTTGGACTGCGCAAGGACACCCTTGCGCGCGTCGACCAGCACGATCGCCAGGTCGGCCGTCGATGCGCCGGTCACCATGTTCCGGGTGTACTGCTCGTGCCCCGGCGTGTCGGCGATGATGAATCGCCGCTGGGCCGTCGCGAAGTACCGGTAGGCGACGTCGATCGTGATGCCCTGCTCGCGCTCGGCCCGCAGCCCGTCGGTCAACAGCGACAGGTCGAGGAAGCTCTCGCCCTTGCGCTGGCTGGCCTGCTCGACGTGGGCGAGCTGGTCCGCGAGCACCTGCTTGCTGTCGTAGAGCAGGCGCCCGATGAGGGTGCTCTTGCCGTCGTCGACCGACCCCGCGGTGGCAAAGCGCAGCAGGTCCGCCGGGCGGTCGGCGAGGCGCCGGAACACCTCCGCGGCGTTCTCCGCCTCGACCGTGGCGGCGGCCGTCTGCGCTGCGCTGCCCCCGTTCGTCGCCGGCGAGGACGACTCCCCGGCGCTCATCAGAAGTACCCCTGCCGCTTTCGATCCTCCATCGCCGCCTCGGTGACGCGATCGTCGGCGCGGGTCTCGCCGCGCTCGGTCACGTCCGTCGCGGCGATCTCGGCTACGACCTCCGAGAGCGTGGCGGCGTCGGACTCGACCGCCCCGGTGCAGCTCATGTCACCGACGGTGCGGTAGCGGACGCGCGCGGCGAACGGCACCTCGCCGTCCATCATCTCCACAAACGGGCTCACCGCATAGAGCATGCCGTCGCGCGAGAACACCTCGCGCTCGTGGGCGAAATAGATAGAGGGCACCTCCAGCTCCTCCTCGGCGATGTACTGCCACACGTCAAGCTCGGTCCAATTCGAGATCGGAAAGACGCGAGCGTGCTCTCCCTTTTGGATCCGGCCATTGTAAAGGCTCCACACCTCGGGCCTCTGTTTCTGGGGCTCCCATTGACCGAAACGATCGCGGAAGGACAGGATCCGCTCCTTCGCCCGCGCTCGCTCCTCGTCGCGGCGAGCGCCGCCGAACGCGGCGTCGAAGCCATGCTCGGCGATCGCATCGAGCAGCGTGATCGTCTGCAGCCCGTTGCGGGAGGCGCGCGGGCCGGTCTGCTCGACCGCACGGCCCGTCCGGATCGACTCCTCGACAGAGGCCACGACCAGGCGCTCCCCGAGTTCCGCGACGCGGCGGTCGCGGAACTCGATCGCCTCGGGGAAGTTGTGGCCGGTGTCGACGTGCATCACCGGGAACGGGAACGGGCCCGGCCGGAACGCCTTCTCGGCGAGTCGCAGCAGCACGATCGAGTCCTTGCCTCCGCTGAACAGCAGCACCGGGCGCTCGAATTCGGCGACGGTCTCACGCATCACGTGCACGGCCTCGGACTCCAGCGTGCGCAGATGCGAGAGGTGATAGGTGGCGGGCATCCTTGCTTGTCTTGGTTCGGGTAAGGGTGCTTGCCGTCGCTCTCAAGCCCGACCAGCGGACGGGCGTCCGCCGAGGTTAGGGCGTACAGCGTGACATTGCAAGACCGCCGCGGGCATCCTCACAAGCCTGCGACATCGCTGTGCGACGCGCCGGCCGAGGGGCCCGCAGGGCGGCCGGCCCGGCGCCGGCTCAGCCGAGCCGGTCGTAGCCCCACAGCGACACGAGGTCGCGGTCGAGGTACTCGCTGACCGCTTCGACCTCCGGCTTGAAGCGCCGGCGCAGACCCGCCATGAACTCGGCGTCCGGCTTGGCTCGCGGGCGGTAGATCAGCTTGCGCCAGCTCGATCCGAGCCGCTCACGCGCCGCGGCGGGGATCGCGGCATCCAGCGCCCGCACACCCCGCCCGACCGTCGCGGGATTGCGTCGCCCTTCCTGCATCGAGGTCGTCAGGTGGTGCAGCCGCTGCAGGCGCACGTCCTTCAGCGCCGGCGTGTCGATGGTCTCGATCGGAAGGCTGTCGTCGATCTCCAGGAAGCGCATGACCTCACGCACGATCGCCTCGTTCTCGCGCCGGTACTCCTCGTAGATCAGCACCAGCACCTGCTCGCGCGGGAAGCTCGCGTAGACGTGCGAGAGCTGCTCTGCGTAGCGGACCTGGTCGGAGTACAGCAGCCACGACTTGCGGTTGCAGCCGGGCGGGAAGCGTTCGCCGCGGCGGCGCGCCGGCTCGAGTTCCATCGCCTTCTGGAAGTCCTTCTCCGTCTCGATCCGGTTGTGCAGCGCCTGCCCGTGGTAGGAGCGCAGGAAGTCCGCGGGCTCGCGCAGCAGCGCGATGATCTTCGCCTCCGGGTTCAGCTCGGCGATCGCCGCCGGCGCCTCGGCGTAGCGCAGGTACTGCGGCGAGGCCTCGCCGGCGCGCTGGTCGGGCCCGGCGTCCTCGAACAGGGCCAGGTACTGCTCGAGCGTCGCAGGCCGTTTGCGCGTGTTCCCCTCCCGCGAGCGCGTCGTCCGCTCTGCGATGAAGAACCGGGGCTCCTTCTCGGCCGGCATGAAGATCTGCGGGTGCCCCAGTAGCATCTTGTACAGCGCCGTCGTCCCGCACTTCTCGTGCCCGACGATCAGGAAGTCCGGTAGGCGCCTGCCCGACTCGCGGGCCTCTCTCGCCTCGCGCGGGTCGATCATCGCGGATGGCGCGGCGCCGCCACCGTCGGGCGTCGATCCCTCGACCGTGCGGGCCATGGTCCGATTATACCTGCGCGTCTCAGCCTCGATCGCGCCCGGCGGCGCGCCTCGGCGCGGCCCTCGGGCGCAACTGCCGGCGCCGCAGGTCGACCGCCTCGAAGCTGCCGTCGGAGGCGTAGGTGTGAGTCGCCCGGCCGCCGACGTCGCCGGGCTCGATGCGCCCGATCTCGTGCTCGGCGTAGCGCTCGACCGTGAGCTCGTCGATCTGGCGGAATGAGATCGCCCCGCCGTAGCGGAGGCTCGAGTCCTGTGCCGGGCGCACGAGCCGATCCCCCCAGCGCTGGACGGCGCCGGCGGGGCGCCCGGCGCGCACATCGGAGACGACCGGGTTGCCCGCATGCGCCTCCCACGGTCCCCTCAGCTCCGTCGCGCTGAACAGGTGCAGCTCGTCGAGCAGCGTGGCGCCGGGCGCGGCGACGTTGACGAACAGCCACAGCCGCCCATCGTGCTCGAGCAGCGTGGCGTCCGAGGCCGCGATCCCCTCGAGCAGCACCGCCTCCCGACGCCACTCGCGCGGAAAGCAGACGGCGCGATAGAGCTCGACGCGTTGCTGGGAGGAGGTCTCCGGGATCATGAAGACCTCCCCGGCGTGGGCGAAGAGGAATGGATAGGAGAGGTGGTAGGCCGCCTCGAGCACCGGCTCCGGCGGCCCGGCCGTGGCGCCGTCGGCGCGCAGCTCGACGTGGGAGATGACCGCGCGCCAGCTGTCCGGCCGAATCTCCTCGCAGAACAGGTGGTGGCGTCCGTCGCGCTCGAAGAGGAACGGGTCGGCGTAGGCGTGCCCCGGCTGCCACCTCACGATCGCGTGCGCTGCCGGCCAGCCCGCTGCGGGGTCCTCCCCGCGCTCGCGCACGAGCACCTGCCATGGTCGCGCGAACAGCGCCCGCGCGCCGAGGATCCGCAGCCACCGCCACGGCGAGCGCGCGAGCAGCTCGGCGGTCGAAGGGGCGCGAGCGGCGGGCGCTTCCTGCGGCGCCGGCTCCCCGTCCCCGGCGGCGGCGGCACGGGCGACCATCGACGCGACCTTCCACAGCGCCCGGTCGCGGCTGAGCGTCGTCGAGTACGGCCTCGCCGCGGAGACCGTGCGCGCGAGCAGGCGCGTCCCGCTCCCGCCGCGCAGCACCGCCTCGGTCTCAACCAACGGGGCCCCGTCGCGAAGGACGGCGCGCCGGAAGGCATCCTCGGCCGGCTCGCGGCGGCCGCCGTGGCGAAGGTACAGGATCTCCGGCTCGCTGTCGGGCCCAGTGCTCTCCGCCAGCCATACGAGGAGCTCGGTCTCGCCCGCATCCGCCCGGGACGGCTCGGTGGTGCGCGCCTGACCCGGCGCGAGGGCATCCGGGCCCAGCCTGAACAGGCGCCGCTCCAGCATGCCGTGGACCCTGCGAGCGACGCCGCGCCGAGTGCTTCCTGCGAGCCTCACGGCGACGACCTCCAGGCGCGGCGAGGCGCTGAGGGCCTCGAGCGCGCGCAGCTGCCATGCGGGCGTGCCGGGGCCGTCGAGCACCACGGCGATCCGGCGGCGTGCGGGTGGCGTGCTCGGCATCCGGCTGGTCGGTGATGGTCGCATATCGCCGGGCGGCCGCGTCCGCTACTTTTCCGGCAATGGACACCGACCCCCGCGCGCTGATGCTGGGGCTCGGTTGGTTCCCGCAGACGGTCGGCGGGCTCGACCGTTACTACCGCGCGCTGTTCGAGCAGCTCCCCGGGGCTCGCGGCGTCGTGATCGGACCGGCCGAGGACGCGCCGGCCGCGATCGAGGCGGTGGCCGGGCACACCGCGCCGCTTGCCCGCCGGATGTGGGCGTTCTGGCGCGCGGCGCGCCGCGCGGCCGAGCAGACCGACGTCGTCGACGCGCACTTCGCCCTCTATGCGGCCGGGCCGCTGCTGCTCGGTGCGCTGCGTGGCCGGCCCACCGTGTTCCACTTCCAGGGCCCGTGGGCGCAGGAGAACGTGACGGCCCGCGACGGCTCGCGCTGGCGCTTCGCGGTGCGCAAGGCGCTCGAGCGGCGCGTCCTGAAGGCCGCCGACGCCCATCTCGTGCTCTCCGGGGCGTTCCGGCGGGTGCTCGTCGAGCAGTACGGCATCGCCCCGTGGGGCGTTCACGTGTGGGCGCCGGGCGTGGCGCTGGACGTGTTCACGCCCGGTGACCGTTCCGCCGCGAGGACTCGCCTCGGGATCGAGCAGGACGGCTTCGTCGCCGTCTGCGTGCGGCGCCTCGTGCCGCGCATGGGCATCGACGGGCTGCTCGACGCTTGGGCGGAGATCGAGCGCGATCTGCCACCGGGATCGGTGCTGCTCGTCGTCGGCGACGGGCCGCTCGCAGGGGAGCTCGGCGAGCGCGCCGCGCTGCCTCCCCTGCAGCACAGCGTTCGGATGCTCGGCCGCGTCTCGGACGAGGAGCTGATCGAGGTCTACCGCGCCGCCGATGTCGCGGTCGTGCCGACCCTCGCCGTCGAGGGGTTCGGCCTGGTCGTGCTCGAGGCTGCAGCCTGCGGGACGCCGAGCGTCGTGACCGACGTCGACGGGCTTCGCGACGCCGCCGCGCCGCTGGACCCGTCGCTGATCGTGCCCCCGGCCGACGCTGCGGCGCTCGGGGTCCGGCTGCGCTCGGCGGCCCGTGGCGCTCTGCCGCCGCGCGCGGCCACACGCGAGTTCGCCGCGCGCTACGGCTGGCCGCAGCTCGCCGCCAGACACCTCGAGCTGTACCGCCGCCTCGCGGCCGGCGAGCGCGATCGCCGGCTGCGCGTCGTCTACGTCGATCACGTCGCGCGCCTCTCGGGCGGGGAGATCGCGATCCTGCGCCTGCTCCCCCACCTGGAGGGAGTCAACGCGCACGTGATCCTCGGCGAGGAGGGGCTGCTCGCCGAGCGCCTGCAACAGGCCGGCGTCTCCGTCGAGGTGCTGGCGCTGAACGCCTCGACCCGCGACCTGCGGCGCGACGCGGTGCGGCTGGCGGGCAGCGCTCCCGCCGCGACGCTGCAGACGCTTGCCTACTCGGCCCGCCTGGCGCGGCGGCTGCGGGCGCTGCGCCCTGACCTCGTGCACACCAACTCGCTGAAGTCCGGGATCTACGGCGGCATCGCCGCCCGAGCAGCCGGCGTGCCGCTGGTGTGGCACCTGCGCGACCGCATTGCCGAGGACTATCTGCCGCGAGCAGGCGTGCGCCTGATGCGAGCTGCGATCGCGGGCCTCGCAGATGGCGTCATTGCCAACTCCGACTCGACCCTCCAGACCCTCCCCGCACGTGCTCGCGAGCGCGGCCTCGTGATCCCGGACTCGGTCGAGGTCCCGCCGCGGCGCGAGCGCGCCGGCCCCGCCACGGTGACGTTCGGGATGCTCGGCCGGATCGCGCCGTGGAAGGGTCAGGACCTGTTCCTGCGCGCCTTCGCCGCGGCCTTCCCGGCCGGCCCGGAGCGTGCGGTCCTCGTCGGCGAGCCGATGTTCGGCGAGCACGACTACGAGCGCGGGCTGCACGCGCTGGTCGCGCAGCTCGGCCTGGAAGGGCGGGTCGAGTTCCGCGGCTTCCGCGAGGACGTCTGGAGCGAGCTCGCCTCCCTCGACGTGCTCGTGCACGCCTCGGTGATCCCCGAGCCGTTCGGCCAGGTGGTGATCGAGGGCATGGCTGCCGGGCTGGCGGTCCTCGCCCCCGACGAGGGTGGGCCCGCCGACTTGATCGTGGACGGCCGCACCGGCCGTCTGTTCCGCAGCCGCGACGCCGGCTCGCTGACCGCGGCGATGACGGCGCTGCGCAGCGACCCGGCCGAGCGCAGCCGCCTGGGCGAGGCCGCGAGGGGGGCCGCCGCGGGGTATCACCCGCGTGTGCTCGGGGCGCGCCTGGAACGCGCCTACGAGGACGTCCTGGCCCGCCGCTGAACGCTCAAGCATCAGCGTGGTCCGGCCGATAGGGGGCGAGGCGTCAGTTGCCCCCTCTCTTCAGGAGTCCATGCATGCACGTGCCGGTCCAGCTTCGCCGTCCTCTGAACGCAGTCGCCCTGCTCAGCGCCGCGGCCCTCGCCGCCGGCCCGCTCGGGCCGGTCGCCGCCGGTGCCGCGCCGAACCCGGCGCGGGCAGAACAGCGCGCGGTGCGGGCCGAAGAACGCGCCGCGCGACGGGCTCAGCGCCACCAGGAATCGGAAGCTCGCCATGCGGCCCGCGCCGAACAGCGCGAAGCGAGGCGGAACGCCCGCCACGGCGGCGGCGCCGCCGAAACGGCCGCACCGAACACCGAAACGTCCCCCTCGACCACGACCGATCGCGGCTGCAGCGTCAGCGTCGCCGTCAGCTCGCCGCGCGTCCTTTCAGGTGAGACGGTCACCGTGACAGGGACCGTCACCTGCCCGACCTCGGCCGCCGCCGCCGCGCAGCACGTCGCCATCTACGAACGCCATGGCGGCAGTGGAGCCGCCGCCGCGAGCCTGGCCGAGACGGCCCTGCCGGCAGCCGACGGCTCATTCACGATCACCTCCGCGCCGCTGCAGGTGAACACCGTCTTCCAGGCGCGCGTGGGCCGTCACCGCGCCCGCGCTGCGGTCAAGGTCACTCCGGCGATCACGCTCAGCGTGCAGGCACCTGCCTCCGTGGCCTCGACACCCGCCGCCTCCGCGCACGCCAAGCGCGCCAAGTCGACGTTCACGGGCACCGTCACGCCTGCCGCACCGGGAGCACTGGTGGCGCTGCAGGTGTCGTATGCCACGACAGGCGAGCACTGGCGATCGGTCGCATGGACGCACGCCGGCGCCGACGGGACCTACACGATCGTCCACGCGCTGAAGACGCCCGGCACGAGCAGCGTCCGCGCGATCGTCCACGCCGGACGGCACAACGCTCTCGCCGTCTCCGAAGCACTCGCCTTTGAAACCCCCCAGCCGCAGAACCCTCAGCTGACCATCGCGAGCTCCTCCGACCCGCTGCTGTCGGGAGAAACCGTGACGATCAGCGGCGTGGCGGCGGGCGCCGCAAACGCTCCCGTCAAGCTGCTCGCCCGCACCACCGGCGGTGCCTTCACGGTGATCGCCGAAGGCGCCACCGACGAAGCCGGGAGGTACTCGTTCGCGCAGTCGCCGCTGCAGAACACGGTCTACCGCGTGACCGACGCGACGGCCGGCTCCACGTCGCTGTTCGAGGGCGTGGCCTTCGCCCTCACCCCCACCCCCGCTGCGGCGACGGCTACGGCCGGCCAGCCGCTGATGCTGTCGGGAACCGCGACCGGGGCCCCGGCAGGCCAGGCCGTCTACCTCGAACAGCGCTCCCACTCCGGGATCGGCTTCCACGCGATCGCGACCGGGACCGTCGACGCCACGGCCGCATACGAGATCTCCCACGCCTTCGCGAAGGCCGGCGAATACGTGCTGCGACTCCACGTCCCGGGCAGCACCACGCATCTGGCGAGCACGAGCGCGCCCTTCACGCTCTCCGTCGCGGCCTAGGCGGGTCGCGCCAGCCAGTTCACGACGGTGCGCTCGGCCGCGAAAGCGTCGCGAGCGAGCGGCCCCTCTCCGGTCACCGCGAAGACCTCGTAGCCGAGCTCGGCGAACAGCTCCCAGATCGCCGCGGAGCTGGTGCCGTACAGGCCCGCGGCTGCGGCGACGTGCTCGAAGATCACGACGGGGCGGGCTTGGGCGAGCACACCGCGTCCGCCTTCCAGGACTCCCAGCTCGGCTCCCTCGACGTCGATCTTGAGAACCGTCGGGCCGAGCTCGCCGACCTCTGCGTCGAGCGTCGAGACGTCGACGTCGATGAACTCAGGGTCACCCCGCTCGTCGCTGATCTCAGGACTGCGCCGCAGCCCGCTCCAGCCCTCCAGCCTGCGGAAGTGGCAGAACTCGGCGACGCCCGGCTCGGCACCGATCGCCATCTGCCTGCAGTCGACGCCGGGGAACGCCCGCGCCAGCTCGGCGGCGACGCCCGGGATCGGCTCGAACGCGACGTGCCGGGCGGCGGGAGCGACCCGCACCGCCTCGCGCAGCACCTGGCCGAGGTTGGCGCCGACGTCGACGTAGGCCCCATCGCCGCGCAGCGCGCTCGCCAGCACGGCGCGGATCGCGATCTCCTCACGCAGCGCCTGCCTCGCGCCGGGATAGAAGGCCGCCAGCAGCTCTGGCCGCTGCAGCCGTCTGGAGACCGAGGCGACGGCGCGTCTGATCGGCGGCATCGCGGGATCCTCTCAGACGGGCGGGGGCTCTGAACTATCATCGGCCGATGGCCGGGCTAGGCGTACGCGAGGTGCTGCTCGTGACGCCGCGCTGGACACGCGACGGAGGCGTCGCCACGCACGTGATCGCGAGCGCCGCCGCGCTGGCCGCCGACGGCGTGAAGGTGAGCGTGCTGTGCGCCCGGGTGGATTCCGAGGAGCGTGTGCCCGGCGTCGAGGTCCTCCTCAGCCCGTCGCTGTTCGAGCAGGACGCCACACCCTCCGCGCGGATGGGAGCGGCGCTCGACGGTGAGCCGGACGTCGTGCACCTCCACCAGGTCGACGATCCCGTGCTGGTGCGCTCGCTGCGCCGCCGTGCACCGGTCCTCCTCAGCGTTCACGGCTACACCGCCTGCACGTCCGGGGTCCACTACTTCCGGCCCGGGCAGGAGTGCATGCGCGCCCACGGGGTCGGGTGCTGGGCGAGCCTGACGCTGCGGAACTGCGCGCACACGAGCAACCCGGGGCGCCTGCCGCGAAGCTACCGGCAGGCCGCCGGCGGCCTGGAAGCACTCCGCTCGTGCGACCTCGCGATCGCATACTCGAGCGCGATCGACCGGCACCTGGCGATCAAC
This sequence comes from Solirubrobacterales bacterium, assembly GCA_025963965.1. Classification (GTDB taxonomy): domain Bacteria; phylum Actinomycetota; class Thermoleophilia; order Solirubrobacterales; family Solirubrobacteraceae; genus Palsa-744. The sequence continues at coordinate 67,113 of JAOPZS010000044.1, forward strand.
GGGATCGAGCACCGCGCGACCGTGCCGCTGTTCACGACGATGCGCCCGGCCCACGGCGGTGGGCACTCCGAGCGGCGCCGCGTCCTGTTCGCGGGCCGCGTCGTCGCGCCGAAGGGCATCGCCGTGCTGATCCGCGCTGCCCGCGACGTCGACGCCGAGTTCGTGATCTGCGGCGATGGCTGGCGGCTGGAGGAGATGCGCGAGCTCGCGGCACGCACCGGCGTCGCGGGCCGGGTGCGGTTCACCGGCTGGCTCGGCTCCGAAGAGCTCGCGCGAGAGATCGCCGAATCCTCGCTCGTCGCGATGCCTTCGATCTGGCCGGAGCCGTTCGGCCTCGGAGGGATCGAGGCGTTCGAGGCAGGACGGCCGGTTGTCGCGAGCCTCACAGGCGGGATCGGAGACTGGCTGCAGGACGCCGTCAACGGCCTGGCAGTGAAGCCGGGGGACGCAGCCGGCCTCGCCCGCGCCCTGAACGAGCTGCTCGCAGATCCGGCGCGTCAGCAGGCGATGGGCGCGGCCGGACGCGAGATGGCCGCGGAGCGGTTCTCGGCGGAGCGCCACGTCCAGGCGCTGCGCGAGGCCTACCGGCGCGCGCGATCGTCATGGACGGCGGAGACCAGCGCAGCCGGTTCGCCCGCCGGCGGTACACCCGCCGTCGGCTCTGCGCCCTGATAGCCCGCTGCCTGCTTGCAGCTACGATGCCGGGCGTGGCGGCCGAGCCTCCCGACGACGGGCGACGGCCCACCCTGCTCTGTCTCTCGCCGTCGTTCTACCCCGACACGACGCCGACCGCGATCCGCGCCGGGAAGCTCCTCGCACGGCTGAGCCGCGACTGGGACGTCACCGTGCTCAGCGAGAGCGCCGGACCGCACTCCGCCGGGCCGGTCCGCGTCGAGACCGTCCCGAGCCGCAGGCCCCGGCGGCTGCTCTCGACGCTGCGGCGCCTGCGTCTCGACAAGCTCCTCGAGCTGCTCGTGTGGCCGGACGAGTCGATCTTCTGGGTTCGCCCCGCGATCCGCGCCGGGCGACGCCTGATCTCCGCGCGCCGGCCCGAGGCGATCGTCGTGTTCATGATGCCCTACGGCGGCGGCCTCGCCGGGCTCGCGCTCAGCCGGCTCACCGGCGTACCGCTGGTCCTCAACCTCGACGACTCCCCGACCTGCACGGACATGCACCCGCGCTTCCCCTCACGGCTGCATCATCGTCTCGCACGCCGGCTCGAGGACCTCTACGTGCGCCGCGCCGACGCGGTCGTGTACGTGTCGGCGCGGAACCTGGCCCAGGTTCGGGCCCGCCAGGCGGAGGCGGTTCGCCCCCGGATGCACCTGGTCCGCTACGGCGCCGACCGCGAGGACTTCCCGTCCCAGCCGCAGCGCCCCGGCGGCTTCGAGATCGCCTACGCCGGGGCGATGTCCGGCTGGTGGTCGCTGCTGGAGGAGGAGCCCGCAGGCGGCCTGGCGGCACGCCTCTACGGCGCGTGGACGCGGCTCGGCCGTTACGAGCTGGTGAAGCTCGACCAGCGGACCTCCTCGCCGGCTGTGATCGGCCGGGCGATCCTCGCCGCGAGAGCGCGGCACCCCGAGTGGGCTGAGGAGATCCGCCTGACGGTCCACGGGAACCCCTACCCGGAGGCGCTCGTCTCGAGAGCGCTCGCAAGCGCGGGCGTCGAGGGCGTCGTCACGGTGCTCGGGCCGGTCCCGCACGGCGAGGTCGCCGCCACGCTGGCGCGCGCGGACCTGCTGTTCCTGACGCTGCCGCGCCGCATCGACGGCTCGCCCGGCGGGCGCATCTCCGCCAAGACGTATGAGTACCTGGCGACCGATCGGCCGATCCTGGCGGGGGCGCCCGCAGGTGAGAACTGGGACTACCTATCGGGCAAGCCGGGCGTGTGGCTTGTGGACCCGGAGGACGAGCAGGGCATGACCGACGTGATCGAGCAGCTTGCCGGCGCGAAGTTCTCCGGCGAACCCCCGACATTCGATCGAGCGGCGCTGCACGAGGAGCTCTCCTACGAGACTCGGGCGCGGGAATTCGACGCTGTGATCCGCGAGGCCATCGCGCGCCGGAGCGCCGCCCGCGGGGATGGGGCGCCTCAGCCCGAGCGGGCGAGCGGCTGACGCTCGGGCGCCCCGGCGCCGCTGCCGGCACCCGCCGCATCTCTGAGCAGCTCGCCGACTACGCTCGCGCTGCGCGCGAGCCCCATCGCAGCGGCGGCGAAGGCGGCGCCGCGTGCGCCGAGCTGATCGCGCCGCTCGAGGTCGGCAAGCAGCAGCGCGACGCCGTCGGCCAGGCCGCCGGCGCTCGGCTCGACGATCAGCGCCGCCTCGGCCTCGATCAGCTCCTCCCAGCGTCTTGGGCCGTCGAGCGCCACGACGGCTGTTCCCGATGCCAGCGATCCGGCGAGCGTTCCCTTGCGCGACGTCGGACCGGAGGGTTCCAGGTGCAGGAGCACATCGCACGCGGCCAGCTCGTCGGCGAGCTGCTGCGCCGGCAGCACGCCTGAGAACGAGAGGTCACGCTCGATGCCGCGCTCGCGCGCGCCCGCCAGCCATTGCTCGGCCGCCGGCGACTCGCGGCCGGGCGCGCCGAGCAGGGCCAGGCGGGGCGCGACACCGCGCATATGCAGCATCTGCATCGCGTCCAGCGCGATCGCCACGGCGGCCCCCTCGTAGCCGTACCCGAACAACCCCACGACGGGTTGCTCGCGCGCACCCGACGCGCGGGGGCCAACCGGCGACGGCAGGTTCGAGAACACGGGGGCGAGCGCGATGGGCCGTTTCGCCAGCCACGGCTGCGCATCCAGCCAGCCCGCCCGGAACGGCGCCGTGACGACGGCGGCGTCGGAGCCGCGCATCACTCCGCGCAGCGCGATCGCCTGGCTCAGCGCCCACGCCCTGCCGCGCAGGCCGCCGCGCCCGGATGGGTAGACGAACTCGTGCAGGATCGTGACGAGCGGCAGGCCGTTGCGGCGCAGCGCCGCCATCGTCGGGCGCACGAACACCGGGAAGCCCCGGTAGGAGTAGGAGAACACCGAGTAGTGAAGGAGGATCGCCTGCGCGCCGGCTCGCTCGAGCTCGGCCGGCAGCCCGGCCGTCCAGGCGCCCAGCTCGGCGCGGGCGCCGCGAGGCGAGGACGCCGTGCGGGTCAGCCAGTGCCACGTGCATGGAAGGCCGCGCTCGGCCAGCGCGCCGGCGAGCAGCCCGGCATGGTCGCGCACACCGCACGTGAGGCCGCCCGAGACGCCGACGACGGCGACCCGCGGTCCCGGCGCGCCGGGCGCCACCGGGCGCCCCGGTCCCGGCGCA
>JAOPZS010000069.1 GCA_025963965.1 Solirubrobacterales bacterium
CCGACGCCTACGAGCAGGCGATCGTGACGGCCGAGCGCGCGCGCGCCTGCACCGGCCGGCTCGGCCGCGGCGCCCGGCGCTACGGCCTGGCTCCGTCGGACCTGCTCCCCCGCGTGCCGGCGCAGCGTCTGGCGAGCCTGCAGCCGGCCGCGGCCGCTGCCAACGCCGCCGTCTCGCCCGCCTCCGCGCGCCGTCTGCGCGCCCTGCGCCGAGTAGCGGTCGCCGGCAGCTCGCTACTCGGCACCGCGCTTGCCGCGCTCGCGCTGGAGCGCGTCGGGGTGGCACGCGTTGCCGCCTCGCTCGTCGCCTCCAAGCCGGGTCTCGTGGCGGCCGGGCTGGCCCTGATGTGCGCGGCGATGTTCGCCAGGGCGATCGCCTGGCACGCGATCCTCTCGGCAGCGCCGACGTGGCGGCCGGCGAAACGCCGCGACGCGATGCAGGGAACGTTCATCGGCGTGCTGATGTCCTCGACGCTGCCGGCCCGCCTGGGCGAGCCATCCCGTGCGCTGATCCTCGCCCGGCGCCTCGGACGCGCGCGCGAGACGCTGCCGGTCGTGCTCGGCACGATCGTCTCGCAGACGCTGCTGAACCTGCTCGCCCTGAGCGTGCTCGGCGCCGTCACGCTCTCGCGCGTCAGCGTGCTCGACGGCCACGACCGCAACCTCGTGCTGATCGCGCTGGCGCCGCTCGCGGCGATCCTCGTCGTGCTCGCGGCGCCGATCCTGATCCCGCCTTCGGCCGTGTCCCGGTTCCGGCGTCTGCAGACGGCAATGATCGGCGTCCGGCGCTCGCTGTTGCGGCTGCGCCAGGGGCTGTCGGTGTTCCGCCACCCCCGCGCGGCGACGCGCGCGACCGTCGCGCAGCTCGGCGCGTGGGCGCTGCAGTGGCTGTCGTGCTGGCTGCTGCTCGTGGCGCTCGGCCTCGACCACCGCGCCGGCGCGGGCGCTGCCGCGGCGGTCCTGTTCGCGGTCAACGTCACTGCCGTGATTCCGGCGACCCCGGCCAACGTCGGCGTGTTCCAGGCGGCCTGCGTCGCAGTGCTGGCCGGCGCCTACCACGTCTCAACGCCCGAAGCGATCGCCTACGGCATCGTGCTGCAGGCCGTCGAGGTCTCGACCGCGCTGATCATGGGCCTGCCGGCGCTCCTCAACGAGGGGCTCTCCTGGCGGGAGGTGCGCCTGCGCACGATGCACGCGACACCGGTGCGGCTGCCGGCGGTTCCGACGCCGTCCGCGGTGCGCGCCGGCGCCGAATAGCAGGGCCGGCGTGGCCGAGGCGTGGGTCTACATGCTGCGCTGCCGTGACGGCTCGCTGTACACGGGGTGGAGCACCGACGTGCAGCGCCGCCTTGCGAGCCACCGGGCGGGCACGGCCAGCCGCTACACGGCCTCGCGGCTGCCCGTCGAGCTGGTGCTGGCGCGGTCGATGGCCGACCGTCGCGCCGCGATGCGCGAGGAGGCCCGCATCAAGCGCCTCGATCGCGCCGCGAAGCTCCTGCTGATCGGGGAAGGCGCAGCGATTACGCCATGATGGGGGAGATGGCAACAAGACCCCCTGGGCGCAGCGTGAAGATCGGAGAGGACGAGCGGACCGGCTGGTCCTCCGACCGGCCACGCCGTGAGGGCGCGCCGGTGCGCCCCGCCAACCTGACCGTCCATTGCAGCGTGCTGCGCCCGGCCGATCGGCTTCGCTACTCGCCCGGCAGCCTGCTGATCGTCTCCTGCGCCTCGCCGGCGGAGCTGGACGCCTTCATCGAGCGGCTGATCGAGGATCGCTCTGCGGTGCTCTCGCTGCGCAAGGTCAAGACTCTGCTGGCCGGCCGCGTCGGCGAGGAGGAGCTCGACGAGCGCGCCGGCGAGCTGCTCGGAGCGGCCGTGGCCAAGCGCCTGGAGAACCGCCAGACGGTCGTCCTCACGACCGAGGGGTTCACGCCGGAGGAGCGCGAGCCGTTCCTGCGCGCCGCCGCCGCGCAGCGCAGGCCCCGGCATCTGATCCTGATCGAGACCGCCCGCGAGCACGTCGGCGAGGAGGACCTCGCGCCTCTCAACGAGCTGCGCCGCGCGCTCGACACGGGCGAGCTCGGCAACGAGGGCATCCAGACCGCCCTCAGGTTGGGCGGGGGCTCGGCCGCCGAGGTCAAGCGGATCCTGTTCCGCCCGCCGCCTCGCGAAGACGACTAGCTGCGCGCTCGCAGCGCGCCAGGTCCCGCGCGCACGATTCCTGTCAGAGGTCTAACAGCTCGTCGGTGGGGACCGATACAGCGCGCATGCTTGAGGAGTGGGGGGTGCTCGAGGAGCTGGGCGCCGACGATCGGGGGGCCGTGCTGCGCGTGCGCCGATTCGGCGAGCTGGGCGTCCTCCCCGATGCGACGGCCGCGCCCGCGTACGTCCCGGTCGGATGGACCCGCTCGAGCCGGGAACTGCCCGGGCTGCTCGACACACGCCTCGTGCGTGCCGAGCTGGCGCGGCTGCGCGGCGCCGGCGGGCCCCGCCGAGCGACCTCCGGCTAGCCGGAGGTCTCGCCCGCCATGGCCGGCTCGTCCTCGCCTTCGACAGGCCCGTCCGGCGGGTCTTCATCGCCAAGCTCGCCGAACAGCGACGGGTCGCGGTTGGAGCCGCGGATCACGTCGTCGGGGCTGCCGTCTGGCAGCAGGCGCCCCTGGCGGGTGCCGAAGTAGATCGCCTGCGGATGGTGAGCGACCATCGCGAGCGTCGACTGCTCAGGGTTGGGCGCGTAGCCGTCGGTGATCGTCATCCCGATCTGGGCGAGGTCGAGCAGCTTCTGGACCTTCAGGTGCTCGGACTGCTCGGGCACGGCGGGGTAGCCCCACGAGTAGCGCCGCCCCTGCGTGACCGGGATCGCGAGCATGTTGCGCACCTCGTAGTGCAGCCACTCGGCCAGGCCCTCGGCGGTCTGCACGCCGAGCCCGTGCACGAACAGCTGCTCGGCGAACTCGCCATCGGCCTCCAGCCGCGCCATCAGCTCGGTCACCTCGCCGCCGACCGTCACGGCCTGCACGGCGATCACGTCGAGCTCGGCGGGCGGCTTGCCGTCGATCGCCGGGCGGTAGAAGTCGGCCAGGCAGATGCGATCGCCCTTCGGCTGGCGCGGGCACACGAACCGCGTCAACTCGCTCGTGCGGTCCTCCGGGTCGAGCACCACGATGTCGTTGCCGAGCGCGTAGCAGGGAAAGAAGCCGAGCAGCGCCCGCGGGTGCAGGTAGTCCTGCTCGCGCCACATGCGCTCCAGGCGCGGACGGAAGTCCTCGGCCAGGAGCTTCTGCCAGGCCTCGCCTTTGACCCCGCGCCCGCCCCAGTGCAGCTTGAACAGGACATGCGTGTCGAGATGCCGGTAGACCTCCGTCAGATCGACCGGGATCTCCTGCACGCCCCAGAACGGCGGCTCCGGGATCGGCACGTCGGTGCGGGCCGGCGAGCGCACGGAGTCATCGGCGAAGTTCAGATCCTCCTGCGGCGCCTCGCCCTTGGCACGGAACTCGCTCGCTCCGGCCAGCAGCTTCTCGACGAGCGCGCCGCGCGCATCGGAGTCGACCAGCTGGTCCATCACGGCGAGGCCCTCGAAGGCGTCCTTGCAGTAGAAGACGCCCGGCTCGTAGACCTCCTCGGAGTCCTTCCCGCCGGGGTAGAGGGTGCGGTAGCTGAAGGCGCGGTTGATCGCCGCCCCGCCGATCAGGACCGGGTATGAGAGCCCCTTCGCGTGCAGCTCCTGGATGCAGGCGGGCATCTGCTTGGAGGTCGAGACGAGCAGCGCCGACAGGCCGATCGCGGTCGCCTCGTGCTCCTGGGCGGCGTCGAGGATCGTCTGGATCGGAACCTGCTTGCCGAGGTCGACGACCGTGTAGCCGTTGTTCGTGAGGATCGTGTTGACGAGCGACTTGCCGATGTCGTGGACGTCGCCGAAGACCGTTGCGAGCACGACCGTGCCCTTCGTGTAGCCCTCGATCTTGTCGAGGTATTTCTCCAGCTGCGCGACGGCCTTCTTCATCACCTCGGCCGACTGCAGCACGAACGGCAGGATCAGTTCGCCGGCGCCGAACTTGTCGCCGACCTCCTTCATCGCCGGCAGCAGCACCTCGTTGAGCGTCGGCACCGCCCCGATCTTCTCGACGCTGCGGTCGATCCAGTCCTCGACGCCCTCCTTGCGGCGGCGCAAAATGTGGAAGTGCAGCGCCTCCTCCGGCTCCATCCCCTCGGTCGGGTCCGCCGCGCCCTGGGCGCTGTCGTCCTCGCCCTTGGACTCGAAGTGCCCGATGAACCGCTCGAGTGCGTCCTCGCGACGGTCGAAGACGAGGTCGTCGGCCAGCGCGCGCTCCTGCTCGGAGATCTCCGAGTAGGGGGTGATGTGATTGGGGTTGACCATCGCCAGGTCGAGCCCGGCGTCGACGCAGTGATGCAGGAAGACCGAGTTCAGCACGGCGCGGGCGCCGGGCGAGACGCCGAAGGAGACGTTCGAGACGCCGAGCGAGGTCTTGACCTGCGGGATCTCCGCCTTGATCCGTTTGATCCCCTCGATCGTCTCGATCGCAGACGGACGCCACTCCTCGTCGCCGGTCGTCAGCGTGAACGTCAGGCAGTCGAAGATCAACAGCTGCGGGTCAAGGCCGTGCTCCTCGCAGCAGAGGTCGCGGATGCGCCTGGCGATCTCGACCTTGCGCTCGGCCGTCTTGGCCATGCCCACCTCGTCGATCGTAAGCGCGATCAGCGCCGCGCCGTGGGCCAGCGCGACAGGGACCACGCGGTCGAGCTTGGCGCGGCCGGCCTCGAGGTTCACGGAGTTGACGATCGCGCGCCCGGGGACCTGCTCGAGGGCCCGTTCGATCACCTCCGGCTCGGTCGAGTCGATCTGGATCGGCGCGGGCTGGGTCAGCGAGACCTTCTTGGCGACGAGGCGCATCTGTTCGTCCTCGTCGGTGCGCTCGGTCAGCGCCACGCACAGGTCGAGCACGTGGGCGCCGCCGTTGACCTGGTCCTCGGCGATCTGCACGAGGCCGTCGTAGTCGTCGGCCAGCAGCAGCTCCTTGGCCTTGCGCGAGCCCTGCGAGTTGACGCGCTCGCCGACCATCGTCGGCGCCGGCTCCTGGGTCAGGGTGCTCGCGGCGATCATCGAGGACAGGTGCGGCGGGCGCGGCGCCGGCCGCGGACTCACGGCGCGTCCGCCGACGCGCTCGGCGATCGCCGCGATGTGGGCCGGGGTCGTGCCGCAGCAGCCTCCGACGATGCCGACGCCGTAACGCTCGACGAACTCCTTCAGCGCGTCGGCCAGCGGCTCGGGCTGCTCGGGGAAGATCGTCTCGCCGTCTGGGCCCTGCAGCGGCAGCCCGGCGTTGGGGATGCAGGCGACGGGCACAGGGCAGAACTCGCCGAGGAAGCGGATCGCGTCGCGCATGTCCTCGGGCCCTGTCGAGCAGTTCAGGCCGATCACATCGACCTTCAGGGCCTCGAGCGTCGTCAGCACCGAGGAGATGTCGGTGCCGAGCAGCATCTTGCCGCCGTTGGGCAGCAGCGATACCGACGTGTGGATCGGCACGCTGCGTCCCGTCGTCTTGAACGCCTCGCGTGCGCCGAACACGGCGGCCTTGACCTCCAGGATGTCCTGGGCGGTCTCGATGATGATCAGGTCGGCACCGCCGTCGATCAGGGCGGCGGCCTGCTCTGCGAACACCTCGACGAGCTCGCCGAAGCGGATCTGTCCGAGCGAGGGGTCCTCCGAGGCCGGCAGGAACCCTGTCGGGCCGATCGAGCCGGCCACGTAGCGCTCCTCGCCGGCAGCCTTGCGGGCGATTTCCGCGGCCTTCGTGTTGATCTCGACTGTGTAGTCGCCGAGGCCCCACTCCTCGAGCTTCAGCCGCGAGCCCTGGAAGGTGTCGGTCTCGAGCACTTCCGCGCCGGCCTCGAGCATCGAGGCGTGCACCCCCTCGATCACGTCGGGCCGGTTCAGGATCAGCGCCTCGTGGCACTTGCCCTGAAGGCCGCCGTAGTCCTCAGCCGTCAGCTCGAACTGCTCGAGCGTCGCGCCCATGCCGCCGTCGTAGATGACGACGTGGCTGTTTATCGCCTTGAGATAGTCGCGGGCCATCAAGCAATGCTAGCTAGGCGCCGCTCAGGCGGGCCGTTGGGGACCGCGCGTCACACAGCGACCGTCTCGCCCAAATCTCCGAAGATGGACCAAGAGGTGCCCGACCCCGACGCACCCGGCGCCAACTGGGGCGAGGCAGAGGAGTCCGCGCAAGCCGAGGCCGCCCGCTGGTCCGCGCAAGCCGAGGCCGCCGGTGGTTTGCGCAAGCCGAGGCCGCTGATGAGAGAACCGGCCTGCCGCGCAGCGGCACGACGGTTCTCGCATCACGGGCTCGGCACCACTACTTGATGAAGAGCATCTCCGAGTACTTCGGCAGCGGCCAGAGATCGTCGGCGATCAGCTTCTCCAGGCGGTCGGCGACCTCGCGAACGTCTTCCATCGCGACGATCACGGTGTCGCGCATGTAGACGGCCTCCTTCTGGGCGGAGCTGTCCGGGTGGTTCTCGTCGAGGTTCGCGTCCTCGAGCTTCAGGATCGCGAAGTGGAGCTCCCTGATCACCGGCTCGACCTCGGCGATCAGCTCCTCCATGCCGGTCGCTTTCAGCTCGTTCAGGTGCCTGACGGCGGCCGGCAGCACCATCGTGCGGGCGATCGCCGCCGCCGTCTCCCCCTCGATGTTGATGTTGATGACGTACTGCTCGGTGAAGACGTCGTAGCGCGACTCGAGCTCGCGCTTGGAGAGCACCTTGTACTTCTTGAACGCGGCGACCGTGCCTTTCTCGACCAGCCACGGCAGCGCGTCGGGCGTCGTTTTGAGGTTGGCCAGGCCGCGCTTCTCTGCCTCCTTGTGCCACTCCTCCGAGTAGCCGTCGCCGTCGAAGACGACCTGCTTGTTGGCTGCCCAGACCTCCTTGACGACGCTGGTCACCGCCTTCTCGAGCGTCGCGCCGGAGCGTTTGAGCGCCGTCGTCAGCTTGTCGGTGAGGGCGTCGACCGACTCGGCCACGATCGTGTTCAGGACCGTGTTGGGGAACGCCGGCGAGGAATTCGAGCCGAGCGCGCGGAACTCGAACTTGTTGCCGGTGAACGCGAACGGGCTGGTGCGGTTGCGGTCGCCTCCGTGCAGCGGCAGCGACGGCAGCACCGGCGTCCCGAGGCCGAGGAACGAGCCGGGTTTGGACGCCTGCACCTTGCCGGCCTCGATCGCCCCGAAGACCTTCTCGAGCTCGGCGCCGAGGAAGATCGAGATGATCGCCGGGGGCGCCTCGTTCGCGCCGAGGCGATGGTCCTGGCCGGCGCTCGCGATCGACGCGCGCAGCAGCTGCTGGTGCTGGTTGACGGCCTGGATCACGGCCGCGCAGAAGAACAGGAACTGGAGGTTCTCCGACGGCGTGTCGCCGGGCTCGAGCAGGTTCAGCCCGGTGTCGGTCCCCATCGACCAGTTGTTGTGCTTGCCCGACCCGTTGACGCCCGCGAACGGCTTCTCATGCAGCAGGCAGACCATCCCGTAACGGCGGGCCGTGTTCTGCATGATCTGCATCGTGACCATCTGGTGGTCGGAGCCGACGTTCGAGTTCTCGAAGATCGGCGCGACCTCGAACTGGTTCGGCGCGACCTCGTTGTGGCGCGTCTTGATCGGGATCCCGAGCTTCGCCAGCTCGAGCTCGACGTCGAGCATGTACGCGAGCACACGCTCGGGGATCGAGCCGAAGTAGTGGTCGTCGAGCTCGTGACCCTTGGGCGGTTTGGCACCGTAGAGCGTGCGTCCCGTCGTCACCAGGTCGGGGCGTTCGAAGTAGTACTGCTCGTCGATCAGGAAGTACTCCTGCTCACAGCCCGTCGTCGTGAAGACGCGTGTCGCCTCGTCGACGCCGAGCAGGTCGAGTGCCCGGATCGCGGCGCGCGACAGCGCGTCCATCGAGCGCAGCAGCGGGATCTTGTGGTCCAGGGCCTCGCCAGTCCACGAGGTGAACGCCGTCGGGATGCACAGCAGCGCCCCGTTCGGGTTCTCGAGGATGAAGGCCGGCGAGGTCGGGTCCCATGCCGTGTAGCCGCGTGCCTCGAACGTCGCGCGGATGCCGCCCGTCGGGAACGACGAGGCGTCGGGCTCGCCCTGGATCAGCTCCTTGCCGGAGAATTCCGCGATCGCGGTCCCGTCGCCGACGGGACCGTAGAAGGAGTCGTGCTTCTCGGCCGTCGAGCCGGTCAGCGGCTGGAACCAGTGCGTGTAGTGCGTGGCCCCTTTCTCCATCGCCCATTCCTTCATCGCCTGCGCGACCGAGTCGGCCAGCGTCGTGTCGAGCGCCTCGCCGCGCGCCAGCGTCCTGTGCAGCGCCTTGTAGACGTGCTTGGGCAGGCGGCTTCGCTGCACGGCAGGGGAGAACACGTTCGCGCCGAACACCTGGTTGTCGGCGATCGTGAGGTCGGGCGAGCCGAGCGCGGCTCCGTTGGCGCTCCACTGCGCTGCGGTTACGTTCTGCTGGCGGGTCCTGGGCATGAGCGGGGTCGAATCCCTCCTGGAGAAAAGGTCGCGGGGGCGCCCGCCCGTCGAGCGCGGAGCCGTCGTCAATCGTAAACGCACGCGGTTCGAAACGAGTCGCCGGATGGCCAAAGCGGCCGCGCCATCCTTCGACACGCGGCCAAACGCGCGGCGCCCGGCACACGCGTCTCCGGCGGCGCCGGCGCGGAGCTACGGTCCTGCGGGGTAGACGCCCGTGACGAGCTTGCCCGTCTTCGGGTCGACGTGCGTGATCGGCGGCGCGCCGGCGATCTGCACCGCGAAGCGGCCGCCGGCCGGGCCGCCCGAGGCGAGCCGCGCTGTGGCCTTCCCCGCGAGTCCCGCGGCGAACGCGTAGCGCACCGTGTAGGAGCCGCTCTTGACCGGCACCACGCGCCATGTGAAGGTCGTCGTCCGGTTCGGAGCAAGGGCGCCGAGCGCCCACGTGTTGAGGTAGGCGGTCTGGCCGCCGCCGGGGGTGCTCACTTCCTGCGTTTCGACGGGCGGCTTGGCCGGCGTTCCGGGGCCCTGTTCGATTGCCCACACGGGCCGTTTGTTGGCCGCCAGTTCGGCGTAGTTGGAGGCGTAGTTGAACGAGTCGACCGTGACCGTGATGTTCGGGATCGTGCGGCTGCCGGTGTTCGTCACCGACAGCTGCATGCGCTCCGGCTTGGAGATCGCCTGCTTGGCGGGGAAGCTCGCGCTCGCGACCTTCACGTCGAAGCTGCGCGCCGGTTCCCCCGCGGTGGCCTGCGAGCCGCCGCCGCAGCCGCTCAGCGCGAGGCCGGCCGCCGCGAGCGCGATCAGGGCGGGCGGCGCCCGCACCGCGAGCGGCGTACCGGACCCGCCACCGGTGAGACCGGCGGGCGGCACCAAGACTCTCGCTCTCCCCCTCACGATGGGGGCAGATTACCAGTGGGTGCAGGAGCTTCGGTGGTGGCGCCCGGTCTGTGCATGGCGTAGAGTTACCGCGACCACCGATTGCGACCCGAGGGAGGGCCAGGAAGAGATGGTTCGCGGCGTCGCCGAGCGGGTTTTCCCCTCCGCGCGGCATCTGCTCGAGGAATTCGGGGACATGATGATCCTGACGGGCAAGACCATCTGGTCTGCCCTGAGGCCGCCGTATCCCTACGGTGGCGAGTTCGTCTCCCAGTTCCTCTTCGCGCTGCGCCTGTGCTGGTTCCCGCTGCTCGTCTCGACGGTCTGCATCTGCTACGCCGCACCGGGACTGCAGGCCGCCAACTTCCTGACGATCTTCGGCGCGCTCGACCGGCTCGGCGGCTTCTTCGTGCTCGGCGCGGTGCGCGAGATCGGCCCGAGCGTGACGGCGATCGTCGTCGCCGGCGTCGCCGGCACGGCGATCACAGCCGACCTCGGCGCGCGCAAGGTGCGCGAGGAGCTCGACGCGCTGCAGGTGCTCGGCGTCGACCCCGTCAAGAACCTCGTCGTGCCGCGCTTCCTCGCTCTGATGCTCGTCACGGGCCTGTTCGACATCTACGCGCTGCTGTTCGGGATCTTCGGCGGGATCATCGCCGAGCTCGTCAACGGGCAGGCGCTCGGCCCGTTCTGGGCGACGCTGTTCGCGAACGCGTCGACGACCGACCTTTGGGGCTCGGTCCTGAAGACCACGATCTACGGCGCGATCATCGCGATCGTCTGCTGCTACAAGGGCATGTCCGCGTCGGGCGGCGCCGAGGGCGTCGGGCGCGCCGTCAACGAGGCCGTCGTGCTCGCCTTCACAGCGATCTTCTCCTTCGACTACGTGTTCACGCAGACGCTGCTCGCGACCCACCCGCAGATCCTGGTGATCAAGTAATGGGCGAGCTGCTCGCAATGCCGCGCGAATGGCTGGAGGCGACCGGCGAGATCGGGCGCTTCACCGGGACGATCGTGCGGGACGTCTTCGGGCTGCGGGTGTTCCGTTTCTTCGGCGAGTCGCTGCGCCAGTGCGGGATCCTGATCGTCGGCTCGACGACGATCATCTGGACGCTGATGTTCATCCTCGGGCTGCAGTGCGGCATCGAGGGCGCCTACTTCACCGCCGCGCAGGGCGCGCCCGCGTACTCGGGCGTGTTCACGGCGTGGTGCGATCTGCGTGAGATCACCCCGTACGCGTTCGGCTACATGATGTCGGCGAAGGTCGGCACCGGGATCGTCGCCGAGCTCGGCGCGATGCGGATCTCCGACGAGATCGACGCGCTCGAGGTGATGGGCATCAACTCGATGACCTTCCTGTGCGCGACACGGCTGCTCGCCTCGTGGCTGGTGCTGCCGTTCATGTACATGGCAGGGATCGGAGCTGCGTTCCTGGCCTCCTATATCGCCGTCGTCGATCAGATCGGATACGTGTCCTCGGGCGGGTACTTCCTGATCTTCTGGCAATTCCAGAATCCACCGGATTTCTTATACAGCCTGATCAAGGCCATGTTCATGGCGACCGCGATCGTGCTGGTCGCCTGCTACTACGGGTACAACGCAAGCGGCGGCCCCGTCGGGGTCGGCAAGGCGACCGCGAAGTCGATGGTCCTGAACCTGGTTCTAGTGCACGTGATCGGAATGCTCGGAACCCAGATCTTCTGGGGCGCCAATCCGCGCGCGCCGATAGGCGGGTGAGCGCGATGGAAGACGAAGGCGATCGGCGCGAGATCCCGTGGCAGGGCGGCACGGCCGGCGGCGAGAACGCGCCGGAGCCGACGTTCAGCCAGGTCGAAGCACATGACGCCGACCTCCCGGCCGAGTCCTACGAGCAGATCGAGCACCATCCGGCGCCGGTCGAGCCCGGAGGCGAGACGGGGTTCGGTGCCCCCGAGCCCGACCCGCCCACTGCTCAGGCGCCCCCATCAGGCGTGACGGAGGCGCGCGTCCAGCGCGAGCGCGACCGCCACGACGACGAGGAGTTCCGCTACCACAGCGGCACGGTGCGCCCGACCGAGGAGGCCGACGCGATCGAGTTCATCGACGTGCACAAGTCCTTCGGGCGAAACCACGTCCTGCGCGGGCTCAACATGGGCCTGCCCGAGGACAAGATCTCGATGATCCTCGGGCCCTCCGGAACCGGGAAGTCGGTCTGCATCAAGCACATCGTCGGCCTGCT
>JAOPZS010000073.1 GCA_025963965.1 Solirubrobacterales bacterium
GCCATGTTCAGCGCGACCAGGCGCGCGCCGTCGAGATCTCCCCCGTTCTCTGGCGGCGCCCCGCCCGCGGGGTCGGAAGCCGCCTTGACCGGCGGCGGCGCATGGACCGGCACGGCCGCCGGAGCAGCCAGCGCCGAGTCGAGCGCAGACTCAAACGCGGCCTGCGACGGGACGGCGGCCGGTCCGGCCGCGGCGTCGTCGGACGAGCGCCCGGAGGCGGCGCCGTAGAGCTCGCCCATGCCCGCCTCGACCGCTGTCAGATCGGCGGCCAGGCGACCGGCGCCCGCCCGCAGGCTCGAGACCAGCGCGTTGACCTCGGAGTCCATCGAGCCGACCCGCTCGAGCAGCGTGGCGCTGACCCTGGCAACGGCGGCGACCTGCGTGCGAGCCTTCTCGAGGGCCTCCTCGCGGGTGCGCTCGGCATCGCGGTCGGCCGCGTCGCGGACCTGCCTGGCGTTCTCCTGGGCGGCGCGCTCGATCTCCGCGGCGGCCGACTCGGCAGCCTCGAGGATCGTCTGCACCTGGGTGCCGGCCGACGAAGCCAGCGACAGGTCGGCCTTGCCGCCTGCGGCGGCGCGCTGGAGCTCCTCGAAGTCCGCGGCCAGGGCTCGCAGGTGGGCGTCGACGGCGGCCGGGTCATAGCCGCGGCGCCCGATCGGGAAGTCGCGACGTTCGATTGACTGGCGATCGAACTCCACGGGCGGCATGCTAGGGCATGTCCCCGGCGGAAGCATCGCCTGACGCGGGCTCTACGACAGGCCCCTGTTCGGCGCGGATCTCCTGCAGGTCGCGACGCAACTCGCGCAGCTCGTCACGCAGCTGGGCGGCGTACTCGAAGCGCAGGTCCTCGGCCGCCGCCAGCATCTCCTCCTCGAGCTCGACGACCATCTTCTCGAGCTCGTTCTGCGGCAGCTCCTCTTTCGTGCCGCGCTTGGCGGTGCGGCGTTTGCGCCCCCGCGGGACCTTCGACTCGGACTGCAGGAACTCCGCGATGTCCGAGATCCCCTTCACGATCGTGGCCGCCGTGATGCCGTGCTCCTCGTTGTAGGCCAACTGGATCTCGCGGCGCCGGTCGGTCTCTGAGATCGCCGCGCGCATCGCCTTGGTCTCCTTGTCGGCGTACATCAGGACCGTGCCGTCGACGTTGCGGGCCGCCCGGCCGATCGTCTGGATCAGCGACGTCTCACCGCGCAGGAACCCCTCCTTGTCGGCGTCGAGGATCGCGACCAGCGACACCTCCGGCAGGTCCAGGCCCTCGCGCAGCAGGTTCACGCCGACCAGCACGTCGTACTCGCCGAGCCTCAGGTCGCGGATGATCTGGATCCTTTCGAGCGTGTCGATCTCCGAGTGCAGGTAGCGCGTCTTGAAGCCCATCTCGAGGAGGTACTGGGAGAGGTCCTCGCTCATCTTCTTAGTGAGCGTCGTGACGAGCACGCGCTCGTTGCGCTCGACGCGCACCCGCACTTCGTTCATCAGGTCGTCGATCTGGTTCTTCGTCTCTCGAACCTCGACGGTCGGGTCCACGATCCCCGTCGGGCGCACGATCTGCTCGACCACACGCGTGGAGCGCACCCGCTCGTACTCCCCCGGGGTGGCCGAGACGAACATGATCTGCGGCGTGATCGACAGGTACTCCTCGAACTTCTGTGGGCGGTTGTCCATCGCGCTGGGCAGCCGGAACCCGTAGTCGACGAGCGTCTGCTTGCGCGAGCGGTCGCCCTCGAACATGCCGCCGATCTGTGGGACCGTCTGGTGGGACTCGTCGATGAAGCACACGAAGTCCTTCGGGAAGTAGTCGATCAGGCAGTACGGCCGGTCGCCGGGACGCCGCCCGTCGAGGATCCGCGAGTAGTTCTCGATCCCCGAGCAGAAGCCGACCTCGCGCAGCATCTCCATGTCGTACTGGGTGCGCTGGCGAAGGCGGTGCGACTCGAGCTGCTTTCCTTCGGACTCCAGTTCCGCGCAGCGCTCGTTCAGCTCGCGGCCGATCTCCTCGACGGCCGCTTCGATCGACCCCTCCTTGACGTTGTAGTGCGTCGCCGGCCAGATCGCGACATGCTCGAGATCGTCGGCGATCAGCTCCCCCGTCAGCGGGTCGAAGTGCTGCAGCCGTTCCACTTCGTCGCCGAACATCGTCGCCCGGAAGGCCGTCTCGGCGTATGCCGGGAACACCTCGAGCGTCTCCCCCCGGACCCGGAAGGTGCCCCGCGAGAGCACCTGGTCGTTGCGCGTGTACTGGATCGAGACGAGTTTCCGCAGCAGCTGATCGCGGTCGATCATCTCGCCGCGCTTGAGGATCTGCATGTTCATCTCATACGTCTGCGGCGAGCCGAGGCCGTAGATGCACGACACCGACGCGACCACGATCACGTCCCGTCGGGCGAACACAGCGGCCGTCGCAGCGTGGCGCAGCCGGTCGACCTCCTGGTTGATCGCCGAGTCCTTCTCGATGTAGAGGTCGCGGCTCGGCACGTAGGCCTCTGGCTGGTAGTAGTCGTAGTAGGAGACGAAGTACTCGACCGCGTTGTCCGGGAAGAACGTGCGGAACTCGTTGCACAGCTGCGCCGCCAGCGTCTTGTTGTGGGCGATCACCAGCGCCGGGCGCTGCACCGCCTCGATCACGCCGGCCATCGTCATCGTCTTGCCCGTCCCGGTCGCGCCGAGCAGCGTCTGGTAGCGCTCCCCCTCGCGGATGCCCTCAGCCATCGCCTCGATCGCGCGGGGCTGGTCCGCGGTCGGCGTGAAGACGCTGTCGAGCTTGAAGTCGGGCACCGATCTAACGTAGCGGGCGGCCGGACGCCCTCCGCTACTGCAGCCCGAGCTCGCGACGATATGTGCTCCGATACGCCTGCTGGGCGCTCAGCACGCGCTGCACGTATTCGCGCGTCTCCGGGAACGGGATCGCTTCGACCGTCAGCCCGCCGCCTTCCGAGCGAGCCTGGGACAGCCACTTGTCGACGTTCGAAAGCCCCCCGTTGTAGGCCGCCACCGCCAGCATCTCGTTCCCGTTGTAGTGGTTGAGCAGGTAGCGCAGGTAGTAGCTGCCGTAGGCGACGTTGATGTCCGGCGTAGCCAGGTCGGCAGCCGTGAACGTGTGGCCGCCGGAGAGGTGCGCCAGGTAGTAGGCCGTCTCCGGGAGGATCTGCATCAGCCCCTGGGCGCCGGCCGCCGACGGGTGCGGTTCGAATTTGCTCTCGGCGTAGATCACGGCAGCGATCAGCGCCGGGTCGAGGTGCTTCTTCGCCGCCTGCCGGCGGATGATGCTCGCGTCGCTGAGCGGCAGCGCGCGGTTGTGGACGGCCTTGTTGAGTGCGCCGACGACGAGCGCCGCGAGCAGCGCCGTGGCCGTCACCGCGATGATCGTCCCGAGCGCTCTCCGGCTCATTCTCTTAGCTTGGCAAGGACCGCCGACAGCTGCGCCTCGAGTTGCTCGACGGTGCCGTCGTTGCGCACCACGTAGGTCGCCCGCCGCGCCTTCTCCTCCTGAGAGAGCTGGCGCGCGTCGCGCTCGCCGACCGCCTCGTGTCCCCGCGCGGCCGCCCGCCGCGCCCTGACGTCCTCGGCGGCGAGCACCGCGATCGTCGCGTCGTAGATCCCCTCCAGGCCCGCCTCGAACAGCAGCGGCACCTCGACCACCGCCGCCGCCGGCGACGGCTCGCGCGCCCGCACCTGCTCGAGCCACACCGCGACCTGCGCTCCGACCAGCGGCCAGATCTGCTGCTCGAGCCAACGCCGCTCCTGATCACCGGCGAACGCGTGCTGAGCAACCGCAGCCCGGTCGACGACGCCGTCCGGCGCCACCTCAGGCCCCCAGCGCCCGACGACCGCTTCGCGCAGCTGCTGCCCGGCGTACAGGTCGTGCACGATCGCGTCGCTGGAGATCGTCTCGGCACCGAGACGCTGCAACGCCTGGAGCGCTGTCGACTTGCCTGCGCCGAGCCCCCCTGTCAGGCCGACGAAGGGAACCTGATCCGGCAAGGTCCTCGCGTGGCGGGAGCGGGCGCTAGCCCTGCTCGGGCCCGCCGGCGGCCTCAGCCTCGGCGGCTGCAGCGTCCGGCAGCGGCGCTGCGTCACCGGCCACGTTCTCGCCGGGCGGCTCCTCGGCGGCGGGCTCCTCGGCGACGGCCTGGGGCTCCTCGACCGGTGCGGCCTCGGCGACGGCCTCTGGCTCCTCGACCGGGGCGGCCTCAGCGACAGCCTCAGCCTCGTCGGCCGGCGCGGCCTCAGCGACAGCCTCAGCCTCCTCGGCCGGCGCGGCCTCAGCGACAGCCTCAGCGGCAGGAGCCTCGGCGGCCTCGGCGGCAGGAGCGTCGGCAACCTCGGCAGCGGGCTCCTCGGCGTCGTCCTGCTCGTCCTCGGAGCCGGCCGGGCGCGATACGGGAAGGATCTGGTCCTCGACGCGCTTGGCCGACAGCGACAGGCGCCGGCGCTCGGAGTCGATCTCGAGGATCTTCACGCGGATCTCGTCACCGGGGTGGACGATCTCGCGCGGGCTCTCGACGTGGTGGGGCGCCAGCTCGGAGATGTGGACGAGCCCCTCGACGCCATCGAGGATCTCTACGAAGGCGCCGAACGTGACCACCTTGGTGACCTTGCCGGCGAGCTCGTCGCCGACGGTGTAGGTGTCGACGATCCGCTGCCACGGGTCCTCCTGGGTCTGCTTGAGGCCCAGCGAGATGCGTTGGCGGTCGCGGTCGATGTCGAGCACCTTGACCTTCACGGTGTCGCCGATCGAGAGGATCTCGCTCGGGTGGTTGACGTGCGACCAGGAAAGCTCTGAGATGTGGATCAGGCCGTCGATGCCGTCGAGGTCCACGAAGGCGCCGAAGTCGACGATGTTGGATA
>JAOPZS010000130.1 GCA_025963965.1 Solirubrobacterales bacterium
GGGCTCGTCCTGTTCAGCCACATGGCGCGCCTGCACCCACGCTACGTCGAGGGCTTCACGCCGGCCGTGGCGGCGGTCCTGGGGATCGGCCTGGCGTGGGCCTGCACGGCCCGCGGGCGCCTGCCGCTCGCGGCGCTCGCGGCGGCGATGCTCGTCACCGTCTACTACGCCGAGCGGCTGCTGTTCGGGACCTCCGGCACCTGGCTGGTGGTCGTGCTCGGGGCGCTTGCGGCGGTCGCGCTGGGTGCCATCGCGAGACTGCCGGCGGGTGGGCGCGCCCACGGCCGGCGCGCGACGCTCGCAGGTGCCGGCACGCTTGCTGCGGCGCTCGTGGCGGTGCTGGCGGTGGGGGTCAAAACGGACATCACGGCGATCCGCGACAAGGTCAGCGACGCCGGCTTCGTCGGCCAGCTGCCGGGCGACGTCGAAGGTCCGATGAGCGAATACCTGCTCGCCCACCGCGACGGCGCGAAGTACGAGGTGGCCGCCCAGTCGGCGACGCAGATCGGCTCGCTGATCGTCAGGGACGCGCTGCCGATCGCGGTGCTGACGACGTACAACGCGCGGGTCTACACGCCGGTCGCGAAGCTGAAGCGGATGATCGCGGCGGGCCAGGTCCGCTACGCCTACCTGAGCACGTTCTGCACGCGCCACCGCGCCTCGTCGGTCAACGCAGCCTGCGCCAGGCCGGTGCTGTGGATCCGCGAACACGGCACCGACGTCTCTCACCAGGCGGGGCTGCCGCGCAGCAAGCTGCTGTACAGGCTGCCGGGCGCGAAGCCGTGAGCGGCGTCGAGCATGAGGGCGGCGCCGCGGCGCTGATCGAGCGCGGCCGCCGCGCCGGGCGTCTGGCACTCGACACGGAGTTCATGGGCGAGGGGCGCTACCGCACGCTGCTCTGCCTGATCCAGCTTGCCGTCCCGGAGCAGGACGGAGCGGGCGAGTCGATCGCGCTGCTCGACCCGCTCGACGACGCCGTCGAGCTCGGGCCGCTGGCAGCGGCGCTGGAGGACCCGGCGGTGCGGATCGTCGTGCACTCCGGTCGCCAGGACGTCGCGCTGCTGCGCAGGGAGCTGCGCTGTGAGGTGACGAACGTGTTCGACACGCAGGTCGCCGCGGGCTTTGCCGGGCTCGGCGCGCAGGTCTCCTACGACTCGCTGCTTACCGACGTGCTGGCGCTGCGCGTGGCCAAGACGGCGAGCTTCACGCGCTGGGACGCCAGGCCGCTGTCCGCCGAGCAGCTGGCCTATGCACGCGAGGACGTCGTGCACCTGCTCGAGCTGGCCTCCGAGCTCGAACGGCGGCTGAGCGAGCTGGGCCGGCTCGAGTGGGCACTCGAGGAGTGCCGCCCGCTGACGCTGGTAACCGATGAGCGCGACCCGCAGACGATCTTCGAACGGCTGCCCCGCGTGGGCGGCCTCAACGCCTCGGCGCGAGCCGTCGCGCGTGAGCTCGTCGAGTGGCGCGAGCAGACGGCCGAGCGCCAGGATCGGCCGGTGCAGGGCGTGCTGAGCGATGCCGGCCTGGTCGAGGTCGCCCGCCGCAGGCCGGCCTCCCAGGAGGACCTCGGGCGGATCCGTGGCGTCGGTCCGAGCTCGCAGGGGCGCCGCGCCAGGGAGCTGCTCGATGCCGTCTCGCGCGCCAGGGAGCGCCCCGAGGAGCCGCCGCCGCAAGGCGGGCGCCCGCCGCCCCCGCGCGCGGAGGACCTGCCGCTCGTCGCCCTCACCGAGGCGCTGGTGCGGACCCGCGCGCGCGAAGCCGGGCTGGCGTATGAGCTGCTCGCCGCGCGTGCCGACCTGCAGGCGATCGTCATGGCCGTGCGGGCAGGCGGCGAGCCCCCCGACGTCCGCACGCTTCGCGGCTGGCGCGCCGAGCTGGCCGGCAACGACCTCCTGGACCTGCTCGAAGGCCGCATGCGCCTGTCGGTCGAGCAGACCGAAGGCACCCGTCGCCTGCGCGTCGAGCGGGAGGGCTGAGCTCTGCCTCACGAGAACGTGGAGACCTCCAGACAGGCGATAGCCGCCTTCAACCGGGGTGATTCCGAGCGTCTCATGGAGTTCCTGACCCCGGATTGCCAGTGGCGCCCGGCGATGCTCGCAGAGGTCGAGGGTGCCGAATTCCAAGGGCATGCCGGCTTGAACGCATACGTCGAGGCGACGGCCGACACGTGGGAGGAGTTCCGGATCGTCCCCGACGAGTTTCGCGCGGTCGGCGAGGACCGAGTGCTCGTCCTTGGCCGGATCCAGGGACGCGGTCGCGGGAGCGGCGTGCAGGTCGAGAGGCTTTGGGCCGTCGTGCACAGCTTTCGCGCTGGCAAGATCGCGCGCGTCCACGCGTTCCTCGGCCACGCCGACGCCCTCGAGGCCGTGGGGCTGGAGGAGTAGAAGCAGGAAGGCGCTTGATCGCGCTCGTGATCCCGCTCAGCGAACGGTCGCGAACTCCCCGTCACGCCCGCAGCTTCGCGTCCGCGCCGGCTCAGCCACGGTAAGCGGAGGATCTTTCACTTCAATCCGGGAGGATTGAAGTGAAAGTCCGGAGCGCCTATTCGATGTGGTTGTAGACTTCGAACAGCGGCAGGTACATCGAGATCACGATGAAGCCGACGATCGAGCCGATGACGATGATCATGATCGGCTCGAGGATCGACGTGAGCGCCTTGACGGACGCTTCGACCTGTTCCTCGTAGAACTCGGCGACGCGATCGAGCATCGCGTCCAGTGCGCCCGTCTCCTCGCCGACGCCGACCATGTGTGTGACCATCGTCGGGAACACGGGGGCCTGAGCCAGCGGAGCGGCGATCGTGCCGCCTCGCTTGACCGACGCGATCACGCCATCCATCGCTTCCTCGACGGCGACGTTGCCGCCGGTCTTGCCGGTGATCTCGAGTGCCTGCAGAAGCGGAACGCCGGCGGCCGTCAGCGAGGCGAGCGTGCGCGACCAGCGCGCCACGGCGACCTGCTGGACGATCGCGCCGATCTTCATCGGGACGCGGAGGCGGAAGTGGTCCCATTGCTTGCGGCCCCAGGTCGACTTCTTCCAGCGCAGGAAGCTGAAGATCGTGATGCCGGTGATAAGGAACATCAGCCACCAGTAACCGGTGACGGCTTCGGACAGGAAGACCGAGACCTGTGTCAGCTTCGGAAGTTCCCCGCCGAACTGCGCGAAGACGCCGACGAAGACGGGGACCAGGAACGCGACGAGCGCCATCATCACGCCGACGGCGAAGATGATCACCATCACCGGGTAGACCATCGCCGCTTTGATCTGCCTGCGCAGCGCGGCGTCCTTCTGCAGCTGCTCGGCGACCCGCATCAGCGAGCCCTCGAGCACACCACCCGTCTCCCCCGCCTGCGTCATCGCGATGAACAGGGGGCTGAAGACCTTGGGGTGGCGGGCCATCGAGTCGCTCAGCGACAGGCCGGCCTCCACGTCCTTGCGGACGGCGACGATCGTTTCTTTGAGGAACTTGTTCTCGGTCTGCTCCTCGAGCACGTACAGCGAGCGCAGGATGCTCATCCCCGAGGAGATCATCGTCGCCAGCTGGCGCGAGAAGACGGCCAGGTCGCCCGCCTTGACGCGCTTCATGAACGACAGCTCGATCTGTTTCGAGGAGTGCTTGTCGCTGATGTCGAGGACGATCAGCCCGCGCGACTTGAGCTGATCGGAGACCGCCTGCTTGGAGTCGGCCTCGACCTCGCCGCGGGCCTTGCCGCCGGTCAGGTCGATTGCCTTGAAGACGTAGGTGCTCATGGTTCGGTCCCGACCCGCCCCTAGGCGGCGGCGAGCGAGGTCGCGCCGAGCAGTCGGCGCAGCTCCTCGGGAGTCGTGGAGCGGGCTTCGGCGAGCTTCTGCGTGATCTTGCCGGCCCGCACGAGCTGGGCCAGCGAGGTGTCCATCGTCTGCATGCCGACCGCGGAGCCGGTCTGCAGCACGGAGTAGATCTGGTGGGTCTTGCCCTCGCGGATCAGGTTGCGCACGGCCGGGGTCGGAACCAGCACCTCGGTCGCAACGACACGGCCTGAGCCGTCGGCCGTGGGCAGCAGCTGCTGGGTCATGATCCCCTGCAGCGCGACCGACAGCTGCACGCGCACCTGACCCTGCTGGTGGGCCGGGAACACGTCGATGATGCGGTCGATCGTCTGGGCGGTGTCCTGGGTGTGCAGCGTGGCGAAGACCAGGTGGCCGGTCTCGGCGGCCGTCAGGGCCGTCGAGATCGTCTCCAGGTCTCGCATCTCCCCGACGAGGATCACGTCGGGGTCCTGGCGCAGGGCGGCCGTCAGGGCCATCGAGAAGGACTGCGCGTCGGAGCCGAGCTCGCGCTGGTTGACGAGGCACTTCTTGTGCGCGTGCAGGAACTCGATCGGGTCCTCGATCGTCATGATGTGCTCCTCGCGCGTTTCGTTGATCGCGTTGATCATCGACGCCAGCGAGGTGGACTTGCCCGAGCCGGTCGGGCCGGTGACGAGCACGAAGCCGCGCGGCCTTTTCGTGAACTCGTGCACGGCGGCCGGCAGGCCGAGCTCCTCGATCGAGGTGATGCCGAAGGGGATCAGACGGAAGGCCGCGCCGATCGCGCCGCGCTGGTAGTAGGCGTTGACGCGGAAGCGGGCATGGCCGGGGATCGAGTAGGCGAAGTCGAGCTGCCAGTTCGTCTCCAGGCGCTGGCGCTGGTCGCCCGTGAGGATCGAGTAGACGATCTCGCGGGTGTCGGAGCTCGACAGCTGCGGATAGTCCTCCAGCGGCGCGAGGCGACCCCGCACGCGGACGGTCGGGTGGGCTCCTGCGCTCAGGTGCAGGTCCGAGGCACGGCGGTGTACGACCTCCATCAGGAGGTCTGCGAAATCGATGTCCATGTGTGCCTATCGGCTCGAAAGCAACTTTTCAGGAGGGGTTGTGCGCGGGTGGACGAAATTTGTGCATCAGCTGCTGCCGATGACCCGCGCGATCTCGGCCATCGAGGTGCGTCCCATCCGCACCTTCTGCAGCCCGTCGTCGCGCAGCCGCACCATTCCCTGGCTCACGGCGACGTCGCGGATCTCCTCGGCAGGGCGCCGTTCGAGCGTCATCGTCTGGACCTCCGGCGACATCGTCATGACCTCATAGAGGCCAAGCCGGCCCTTGTAGCCGCTGCCGCCGCAGCGACGGCAGCCGACCGGCTCGTAGGCCTCGAGCTCCATGTGCGCCTTGTAGCCGCTCTCCTGCAGGACCTTCGCGGGGATGATCGTGCGTCGCTTGCACGACGAGCACAGCTGCCTGGTCAGGCGCTGCGCGACGATGCACTCGAGCGAGGAGGCGACGAGGAACGGCTCTACGCCCATCTCGGTCAGCCGCGTGATCGCCGAGGGGGCGTCGTTGGTGTGCAGCGTCGAGAGCACGAGGTGCCCGGTCAGCGCCGACTCGACAGCGATCTGGGCGGTCTCTCGGTCGCGGATCTCCCCGACCATGATCACGTCGGGGTCGGCGCGCACGATCGAGCGCAGGCCGGTCGCGAAGGTCATGCCGGTCTTCACGGAGACCTGCAGCTGCGTCAGCCCGGACATTTCGTACTCGACCGGATCCTCGACGGTGATGATGTTCTTCTCCGGCGTGTTGAGCAGCTGCAGCGCGGCGTAGAGCGTCGTCGACTTGCCCGAGCCGGTCGGGCCGGTGACGAGCACGGCGCCGTGCGTCTCGTGACAGGACTTTTCGAATTGCTCGCGGGCGCCGTCGGACATGCCGAGTTTGTCGAGGTCGACGACCACGTTGGTCTTGTCGAGGACGCGCATCACGATGCCCTCACCGTGCACGCTCGGCAGCGTCACGACGCGCAGGTCGACGTGACGGCCGTCGACGACCAGCCCGATCCTGCCGTCCTGGGGCAGGCGCTTCTCGGCGATGTCCAGCTCGGCCATGATCTTCACGCGCGAGACGGCGCCGGCCGCCAGCCGGCGCGGAACGGTGGTGATGTCCTGCAGCACGCCGTCGATCCGGAACCGCACCCGCACTTCCCGCCCGTCGGGCGCGAAGTGGATGTCCGATGCCCCCCGCTCGACGGCCTGGCCGACGATCTGGTTGACGAGCTTGATGACCGGCGCGTCTTCGGAGCTCTCGTGCAGCGCGACGACCTCGGCCCCGTCTTCTTCCTCGGCCAGCTCCGCGGAGGAGCCGACGACGTCTTCCAGGCGGTCGAGCCGTGAGATCAGCGCGGCGATGTCATCGGGCGGCGCGACGGCGACGCGCACCTCGTGCCCGGTCATGATCGCGATGTCATCGACCGCCAGCACGTTCGACGGGTCGGCCATCGCGACGAGCAGCGTCCGCTTGTCGGCGAACGAGACGGGCACGGCCTGGTAGCGCTTGGCGACGTTCGTGGAGACGAGGTTGGCGGCCGACATGTCGACCTGGAAGACCCCGAGGTCGAGGTGGTCCAGGCCGTAGCGCTCGGCGAGCGCCCGTGCCAGGCCGTCGTTGTTGATCGCCCCCTGGTCGATCAGGATCCGCTCGGGGGCGATGCCGGAGCTGCGGGAGGTCTCGACGGCGTCGTCGACCTGGCGCCTGGTGGCGAGGCCGAGGTCCACGATCACGTCGGTGAGGAAGCGTGACGAGGAGCCGCGCTTGGAGGGTTGCGTGATGCCGGTCCAGCCGGCCTCCGGCTCGGGCGGCGCGTCCTCGACCCGGCCGCCGGGTCCGGCGCCCTCTTCGTGGTCACTCTCCTCGTTCGTGTCCAGCTCGATCGCGCGGCGGCCGGGCGCGTTGGCGCCGGCGGAGGGGAACGGTTCGAAGTCCGCCGAGTCTGCGTCGTCGAGCGGCTCCTCGGGCAGCACGACGGGTTCGGCGTCGGCGCGCTCGACCGAGATCACGGGATCGCCGCCGTCGCCCTCGATGCCGAAGATCGCATGCAGGTCCGGGCCGGCGGGCTGGGGAGCCTCGCTCATCGCGGCCTCCCGGCGGACTGATCAGGCGGCCGCGGGCTCCGCGCGCGCGGCGCGCAGCATGACCCCGGCGGGCGGCTCGCGCCCGGTCCACAGCTCGAAGCTGAGCGCGCCCTGTGCGGCGAGGATCTCGAGGCCGTCGACCGTCCGCGCTCCTGCCGCCGTGGCGGCGGCAAGCAGTGCGGTGGATCCTGAGCGATAGACCAGATCGGCGACATACGAGTACTCGCCGATCTGATCGCCTCGCAAGCCGAGTTGGTTGAGCCCACGCTGCTCAGTGGCCGAGCGTTCTACGTCAAGGCCCACCGAAGTGCAGTTGACGAGCAGATCGGCTCGCTCCGGCGCCTCAACGGCGCGTGCGCCGAGCTGCTCCGCGAGCGCCTTGGCGCGCTCGCTCGTGCGGTTCCACACAGACACCTCGGCGGCGCCGGCACCGATCAGCGCCCACACGGCCGCGCGTGCCGAGCCGCCCGCGCCGAGCACCTGCGCGCGCATCCCCGCGACGGACACGCCGAGCGCGGCGATCAGGCCGGGCGCGTCGGTGTTCTCGGCTGAGATCGTCCCGTCGGATGCGAACGTCAGCGTGTTGGCCGCACCGATCTGCCGCGCTGCGTCCGAGGCGACGTCGGCGAGGCGCAGCGCCGCCTCCTTGTGCGGGATCGTCACGTTGACCCCTAGGAACCCGGCGTTCCGCAGTGCCGGCACCGTCTCGCCGAGCAGCGCCGGCGGAACGGGCAGCCGCTGGTAGTGCCACCCGGACATGCCGAGCTCGGCCAGCGCGGCGTTGTGCATCGCCGGCGAGCGGCTGTGCGCGACCGGCCAGCCGAGGACGCCCAGCCTGCTCACTTGTGCTTGCAGGCCGGCGGGTGTCCGCCGTTCTGCTGCTTGGCCGCTTCGTACGCGGCGACGTTCGTTTCGAACGCGGACTGCGTGTCGGAGAAGACCTGCTCGCCACAGCCGTCGGCGGCGGCTACGTAGTACAGGTAGGAGACGTGCGCCGGATGCGCGGCCGCCTGGATCGACGCGGTGCCCGGGTTGGAGATCGGGGTGGGCGGCAGCCCAGTGTGCGTGCGCGTGTTGTATGGCGAGTTGATCTTCAGCTGCGCTTCGGTCAGTTCGTGCGTGTAGGTCGCGATGTTCTTCTGCATCTCGACGGCGTAGTAGATCGCCGCGTCGATGCCGAGCGGCATCCCGGCTTTGAGCCGGTTGTAGATGACAGCCGCGATCTTCGCCCGGTCGCCGGGCACCTGCGCCTCGCGCTCGATCATCGAGGCGACGGTCAGCAGCTCGTACGCCGTGACGCCGAGCGCTTTGGCACGGCTGACGCCTTCGGAGCCGAAGTTTTCCTGGAACGCCGTGAGCTGCGCTTCGACCAGGCGAGAGGCGGGCGCGCCGCGGTTGACGTCATAGGTCGCCGGGAACAGAAAGCCTTCGAGGTCCGGGGTCCCCTTCGGCGCGCCGTAGCGGACCGGGTTGAGCAGATCCGAGCGTTTCGCCGCAGCGCGATAGCTCCCCTTCAAGCCGGCCTTGCGCGCGATCTGGGCGATCTGCACCCGCGTCTTGCCCTCCGGGATCAGCACCTTCACGACCGCCGGCGCCGCCGGCGCCTTCGCATGCGAGGAGCCTTTCAGGAAATGCACCAGCAGCACCAGGGCACCCGCCGCCGCAATCAGCGCGATGAGCGCCGCGAGCCGCGAGCCGCGACCCCGCCCGCCCCTGCGCCGCGCGGCCCCGACTGAGGCGCCCCCTGGCGGCGCCGCTCGCCGCAACGACCGCCTGATCGGCCGCTCGCGGCGGGCACGGAGTTTGGGCGGTGGCTCCGGGAGGCCCTGCCGAGGAGGCGGCGCCGGGTCCTCGGGCGGCAGCCCGGGGACCTCATAGCCCTGCGTCGCATCAGGGTCGGCCTCCGCCGGTGCCGCCTCATGCAGAGGTTCGTGCGGGTAGGGCTCGGGCTCCGGTGGCTGAGACGAAAGCGGCTCCGGTGCCACCTGCTCCGGCTCCGGCGTCATCGGCTCGGGCGCCGGCTCCGGTGTCATCGGCTCGGGCGTCTTCGGCTCCGGCACCGGAGCTTCACTCACCGGAGCCTCGTACGCGGCGGCGTCATGCGCCGGAGCTTCGCCCACCCCGGCCTCCGATGCGGCAGTTCCGTGCACTGGAGCATCGCCGGGCAGCTCCTCGTGCCCGGCAGGTTCGTGAGCTGCGGGCTCGGAGGTCCAAGCCTCCTCGGTGCCATCGTGCGCCGCGGCCTCGTCCGGCGGCGGCTCGGCGGCCGCCGGCTCGTGCTCGTCGTGCGGGAGCCCCTCCGGCGGCGCAGCGACCGGCGGCTCGGGGTCGATCTGGTGCAGGGCCTCCGGATGGGGAGCCTCGTCGAACGGCAGCGGGTCGGCCGGGTCCGGCTGGGGCGATGCCGGCGCCGCGGAGCGCTCGGCGCGGCGGCGTTCGCGCTCGATGCGGTCGCGCTCGCGCTCCTCGCTCGTCCGTTCCGTCCGTGATCGATCGCGCGACAAGGCCAGGACCCTAACGCGATCTCGCGGTCAGCCAGCTCTCGAGCAGATGGGCGGCGGCGCGCGAGTCCTCCGAGCTTCGCGTGCCCCCGGCGCGCTCGCCGCTGCGCTGCGCGAGCCTCGTCGTGAAGCGCTCGTCGTAGAGCTCAACCGACACGCCCTCCCCTCTCTGCTTCAAAACGTCGGACAGGCGCTGGGCGAACTCGCGCGTCTCGCGCGTCTGCGCCGTATCGCCGCCGTTGAGGGAGAGCGGCAGCCCCACCAGCACCAGCTCGGGCTCGCGCGTCGCGACTAGCTCGCGCAGGCGCGCCATGCCTCCCTTCGTGGCGGGGCGCTCGACGGTCTCGATCGGCGTCACGATCGTGCCCGTCGGATCGCTGATCGCGCAGCCGCAGCGCGCGCTGCCGTAGTCGAGGGCGAGCACCCTCAACCGTTCAGCGCCGCCTCGATCGCCGCCGCGCCTGCCGCGATCGCCTCGTCTAGCTTCTCCGGGTCGCGCCCGCCGGCCTGAGCCATCGTGTCGCGCCCGCCGCCTCCGCCGCCGACTAGGGCTGCTGCGCTCTTGACGATCGCGCCGGCCTTGACGCCCCGTGCGACCAGATCGGGAGCGACGCTCACGATCAGATGCACGCGGCCGTCGACCGCCGTGCCGAGCAGGATCGCGGCGTCGCCGAGCTTGCCCTTGACGCGGTCGGCCAGCTCGAGCAGCGCCTTGGCGTCGGGCACCTCGACGGCGCTGGCCAGCACCTTCGCACCGGCGACCTCGCGCGCGGCGGCGGCGAGCTCCTCGACCTCCGTGCCACCGCCACCGCCGGCGGTGGCAGACGCCAGCTCCTTCTCCAGGCGCCGGCGCTCCTCGGCTAGGCGGCGCACGGCGGCCGTCGCCTGCTCGGGACGCGTGCGCAGCTGCTCGGCGATCTCACCGAGCAGGGCGTCGTGGATCCGCAGGAGCTCGACGGCCGCCGGACCGGTGACGGCCTCGATGCGCCTCACGTTGGCCGAGCTGGATGTCTCTGAGAGGATCCGGAAGGGACCGATCTCGGCCGTGTAGCGGACGTGCGTTCCGCCGCAGAGCTCGCGCGAGTCCTCGCCGGCGCCGACCTCGACCATCCGCACGACCTCGCCGTACTTCTCGCCGAACAGGGCCATCGCGCCGAGCCCCTTGGCCTCGTCGAGGGTCGTCGTGATCGCCCGCACCGGATCGTTGCGCGAGATCCACTCGTTGACGCGATCCTCGATGTCGCGCAGCTCCTCCGCGCCCAGGCCCTGACCGTGGCTGAAGTCGAAGCGCAGCTTGTCCGGGCCCACATAGGAGCCGGCCTGGCGGATGTGGCTGCCGAGCCGCTCGCGCAGCGCCGCCTGCAGCAGGTGGGTCGCGGTGTGGTTCGCCTCGGTCGCGTGGCGCGTGCGCCGGTCGACGCGGGCATGGACGTGCTCGCCTGGGTGCAGCGTGCCGGCGTCCAGCTCGACTTCGACGAGCTGGTCCTCGCCGCGGCGGATCACATCGGTGACGCGCGCGCGGCAGTCGCCGTCGTCGCATTCGATCGTGCCGCTGTCGGCGACCTGGCCGCCGCCGGGTGCGTAGAACGGCGACTCGGCAAGCTTCACGAGCAGTCGCCGGCCGCCCTCGTGGGCGCCGCCGCCGACGTCCTGCACGGCGCCGATCGTCGTGTCCTGTTCCTTGGTCTCGTATCCGGTGAACCGCGTCGGTTCGGCCTCGCCGAGCAACTCGCCGACGATCTCCTCACGGTGGCCGGCCGTGTCAGTCGAGCCGCCACTCCCGACGGCCACGCGGCCGCGCCGGCGCTGCTCGGACATCAGCTCCTCGAAGTCCCCCGCAACCGTCAGCCCCTCCTCGGCGAGCAGCTCCTCGGTCATCTCGCGCGGGAAGCCGAACGTGTCGTGCAGCCGGAAGACCTCCTCGGCTGCGATCGTCTGGCTGCCCTCATCGCGGGCACGGTCGATGTGCTCCCGGAGCGTCGCCATGCCCTGCGCGAGCGTGCGCCCGAAGCTCTCCTCCTCGGTTGCGAGCCACATGTCGGTGACCTCCGCCTGCTCGTAGAGCTCCGGGTAGGTCTTGCCCATCACCTCGCGCACGAGCGCCGAGTAGCGAGTCAGGAAGCCCGGCTCGAGCCCCAGGTTGCGTCCCTGCTGGATCGCACGGCGCATCACCCGGCGCAGCACGTAGCCGCGGTCCTCGTTGGACGGCACGACGCCGTCGGCCGTCAGGAACGTCATCGCCCGCGCGTGGTCGGCGAGGATCCGCAGCGCGCGGTCTGTGGCGTGCTCGGAGCCGTAGGAGCGGCCCGAGAGGGTCTCCCCCAGCTCGATCAGCGGCGCGAACTGGTCGGTCTCGAAGACCGTCTCCTTCTGCTGCAGGATCGCCGCCAGGCGGTTCAGGCCGAGCCCCGTGTCGATGTTGTTGGCAGGCAGCGGGCGCAGCACGGAGCCGGCTCCGTTGGTCCCCGGACCCCCCTGGCGCTGGTCGTACTGCATGAACACGAGGTTCCAGTACTCGAGGAAGCGCTCGTTGTCGCCGCCGGGCAGATCCTCGGGCAGCCCGTACTCGACGCCGCGGTCGATGTACAGCTCCGAGCACGGCCCGCACGGGCCGGTCGGGCCGGCTTCCCAGAAGTTCTCAGAGCGCGGGCAGCGCACGATCCGCTCGGGCGGCACGCCGATCTCCAGCCAGCGCTCGATCGCCTCCTCGTCAGGGCCGAGACCGAGCGCGTCGTCGCCTTCGAACACGGTCACCCAGATGTCGGCGGCGTCGAACCCGAAGACCTCGCGCGAGAGCGTCCAGGCGTACTCGATCGCGCCCTCCTTGAAGTAGTCGCCGAACGAGAAGTTGCCGAGCATCTCGAAGAACGTCAGGTGCCGCGACGTGTTGCCGACGTTGTCGATGTCGACGGTCCTGAAGACCTTCTGGCAGCTCGTCAGGCGGGGCGCCGGCGGCTTCTCCTGGCCGAGGAAGTACGGCTTCAGGGGGTGCATCCCGGCGACCGTCAGCAGCGCCGACGGGTCGTTCGCGGAGGGAACCAATGACGCGGACGGGATGCGCTTGTGGCCGCGCTCCTCGAAGAAGCTCAGAAAGCGCTCGCGGATCTCATCGGAGGTCATACCGGTTGTGATCTTAGGCGCCGCCGCCGGGGCTAGGCGATAGTGCCGCGGCCGACGAGCAGCTCGCCGGAGTAAAGGCAGGCGAGCTGTCCCGGCGCGGTGCGCTCTGCCGGAGCGAGCAACTCGATCGCCGCGCGCTCGTGACGGCCCGCGGCGAGGTCGCCCGGCAGGCGGCAGTCCATCCTCCTGCCATGTGCGCGAACGCGCACCCCGTCAACCTCTGTGGCGGGGCGGTGCAGGACGATCTCCCGTACGGGGATCTCCGCTGCCATCAGCTCACCGCGGGTGCCGACCGTGACCGTGTTCGTCGCGGCGTCGGTGCCCAGCACGTACAGGGGGCTCGCGGCCGCGATGCCGAGGCCGCGGCGCTGGCCGACCGTGTACAGGTGCGCGCCGGCGTGCTCTCCGAGCGCCCGCCCGTCGCTCGCGCGCACCGTGCCCGGGCGCCGGCGCATGCCGCCGTGGCGCTCGAGGAACGCCTCGCGCCCGGTGCCGGCTAGGAAGCAAAGGTCCTGCGAGTCGCGCTTGCCGGCGACCGACAGCCCCGCCCTGCGCGCGAGCTCTCGCACCTCGGGCTTGCGCAGCTCGCCGAGCGGGAAGCGCAGCCGTCCGAGCGAGGCCGGAGCGAGACCGGAGAGGACATAGCTCTGATCCTTGGCGGCGTCCGCGGCGGTCATCAGCAGCGGCTCGGCGCCGGAGCGATCGACGCGGGCGTAGTGCCCGGTGGCGAGGGTCCGGGCGCCCAGTCGCGCCGCGAGCTCGAGCATCGCGTCGAGGCGGACGTTGCCGTTGCAGCGGATGCACGGGTTCGGTGTGAGGCCCGCGCGGTGGTCCTCCAGCCAACCGTCGACGACGCCTGCCCTGAACTCGGCGCGCAGGTCGATCGACAGGTGGGGCATGCCGAGGCCGTGCGCCAGGCGCCGGGCGCCGCGCACCGCCTGGGCCGAGCAGCAGCTGAGCTCGCCGTCGTTGTCTGCGTCTGACCACAGCTCGAGCGTGCAGGCGACGGTGTCGTGCCCCTGCTCTGTGACGAGCAGCGCTGCCACGGCGCTGTCGACGCCCCCGCTCATCGCCACGAGGGCGCGCCCGGGACGCGCCTTCAGCGATGCCGCGCGGGCGCCGGCGCCGAGCGCGCGATGCAGGGCGTCGGCGGCCAGCTCGGCGGCGTGCATCTTCGCCGGCATCAGTCCGCCCAACTCGGCGGCGATCTCAGCGGCGCCGATCCGCGCCGCGTCGAGCAGCGGGCGGCCCTCGATCAGCGCGACGGTCGCGCTGCCGGCGGCCTGCGCGGCGCCGCAGCCGCTCGCGTCGAAGCCGGCGCCGGCGATCGTCGCATCGTCGCTGTGATCCGCGAGCGCCAGCGAGATCCGCACAAGATCGCCGCACGCAGCGCCCCCGGCAGCGCCGGTGAAGGCATCGTCGGGTGTGTGCCCTCGCCCGCGCGGGTTTTCGAGGTGCTCACTCAGTTGGAGGTGGCCCGGGATCACCCGAGCGAGTGTACGCGGCTAGGCGTGGCGCGCTTCGCGGACCGCTTGTGCGATCGCGTATGCCGGCTGCAGGCCGGTCAGCGTCACGGCGCGGCCGTGCTTGTTCACGAACAGCAACGTCGGGGTGCCGTACACCTGCACGCCGCGGGTGATCGTCCCGAAGGAGGTGACCTGGCTGGCGGGCGCCTCGTCGATCGCGATCTTCAAGCTCGAGTTGCCGCGCAGCGAGCCGAGCGCCTTGCGCGTGACGCGGTCGTCGGCGCCTTTCGGGTCCCAGAAGAGGATCACGGCGATCTTGCCCTGGGCGAGCTGCGCTTCGACGCTGTGCTGACGCGAGTTGGCCACGGCGGGCTTCCCGGCGGCGGGCGAGGCCGGCTTGGAGGGCGCCGGAGCGGAGGTCTTGGTGGCGGGCGTCGAGGCGGTGCCGGTGCTCTTGGTGGTGCTCGGCGAGCCGGTCGTTTCGGCCGGCTTGGGGGTGCTCGTGGTGGTGGTTTCCGAGGACGCCTGGTTGGAGCGTTCGGTCAGCTGCTTTTCGTTCTGCCGAGACGTCGTGACCGCGCCGCGAGCCTTTTCGACGGAGTGGCCGAGACCGCCGATGCTGGAGGCGGAGCCGTGGCCCGTGGCTGAGCCGGCGCTTCCTTCGGACTTCTTCGCCGAGGGCCCTGGGCTGTGCGCAGGCGTCCGAGAGACCTGCGCCGGGCTCGGCGCGCTTTCGCTGCTGCTGCGGCCGTGGCCGTTGAGGAGCAGCAGCCATGCCGCCGCGAACACGGCGACAGCGGCAAGACCGATCTGGAAGGGACGAGAGAGCTGCGCCATCGCTCCCCATTCGGCATCCGCGGGACAGAAGTTGAATACCGGTATGGGCCTTGGACAGTTCGCAACGCTACGTTCAAAGGCAGATGAGCGATGTGCAGAGGAATCCGGGCGCTCCGCGCCGGGGTGGTTCTCGCCGGCGTGCGCTGCCACTGGGGGTGCTGTTGGGCGTTCTCGTAGCGCTCGTCGCATATCTGGCGCTGCACGGCTCGAGCGGCGTCTCACGGCACACCAGTGCGTGCATGGGGCAGCGTGGCGCGCCGGTGGTCAGGCAGGTCGCACCGGGCAAGCTCTCACCGCTGCGCGAGCAGCTCGCGCGCCTGGTCCCGCAGCGTGTGGCACGGCTGTATGAAGAGGGCACGGTGCTCGCGGCGAGCGCATGGACCGACGAAGAACCGGCGCCTCCGGCGGTCTCCCCGACAGCGCTTCGCCCGGCGGGGTATGAGATGCGCTGGTGGGCGCCGAACGGAGACGACGTCGTCGCTGACGTGCTCGTGTTCGCAGACGCCGCGCACGCCCAGCGGTTCCTTTCGCTTGCCTCGAGTGCGCGCTGCCGGCGCAAGGCCTCTCCGCAGGGCGCCGCCTCGCCGCCGCTCGCCCGCAATCTCTCCTGGCTCAATCCGGAGGGCGCCGCGCAGGCCGACGTCTACATGGCACGCGGGGAGCGGGTGTACCGGATCGCAGACGCCCCGGCCGGCCAGGCCACGGGGAACATCCAGCCTGAATCGCTCGCGCGCGCAATGCTGACGATCGACACGCTCGCCTGCCTGCTGCCCGGGGCGCACTGCTCGGTGGGAAGCAAGAGTGGCGTCCCCGCCTGAGCGCCGCGTGCGTGCGGGCGCGACGCTCGCGGCTCTGGGGCTGCTCGCGCTGTGCGGCTGCGGCAAGGCCGACCTGCATCGCGCGCCGGCCCAGCATCCTCCGCTACCCGGCGCCCCGGGCCTCAGGAGCGCCACCGCCCCCCAGGGCGCACCGCACCGTCCCGTGCCCGCTCCGGGAGCGCAGGGTGAAGCGGTCGCCGTACCGCTGGCGCTGACGGCGGCGCGGGCGAGCGCCTTCGCGCGGGCCGTGTCGCTGCGGCGGGTCGACCTGCCCGGCGCGGCCCCGAGCCCGCGATCTCGCACGCCGGCCTCCCAGGAACGCGAAGCGGCCAACTGCGGCGGGCGCGCCGCACGGGCCGTCGGCGGCGGGCGCTCGCCGAACTTCCAGCGGGGTGTGGGCCTGGACCGGGAAAGCATCTCCTCGGCGGTCGACGTGCTGAGCAGCGCCGCGGAGGTGCGTCGCGACCTCGCCTACGCTGCCAGCCGCGCCGGGCTTGCGTGCTACTCGAAGGTGCTGGGTAAGAGCCTGCGAGGAGAAACGGCCAGTCGTGTGCGCCTGCTCGGCGTGCACGTCGGGCATCTCGGCCTGGACGTCGGGCCGCTCACCCGCGCCACGGGGCTGCAGATCACCGCCCGGGTCGGGATCGCCGGCACCGGCGTCACTGTGCGGCTCTACATCGATGCCCTGTCGCTCGCGTACGGTCCGGCGGAGCTCGAGCTCTACACGACGAGCTTCGTTCAGCCGGTGCCGCCGCGCACGCAGCGCGCGCTGCTCGAACTGCTGCGGGCGCGGGCGCGGCTGGAGCGGCTGTGAGGCGTCAGATCTCGTGGTGGCTGCGGAGCACGGCATGCACGACCGTGTCGCGCGGCACCGTCTGCTGGCCGCCGCCCTGCATGTCCCTGAGAGCCGTCTCGCCGGCGCCGACGATCGCCACGTAGCGCGCCCCGAGCGCCGAGGCCTGGCCAAGCTGGCCTTTGAGCGAGCGCCCTCCGAGCTCCATCTGCGCGGCAAGGCCGGCCGAGCGGGCTTCGACGAGAAGCGCGAAGGCGGCGCGGCGGGCGGCCTCGCCGTCCTCGCCGAGCGCGACGAACAGCTCGATCGGGGCCGGGGCGAAGTGCTGCGCCTCGCCGGCGAGGAGAATCCGCTCGATCCCCGCGGCCCAGCCCATGCCGGGCGTGGCCGGCCCGCCGAGCTGCTCGACGAGGCGGTCGTAGCGCCCGCCGCCGGCGACGCCGCTCTGCGCGCCGAGCGCGTCCGATGTGAACTCGAAGAGCGTGCGCGTGTAGTAGTCGAGTCCTCTGACGAGCGTCGGGTCGACCTCGTAGAGGAGCCCGGCGTCGTCGAGCATGCCTCGCACCTCGGCGAAGTGCTCGAGGTCGTCCTGCTCGAGATGGTCGAGCAGCAGCGGTGCGCTCTTCATCACCTCGCGAGTGCCGGGATGGTCGGTGTCGAAGGCGCGCAGCGGGTTGAGGTCGATGCGCGCGCGCACCTCCGCGGAGAGGGCCTCCTCGTTCGCGCGCAGATACGCCTGCAGGCGCTCGCGGTACTCCCCGCGGGCCTCGGGGCTGCCGAGGCTGGACAGGCGCAGGCGCACCTCGCGGACGCCCATCTGCGTGAGCAGCGTGGCGAGCAGCGTGATCGACTCTGCGTCGACGGCAGGGTCGGCCGATCCGATCGCCTCGGCGCCGACCTGCCAGAACTCGCGGTAGCGCCCGTCCTGCGGGCGCTCGCGGCGGAAGAAGCTCGACAGGTACCAGAGCTTGACCGGCTGGCGGCGCTTGTGCATGCCGTGCTCGATGTAGGCGCGGCATGTCGGGGCGGTGCCCTCGGGACGCAGCGTGTAGGAGCGCCCCGAGCCGTCCTCGAAGCTGAACATCTCCTTTGAGACGATGTCCGTGGACTCGCCGACACCGCGGGCGAACAGGTCGGTCGACTCGAAAACGGGCGTCTCGATCCGCTCGTAGCCGGCGGCGCCGAGCAGCGCCCCGGCTCTCGCCTCGAGCGCCTCGCGAGCGAGCGCCTGCTCGCCGAGGATGTCGAACGTGCCGCGTGGGGCTTTGAGCTTGGGAGCGCTCAACTCTGGCCGGCCGGCGGCGCGCTGGCCGTCACTGGCTGCTCGCTCGCCAGCCGCGCGCGGATCTCCGTCAGGAAGGGGTTCGTGTCGCGCTCGCGCGCGAGCGTCGTGACACCCATGTGGCCGGGATAGACGACGGTCTCGGCGGGGTACGCGCGCAGCAGGCCCTCGATCGAGCGCTCGAGCGTCGGCCAGTCGCCGCCGGGCAGATCGACACGCCCGACGGAGCCCTGGAAGAGGACGTCGCCGGACAGCAGCGCCCCGTCGAAGGCGTAGGTGACGTGCCCGGGGCTGTGACCGGGGGTGAAGATCACGTCGATGCCCATCCCGGCGAGGTCCAGGTGCTCGCCGCCGGCCACGGTGTGGTCGGCCTCGTAGCTCTCGAACGGTCCGAACCCGGGCGGCACCCAGCGCATCACGTCGGCGAGCACGGGCTGCTCGATCACGGGACAGTAGACGGGTGCTCCGGTCGCGCGGGCGACGGGCGCAACGGCGCCGATGTGGTCGAAGTGGGTGTGCGTGAGCAGGACCGCCTCGATCGTGACCCCCAGATCGGTGGCGGCGGCCAACAGGCGCTCTGCCTCATCGCCCGGGTCGATGATCACGGCTCTGCTCGCCTGGGCGTCGGCACGCACGATGTAGGAGTTCTCCTGGACGGCCCCGACCGTGAAGGACCTGACGTCGAGAGCGCTCATCGCGCCTGGCCCTTGCCTTCTCTGACCTTCTTTCGCTGGCGGCGGTCATAGACCCATTTGTCGGTGTAGTAGCTGATCACCGTGTAGCCGGCGAGCACGATCGGGAACAGGGCAATCGCACTGTTGGAGCTCGGCAGCAGGAAGATCGTGATGAGCAGGAGCAGGACGGTGGCGATCATCGCCTTGTAGAAGGCGCCCCTCCAGGTCGGCGGCTGGTCGCGCTTGTCCAACCTGCGCTCGCGCGCCGCGGCGGACGCCTTGACGGGCCCGGTCTTCTCGGCGGCGGTCGGCTTGCGGCCGGTCCGCCCGCGCGACTCGACGACACCGGCTGCGTTGCCGCGGTGCTTGGTCCGGCGCTTGCGTCGGGTCTGGGCCATCTTCAGGAGCCTAATGCGTTCTCGATCAGGTGTCGGGCGGGATCGAACCCGGGGATCGGCAGATCGGCCGGGAAACCATCGAACGCCGCACGCGGAGCGAGGCCCACGAGCTGGGCGGTGGCGAGCGGCGCGTAGCGTGCGACGGCGCGTACGACCTCGGCGAGGGGCAGCTCGAACGGGCGCTCGACGTTCATCGAGACCTGCGGCACGCCGCCGTTCAGCTCCACGGCGATCGCGCGCAGCCCTGGCATCCCCTGCGGCCCTCCTTCCCGAATCAGCACGGCGATGCGGCTTGCATCGGCGAGCGTCGCGGGAGGCGCGAGCTGCAGGTTGAAGGCCACCAGCGGCGGCCGCGCCGCGACGAGCGTGGCGCCGGCGCGCGGGTGAAGCCTGGGAGGTCCGAAGTCCGGGCGCGGCGGCGGCGCATCGCCCGTGGGGTCGCTTCCGCGCACTCGCGCGGCGAGCACGGCGGGGCCGCCGCGACGGAGCTCGTGACGGGTACGGCCCGGGCGGGAATCGTCCTCGGTCAACTCGCCGTAGAGGAACACGGGCACGTCCAGCTCGCTGCCGATCCGATCGGCGATGACGAGCGCCTCGGCGCAGGCGGCGCCGCGATCCTCCGGACGGAGGTAGACGACGGGCATGACGTCGAGCGCACCGACGTGCGGGTGCTGCCCGCGGCCCCCTCCCATCACGTCGATCCGCTCGACCGCCTCGCGCGCGCAGCGCAGCATCGCCTCGGAGATAGTCCCCGGCCGGCCGGCGACCGTGAAGACGGCACGGTCGTGATCGCGGTCGAAATGGACGTCGAGGAGCTTCACGCTGCCCTCATCCGGACCGTCCTGGCGGGTGATGGCATTGCCGATCGCGGCGACGACCTCCGGGCGTGCGCCCTCGGAGACGTTGGGAACGGCGAGCAGGTCTGGTGGCGACATCCCCACGAGGCTAGACTGCGCAACCCGGCCGGAGTAGCTCAGCTGGTTAGAGCAGCGGAATCATAATCCGCGTGTCGGGGGTTCGAGTCCCTCCTCCGGCATCAC
>JAOPZS010000052.1 GCA_025963965.1 Solirubrobacterales bacterium
TGTGGCTCATGGACAACGATGTCGATGCCGGGCGCATCCGCTGGGTCCGACCTCGAGACGCTTGGTTTCACGATCGCGGCGATTTCCAGCCGCTGGCCCAGGTCGGGGCGATCATGCGAGGCATCGCGGTCGATGCCGAAGCCGGCGCTCGAGCCGCCGATTTCGACGAGTTGCTGGAACGGCTCGAGAACGGGGGTCGGCTCGTCCGCCTTGATCCCTCCTCACCGGCCACGATGTACCGGGCAACCATGCTGAGCGCACGCGAGTTGCAGGCGCTGCGACAGATCACGGAGGTCATCCGCCTCGGGCGTGTTCGGCGCGTCGAGCGCGACCGGATCGACCTGGAGCAGGGAGAAGTCGCGACAGGACCGGATGTCGTCCACGTGGACTGCACAGCACGCGGGCTGCGTGACGCACCCGCCCAGCCGATCTTCCAGCCTGGCCGGATCGTGCTTCAGCAGGTACGCCACAACTCCCCGACGTTCAACGCGGCACTCGTCGGCTTCGTCGAGGCCCGCGGCGGCGACGACGCTGAGAGAAACCGGTTGTGCCCGCCGAATCCGTACCCGAGCGGCATCGCTGACTGGCCGCGGA
Source organism: Solirubrobacterales bacterium (assembly GCA_025963965.1). Taxonomy (GTDB): domain Bacteria; phylum Actinomycetota; class Thermoleophilia; order Solirubrobacterales; family Solirubrobacteraceae; genus Palsa-744. Next base: position 595 of record JAOPZS010000052.1, read on the forward strand.
TGACCTCGCGTACCTGGCGGACGGAAAGTCGATGGAGGAGCGAGCCGGACATCTCCGCATGGGTCGCGCGGAGCAGGCTCAATCTGCTCCGCTCGCTCCCCGAGCGTTCAGCCGATCCAGAGGTGCAGGCCGCCGTGCAGCGCTACGTGAGTCATGTCGGCGCTGCGATCGAGCGTCTCGGCCAACTCGACGGCGATCGACACGTCTATCCCGCTCGATCTGCCGTCGGGTGAGCGCCGCCGCTGCCGGGTGTCGCGCGCGGCCTGGCTGCGCGCACGACCCGGGTTGATCCGCCTGTACGGCAGCGACGATTTTCCGAAGAGCGCGAAGGAACTGGCCGCAGAAGAGCTCACTGCCGCCGCACATGCAGGCGCATTTCCGGCGAAGATTGCCGAGCCGCTGCCCCTCGAGCGCATCGCCGAGGCGCGCGACCGACCCGACGCCGGGAATCGTGATCGCGTGCTGCTTGCGATCCCACGCTGATCGGCGCGTGGGGACCAGCCGCCCAGCAGGGTCGTGCCCGCATACTGGAGCCATGGCGTACGACGAGAAAATCACTGACGAGCGGGTGCGAATCGTGTCGTACGACCCCGCCTGGCCGCATCGGTTCGACCAGGAGAAGCCTCTGCTCGAAGACTCGATAGGTCCATGGGTTACGGGTGGCATCCATCACGTGGGCAGCACAGCAGTGGTGGGCCTTGCCGCGAAGTCGGTGGTCGACATCCTCGTTGGCGTGAAGGACTTGCCCTCGTCACGCGACTGTATTGAGGTGCTCGCGCAGCTCGAATACCGGTACGCCCCGTATCGAAACGACGTGATGCATTGGTTCTGTAAGCCTGACCCCGGCCACCGCACGCATCACCTGCACCTCGTCCCAACCGGTTCACGTCGATACCGAGCCGAGCTTGTGTTTCGAGATGCCCTGCGTGCGAGTCATGAGCTCGCCGGTGAATATGCGGGGCTAAAGCAGCGGCTAGCGGCGGAGCATGCCGACAATCGTGAGAGTTACACGGAAGCTAAGCAAGACTTCATTGCCAACGTGCTCGCCTCAGTTATGCCGCCCGATGACCTAAGCAGTCAAGTGCTCCGGTAGTCGCGCTCGCGGGGGGTCACCCCGTTGACCTCGAGTCGCAGCGTCGCCGACCGCGGCCCGGTGGCACGTTCGAGGACGATCGCCACTCGGCCCGCGCGTGGCCCATCGGGGAGCGACGCGTGCAGAGTGATCCCAGCCGATCGCGGTTGGGCGAGGAGGCCATGCCGAGGCGCCCAGCCCTGAGTGACGACCGGGCTCATGACACGTCGTGACTGCGTACCGGGCCGTTTGCCTGGCACGCGAAGCGCCCTCACCTGCCGGCTCAACGATCTCACCCGGACAAACCGGTGCGGCACCTACCGCATCGTCGTCATCACCTGCGGCGAGGAGGGTGAGCTCGGAACGACGAACGCCGGGACCTCGTGGGGCACGGCGAGAATCGCGGCCGCGAGCCCTACCAGGACGCCTGCGGTCGCCAGCCTCGCGCCGCCTCCGGAGGGTCCGATCTTCTCGAGCGCCACGAGCACGGCGATCACCCCCATCCAGGTCAGGCTCATCACCCCGAGCGCGAACAGCGCCGCCTGCAATGCCCAGGAGCACCCGAGGCACCATCCGCCGCTCTTCAGACCGACGGCGAAGGCGCCTTGCCACGTGGTCTGCCACGGGGTGTCCGAGGATCGCAGCGGTTCGCGACACCTCGACAGCGAAGCGCGCTTGAGCGGCGTCAGCTGGTAGAGAGCGGCGAGGGCGAGGACACCGGCGGCGACCCAACGGCCGCCGCTGTGCCAGGCGAGAGCGCTGCCGAACAGGCTCCTGCCAAGTTCGAAGAGACCGTACGCGCCGGTGCCCGCGGCAGTCCAGACGAGCAGGTAGCCGGCGGCGAACACGAGAACTCGGCCGACCTCGCGACGAACCGTCGCGGCAAAGACGGCTGCCGTCGGCGCGAGCGACGGCAGCATCATCGCCGCCATCATCGTCGCCCAGACGCCCGTGAACCAGCCCAGGGAGCCGAGGGGGGTCCCCGGGGCCGCGTCCATCCCCGCCATCCGATCTGCCATCGACCACCAGGCCAGGCCCGCCGAGACGAGGAGCGCCGCGACGATCCCGCGCTCGGTGCGCATCACCGCCAACGGCGAGCGGCAGGCGGCGCCGCCGAACCCGCCGGTCGCAATGGCAGCGCCGGCTGCACCTGAGGCGTTCTCCATCGCTGTGCCGTCCGCTGAAATCGCCACCGCTCAGCCGCCCGCATATTCGTCGTGGCGACGCCACCAGATGCCCGTCTCGTTGCGTCCGAGCGGGGCGCGGTCGAGCCACGAGTACATGCCCCAGAGACCGTCAACGCCTCTTCCGTACGCCGAGTAGGTGTGAAACACGACACCGTCCTCGAGCGCGAAGGCGCTCATGCCCGGGCCCTCTTTTCTGAACGTCGCGGGATCCGTACCGGCGCCGGACGCGATCTCGATCAGTGCGGGACTCTCCTCGGACGGCCGAAAGTCGGCGCTCCGGAAGTTGTAGTCGACGGCGCCCGACTGCCATTCCTGCTCAGTGTGCGATACGTGGAAGTCGTAGTTGAAGTCGCTCTCAAATGATGACGCCCACGGAAAGCTCCAGTTCATCCGGCGCTTGTAGTCGTGCAGCTTTGCCAGCGGGGCCCGCGACACGGCCGTGAACGCGACGTCATGGTTGGCCAGGTGCACGACCGAGCCGGCGAACCCGTCAGCTATCGCCGAGCAGGAGGGACACCCCGCCGTGAAGTCGGGCCCGAACATGAAGTGGTAGATGAGCAGCTGCGAGCGCCCTTCGAAGAGGTCGGCGAGAGACGCCGTTCCCCCATCGGTCTCGAAGCTGTAGTCCTTCTCGATCGGGACCCACGGCAGGTCCCGGCGCATCAGCGCCAGCTCGTCACCGCGCCGCGTCAGCTCCTTCTCGGCCTCGAGCAGCTCAAGCCGTGCCGAAAGCCACTCCTCGCGGGTTCCGCTCCTGTGGTCACTCATTGCGCTCTCCTTGTCGGTGTTTGGAATCGATCCGTGCCTCTGCCTGTGCGGCCTCGGCGAGCCGCTTGATTCGAGCCAGGCGCCGGTCCCACTGCGCGGCCACCCGAGCCATCGCTTCGGCGGCATCGTCGAGCCGCTCCGGCCGCACCGTGTAGCGCACTTCCCGGCCGCGCCGCCGGCCTGCGATCAGGCCGACCCCGTTCAACACGGCCAGGTGCTTGGCGACTGCCTGGCGCGTGACCGGCAGCCCGTGCGCCAGTGCCGTGGTGCTCGCTTCGCCCTGCTCGAGCAATGCGTCGAGCACGCGCCGGCGCGTGGGGTCGGCCACCGCCGACCACAGGGCGTCTTCCTCTGTCACCGCGACGGCCATCATCGAGTCGCGCCGCGCAGCTTGGACGCCACGTAATCGAGCATTTCGCCGAGATGCCTCTCCCAGCCCTGTTCGTGGCTTTCGAGGTACCGGGCCTTGCCCTCCGCGTCATGCGTGACGGCGTCGATGCCGCTCTCGAGAACCCTCAACCGCGTGCAGTCAGCCTCCTCGACGAGGCTGAACTCGACGAGCGCCGAGTTGCTCTGATCCGGTCCGGCGCCCTCCGGGTGGTTCCAGCGGAAGGAGAAGCGGCGGAACGGTTCGGCCTCCACGACTCGAATCGGCACGACCAGGTCGAGTTCCCGGTCTCCGCCGCGACCTCCGGGCCGCCAGGTGAGTGTGCCGTCCCGGCCCGGACGGCCATCGATTCGCGCCTCGTCGCTGAACCAGCGGCTGATCTGCTCGGGCTCGGTTATCACGCGCCATACGACCTCCGGGCTCGCCTCGATCAGGATCTCTCGTTCGACACTGTCAGCAGCCAAGGTGGCTCCTTCCATTGATGTGCAACTGATGGTTGCAAGTGCGTTTCGGGCAGAATAGCAACCTTGGGTTGCACATCTCGCGGCGAGATGCGCACGACGTCGAGCCGGGCCGGCCTACAAGCCCATGGCGCCGCCAAATTCGACGGCTACTACCGGGGCTGGGTCGAGCCCGCGAACTCGACGATCTCGCGCCGAAACGCATCGGGCGCCTCGGCAGCGATGAAGTGACCGCAGCCTGGCACGATGACCAGCTCCGCACCCTGCACACCCGCGGCGATCAGCCGGCCCTGGGCTGGCCCGCAAAGCAAGTCGAGGGCGCCTACGAGCACGAGTGTCGGGCATTCGATCTTCGCGAGCAGCGGACGCACGTCGATCCGCTGCCACAGGCCTGACTCCCAGACCTTGATCGCGTCGAGATCGCTCTTCATGTCCCGGCGCCAGTCGGCGATCATCGCCTGCACACCCGGACGTTCCGGGTCGGCCGTGTAGAGCGGCAGCACCTCAGCCATCATCGCGTCGACCTCGTGCGAGCTCTCAGCGGCCAGCACGCGCTCGGTCCACTCCTCCCAAGTCTTGCGGGCCGTGTGGTACCAGGGCTGGTGCGAGTGGCGGCTGAGGAACGCCTCCATCTCATCAGCTGCGTCGTCGTCCTCGATCTCCTCGCCGACGGCGCGGGACGCCACCGCGATGCAGCACCTCGTCACCTGCGGGTACAGAGAGGCGTATGAAAGCGCGACGATCCCGCCGAACGACGTCCCCATGATCGTCGCCGGCCCGATGCCCAGCGCCAGGCGGACCTCCTCGTAGAAGCGTGCGTGGCCGATGTGGTCGTACTGCGACGGATCGCCCGGCGGCGTCGAGCCGCCTGAGCCGGCTGGATCGATCAGGTAGACAGCGAACCGGTCTGCGAGCAGCTGTGCCTCGGGGCGAAGGAGCGCCGCGCTGAACCCCGGACCGCCCTGGAAGTAGATGAGCGGCGTCCCTTCGCCGATCACCTCGTAGGCAGCTTGGCGGCCGTGACCGAGGTCTACGCTCTGGCTCAGAGCAGGCACGGTGCGACGGGCTCCGGCTAGGGAGCCAGGTCAGTCTCTACTTCGAGGCAGCGCTCGACGGGGAGCCCGAGTGCCGCGGCGTGCGCAAGCACGCTGTCCTGATCAGGCGACTCGTACACGCAGAAGGCCTTGAGCCCGGCGTCGGTGCGAACGACGTGCGTGTGCTCCCACTCGATCTGCGGGAAGTCCGCAAGCCTGATCTCGGTCGAGTGGGCGGCGATGTCGTCGAGGTCCGCGCGGGTCACGTCACCGAGGGTTCGCTCGAGCAGGTACCTGGGCATGAGGCCAGTCTGTCAGATCAGGTGTCGGCCGGGAGTAAGATCGCCCGACCCGGTGAGCCTCGCAATCCACCTATTCGGCAAGCCGCGGATCGAGTGGGACGGGGCCCCCGTCCCACCTCCCCGAGCGCGCAAGACATGGGCGCTGCTCACCTATCTGCTGCTCTGCGAGCGCCCGCCTCCGCGCAGCCGCGTCGCACCACTGCTGTTCTCCGAGGCCGACGATCCGCTCGGTGCGCTGCGATGGAGCCTGGCCGACCTGCGCCGGACGGTCGGCCATGGGATGACTGTCGACGGCGACCCTCTCGAGCTGACGCTCCCTCACGGCGCCGCCGTTGACGTCACCGCATTGACCGCTCCCGGCGATGGCGAGTCGTTCGTGCGCCTCGAGGGCGAGCTGCTCGAGGGCATCGCCTTCCCGTCGAGCCCAGCGTTCGAGTCCTGGCTCGGGATGATGCGACGCCACCTGGACGGCGCAGGCCGCGCGCTCGCCCATGACGAGGCGCTGAGGCGGCTGGCAGCAGGCGATCCCGCTGGGGCCATCGAGCTCGCCGCCCAGCTCGTTTCCCAGGACCCGCTCGATCAGGCCGGTCAGGAGTTGCTGGTCCGCTCTCTTGCCCGGGCCGGCCGCCCACAGGCGGCCAAGCAGCAGGCGGCAGACTGCGAGGCGCTGTTCCGGCGCGAGCTGGGCGTCGCGCCCGGGCCCGAGCTGCGCGGCGCGGCTGACGACAACGCTGACACCGCGGCGACAGCGGTCGGGGACAGGGACATCGCTCTCGGCCAGCTGGGCGCGGGGCAGGCGGCGATCGACGCCGGAACTGTCGAGCCCGGCGTTCAGATCCTGCGTCAGGCGTGCGCCGAGGCGGCCGCCAGCGGCGATGCGGCGCTCGAGGCGAGGGCGCTCACGGCCCTCGGCTCGGCGCTCGTCCACGCCGTGCGCGGCCGTGACGAGGAGGGCGCGGTGCGCCTGCACGAGGCGCTTCGACTCGCGGAAGGATGCGGTGAGCGCGCCGCATCCGCAGCCGCCTGTCGGGATCTCGGCTACATCGACGTCCAGGCCGGGCGCGGCCCCTCGGCCGGCCGCTGGTTGACGCGCGCGACCGAGCTCGCGGAGGGGAACGAGGAGCTGTGCGCGGTGCTGGGCGTACGCGGCATGGCGCTGTCCGACAGGGCCCATTACGGCGCCGCGCTCGACCTGCTGAACAAGTCCGTGGCGCGCGCGGAACGATGCGGTCGGCTCAGGCAGGCGGCGTGGTCCCTGTCGCTGATCGGCCGCGTTCACATGCTTCGTGGCGAGCTCTCGCTCGCACTACCGCGGCTCGATGAGAGCCTCGCGCTCGTTGCCGCCGAGCGCTGGACGGCGTTTCAGCCGTGGCCGGAGGTACTCCGGGCCGAGGCGTCGCTGCTGATCGGCCGTCCCGATCAGGCAGGCGAACAGCTCGACCATGCCTTCCGGCTGGCGTGCCAGCTGGGCGATCCATGCTGGGAGGCGATGGGGGCGCGGCTGATGGGCATCCTTGCCGCCGACTCGAACGACGTCGCGAAGGCGCGCGAGCATCTTGCCGACGCGGTGGCTCGAGCAACCCGCGTATCGGACGCCTACCAGTGGGTGCACGCGCACGTTCTCGACAGCGCCGCTGCCCTCGCCGTCCAGACGGATTCCGAGGACGCCGTCCCGATCGTCGAGCGGCTTGCAGAGCTCGCCGCGCGATGCGGCCTGCGCGAGCTCGTCGTGCGCGCCAACGTGCACCGCAGCCGCCTGGGTGTTCCCGGCGCGGCTGAGTCGGCCCGCGTGCTCGCATCGGAGATCGACAACGCGAAGCTAGAGGCTCTCGTCGGGCCACCGATGCTCGTCTGAGCTCACACGCCCGCTCACACGGCCTTGGCGTTTGCTGGCCTCATCAACCGACCAAGGAGGCCGCGATGCCGTACATCAACTGCCGGGTAATGGAGGGCGTGCTGTCCGAAGATCAGAAGGCCGAGATAGCCGAGAGCATCACCGAGACGATCGTGTCGGTCGTCGGGGAGCCGGTGCGTGGCCTGACATGGGTGGTGATCGACGACATGTCCAGCGGCCAGTTGACGATCGGCGGCCGCCCGGTCACCACCGAAGGCGTGAAGGAGATCCTGGCCGGCGTGCCGGCGGGAGCCTGAGGAGCACTCCGGCGAGGTTCACGGCTGGCAGAATCCACGCCGTGACCCTCGCCGAGCTCTGGGGGCGCGGCCAGATCGGGTGGCCGCGCAGCTTTCCCGTCGCGCAGTTCCCCAACCCTCCGCTGCTCGTCGCCCTGGCCGGCGAGGTCCTCGCGGCCGCGGCCGATGGCAACGCGCACGACGTCGGGCGGGCTGTGTTCGCGGTAGCTCTCGGCGTCTGGGCGTGGGGGGAGGCTGTCGAGGGCGTCAACTGGTTCCGTCGCCTCCTCGGCGCAGGCGCGCTCGTCTGGATCGTCGCGCGCCTCGCCGGGGAACTCTGAGCGACAGCCGTGTGCTGCAGCCGCCGGCCCGGCGGCCGGCGACGCCGCGCCCTGCTAGTTCAATCGAGTGATCCTGCCGGGAGCAGGAAGCGCAGCGGTGGCCGGTCGGGGGTCTCGACCCCACGCTGCTCGCGCGGGCCGTGTATGCCACGCCTGGCGGCCATCGTGGCCGTCGAGTCGGGGACGCCCGCGTGCGACAACACCCACGCGATGATTGCGGCCGAATCGCTTCCCTCGGCGAGAATCACCGAGCGCTCTATCGCCTCCCCCCCTGAAGGGTGCGGTCGCGCAAGGCGCCTGACGGTCGTGCGGATCGTGTCATCGTCCACGGGCTTCACCTGAGCCTCTCTCGATAGTTGGGGCCGGCCAGCGCGTCCCGTGCCGAGGGCGAAGCTGTCCATGAGTTCACCGCGCGGCTATCCGACGGCGGTCTGCCCGGAGTCGCGTCGCAAGAGCGGTGAATGACCTATGGTCGAGTCTAGTCGAGGCTTCGTCCGTCGCGTCCGCGCCCCGGCTCGACATCGGGTTTCCGTGAGCCGGCACGGCGGCCAAAGGCAGTCCGGCGCGTAGTAGATTTTGGCGATGGCCGTCGAGCTCGAGTACCTGCGCAACGTCCGCTTCCTGGCGCCGCTGAAGGACCGCGACATGCAACGGCTGGCCGACTCGATGAGGGAGCACAGCGTGGCGGCGGGGAAGGCCATCGTGACGCAGGGAGACGGGGCGATCGCGTTCTTCGTGCTGCTCGACGGCAATGCCACCGTCACCGTGGACGGGAAGGTGCGAAGGACGCTCGGTCCCGGCGACCACTTCGGCGAGATCGCTCTCGTGCTGCCCGACACCGCTCGTACGGCAACCGTCACGGCGGATACCGACGTGCGGCTCGGCGCGATGACGAGCTGGAACTTCAAACCGTTCATCGCCGAACATCCCGAGGTCACCTGGCCCCTGCTCGAGACGCTCGCGCAGCGCTTGGCCGACGCGCCAGGCAGTTGAAGCCGGCGCCAAGGGCATCTACCAGCACGATCCGGACGCCTCGCGTGCGCCCTTCAGGACGGAACGCGAGCGAGCCGATCAAGCAGCGTGTCGATCGCGCCCCGCGCTGTTGCCAGCGCGGCCGGCTGGTCCTCGGCGCCGGCGATGAACAGCGCCGCCTCGTTCAGCGCGGCTAGCAGCATGTTGGCGAACACCTCGCCCTGACCGGCCGGGATGCGTCCCTCGTCCTCGAGGTGCCTGAACCCGCCGCGCAGGCCGCCGAGCGTGTGGCGCTCGTCGAGTTCGCGCCAGCGACTCCAGC
>JAOPZS010000066.1 GCA_025963965.1 Solirubrobacterales bacterium
CCGGTCGCGTGCGGCTGCCGCGAGGTCGCCACGGGCTGCCGCCCGGCGCCGTCGCCCGCAACCAGCGCAGCCGGGTCCTGCAGGCGACCGCGGCGGTGTCGATGGAGAAGGGCTATGCGAACACGACCGTAGCCGACATCGTTGCCGCGGCGGGGGTCGCGAAAGAGGCCTTCTACCGCCACTTCAGCGACAGGGAACAGGCGTTTCTCGAGGCGCAGGAACACCCCACTCAGCAGATCCTCGACACGCTCGTGCGCGCCTACTTCTCGGCGGACGAGTGGCACGAGCGGATCTGGCGAGGACTGAGGACGCTGCTCGACCTGATCGCCGCAAACCCCGTCATGGCGCACCTGCGACTGGTCGAGTGCTACACGGCCGGGCCGACTGCGGTGCGCAGAGCCGAGGAAACGACTCGCTCGTTCACGATCTTCCTCGAGGAGGGCTACCGGCAGCGCCCGGAGGCAACCGAGTTGCCGCGGCTGTTCTCGCAGGCGATCGCCGGGGCGATCTTCGAGATCATCCAGGACGACGTCGCGGCCGGCGCGACCGCCGAGCTGCCCTGCCGGCTGCCGCAGCTGGCCTACGTGGCGATGGCGCCGTTCCTCGGCCCGGCCCGGGCGATCGAGGTGATCGGCGAGAAGCTCGGCTGATCGGCGCGGCTACGCGCGTCAGTCGAAGTCGGTGACGCCGTAGACCTCTGTCCGCTGGAGCACGGTCGGGGCGGTGCGCTCGGCAGCGTCACTCGGCAGGTGGTGGACCGTGTAGGTATCGCGTCCGAGCTGCAGGATCGCCGCGACCATGCGCCCGTCGGCGGTGTCCGGATCGCCGACTCGCAGAACGCAGTCGTGGCCGTGGCGGCGGCACTCGATCTCCCTGATGCGGCGGTCGCGCGAGGTCGAGCCCGTACAGGCCTCCGCCTGCTCGCGCAGCTCGAGGTAGCGCTTCTCGCTCGCCTGGTCGCCGTCGCTCGACTCCGGCAGGAAGAACCTCATCGGGCGCGCCGCGAGGCGCCCTTGCCGGGCCGCGTCCCCTGTTGGGGCGGGAAGCGCTTGCGCTCCTCGGCCGTCATCTGCCGGATCACGAGCTTGCCCTGGGCCACCTGCTCTTTGATGTCCTTGAGCTTCTCCTCGTGCTTTTCCTGCTGGCGGATCTGCTGAGGACCTGGCGGTGGCACGTAACGCTCCCGAACATTGCGCCTTCGGACACCGGCAGGCGACGAAGGCTGGATTGACGGGCGATCTACGACGGCCCCCCGACGCGTATCGATCCGCACATAGATTCTAGCGACAATGGCCGACGAGATCGCCGACGGGCCCTCGCGCGGGGAGCCTGCGGGAATCGCCCGTGAGGAACCGGGTAGCGGTGCCGCCCCTTTCTGTTAGCTTTTCGGCAGCGGTCGTTAGTTTGGCCGCGAGGCAGCTCGCTTGAGTACCGCAGAGAGCGGTTCGGGTCGGCCATCGCCTCCGAATCGTGCGCGGTATCGCGTGCAGTCAAGGAGCAGGACGTGGGCCAGCAGTCTTTCGAGGATCTCCGCATCTCGCGTGCAACCGCTGAGGCGGCCCCCGGGGTGCTCAGGTTTCAGTCAGGGCGCGTCGATACTCTCGCGGTTACAGGCGTGGCAGTGCGGGGAATAGACGCCGATGGAACCTCACACATGATCAACGTCGACCTGTCAGCCCACCACGGGCCCTACTTCGATCGCGCCGGCAGCAGGCGGGCAGCGGCTTGAGCCCCGCCGGAGCCTCGACCGCCGATCCGCGGCTCTCGCCCGTCGGCGAGACGGCCGCCCCCAACGGCACCGAGGAGCACGACCCGCGCAAGTGGCGCGATCTGCTTGCGCCGTACGCGCGCCCGGACGGACGTCGCGCGGCGCTGTGCCTTGCGACCTCGGTCGCGCCCTACGTCGGGCTGTCCGTGGCGATCTACTTCGCGCTCGGTGTCTCCCACCTGCTGGCGCTCGCCCTGGCGATCCCGGCGTCCGTCTTTCTCGTGCGCACGTTCATCGTCTTCCACGACTGCACGCACGGCTCGTTCCTCGCCTCGCGCCGCGCCAATGAGTGGGTGGGGGTGGTCACGGGCCTGATGCTCTACGCGCCGTTCGTTCGCTGGCGCCACGATCACGCCGTCCACCACGCCAGCTCCGGCGACCTCGATCGCCGTGGAACCGGCGACGTGCGCACGCTGACGGTGGGCGAATACGCGGCGCTCCCGTGGCGGGGGCGGCTCGGCTACCGCCTGCTGCGCAACCCGCTCGTGATGTTCGGCATCGGGCCGATCGTCGCGATGATCATCGGCCCGCGCATCGTCTCGCGCGGAGCCCGCCCGCGCATGCGCCGCAGCGTGATCGCCACCGACATCGCGCTGGCGGTGATCGTGATCGGCCTGTGCCTGCTCATCGGCTGGGCCGACTACCTGCTCGTGTTCGGACCGTCGGCGCTGCTGGCGGGCTCGATGGGGATCTGGCTGTTCTACGTGCAGCATCAGTTCGAGGACGCCTACTGGGAGAGCGGCGAGACGTGGAACTACGCCGACGCGGCGCTTCGCGGCAGCTCCTTCCTGAAGCTCGCCGCGCCGCTGCGCTTCTGCACCGGGAACATCGGCTACCACCACGTTCACCACCTGAACGCACGGATTCCCAACTACAACCTGCAACGGGCCCACGAGGAGAACGCGGTGTTCCAGGCCGTGCCGACGCTCACGCTCCGAGACGGCCTGCGCGCCGTGACGCTGAAGCTGTGGGACGAGGATCGCGCCCGGCTCGTGACGTTCGCCGAGGGCCGGAGGGTCGCTTCGCGCTGAGCGAGGCTAGACGACGCCGCGGGCCGCCCAGGCCTTCGCGGGCACGACGAACGGGGCGCCCGACATCCTCTCGCGGCAGAGCTCGCGTAACTGCGACTGTCGCCGAGCGTCGAGCGACGCCGTGTACGCCCCCGCCGGGCCGACCCCGAGCGTGAACGGCTCCCACCAGTCCTCGAAGCTCGGATGTTCCACGCTGACCGAGAGCGATGTCGCCTCGATCCCGTGCAGCCCCGCTGCATCGAGCAGCTCCGCGAGCTCGCCCGGGCGCGTGCCCACGAGCTGCGACTCGTCCCGGACGTCCGGGTTCAGCTCACGCGCCGCCTCCCAGAACCGGCTGAGGGGCCCCAACCCGTCGGCGTGATCCCACACGCACGCCACGACGACGCCGCCGCGGCGCGTGACGCGGGCCATCTCGGCGATCCCGGCTGCGGGATCGGCCATGAAATGGACCACGAGCTGCGCGAGCGTCGCGTCGAAGGCATGGTCTGCAAACGGCAGGTGCTCAGCCGGAGCGCGTTGCACGTCGACACCCGGATAGCGCTCCCGGGCGGCTGAGACGAACGGCTCCGACGGATCGACGGCAGAGACAGAGCCCGGTCCGAGCCGCTGAACGAGCTCGGCCGTCAGCGCTCCCGGGCCGCAGCCGACATCGAGCACTCGCTGAGGAGCCGTGACCGGCGCGAGATCGGCCATCAGAGGAGCGAGGAGCGTCGAGTACCTCCCCATGAAGCGGTCGTACGCGCCGGCCTCGACGGTGAAGCTCACCGGGCCAATCTAGCCCTCCACGGCTGCGGGCCGCCGTGACGCTCCCAGACGGCGTGTCGACCGGCGAGCCGGCCGTCGGTGAAGTGGAGCTAGAGGGGCTCGAACCCTCGACCTCCGCCATGCCATGGCGGCGCTCTCCCAGCTGAGCTATAGCCCCAAGCCGGTCAATCGTATCGCGCGGGCGCTGCGCCTCGCGGCTCCCGCCGGGCGAGCGCGTGCGGCAGCGGCTGCTCAGCTCCGGGGGATGAACTCGGGCACGTCGAGGTCCTCGCCGTAGCCCTCGTCGTCGGGTCCGCGGCGGGTGCCGCGGCCGGTCGAGCGCTCGGCGCGGCCCTTCTCGGAGGGAGCGGCCTGGTCGAGGCTCGCCGTCATGGCGCCGTGGGCGAGGCGCACGTCGCGAAGCAGCCGCTCGGCGTTGTTGCGCAGCGAAACGGACAGCTCGCGCAGGTTCCGCGAGATCTCGCTGCCGTCGGCCAGCACCTCGTTGGAGACGACGTGCGCTTCGGATGTGATCTCGCGGGCTTCGGCCCGAGCCTGCGCCTTGATCTGGCGGCCCTGCGCCTGGGCCTCCTCGTCCAGCCGTGCCAGCTCCTCTCGCCGCCCCTGCAGCAGCCGCTCGGTCTGCCCGCGTATCTCCTCGACGGTGCGCGCCGCATCCGTGGCGGCGGCCTCGAGCAGTCTTGCCGACTCCGCTTCCGCCTGCGCCCTCAGACTCGCGGCCTCGGCAGCCGCCTCGGCACGCACGCGCTCTGAGTCGGCGCCGGCGCCGGTGCGCAGCTGCTCGGCGCTTGCGCGCGCCTCGCCGAGCACCCGCTCAGCATCCTGGCGCGCCTCGGCGAGCGTGTGCTCAGCCTGCTCGCGGACGCTCTCGGACTCGGCTTTCACCCGCGCCGCCGTGGCGGTTGCCTCGCCGGCCATCAACTCGGCCTCGGCACGCGCCGAGGCGAGGGTGCGCTCGGTCTCCGCACGCGCCGAGGAAAGTGTCCGCTCGGCCTCGGCGCGCGCCGCCGTGAGGATCTCATCGGCCTCCTCCTCGGCCGCGGCGACACGAAGCTCAGCGGCGCGATCAGCCTCCGCGATGCGCTCCCGCGTCCGTGCCTCGGCCTGCTCGCGCAGCTCCCTGGCGGCCGCTTCGGCGGCGCCGACGATGCTCGCGACGCGCCCCGGTGCCGAGGCCAGCGAGTCGTGCGCTCCCTCGCCGGCAGCGTGCGACGCGTTGAAGCTCGACTGCTCCACGCGACCATCGTATTCCCCTCGGGCCGCCTGCGCGAGAGGGCCGAGGGAGGAGAAAGGGGGATCGGGCCGGCTCCTCGGGTGCTGTGCGGGATGGCAGGAAGCGTGGGAAATCTGTCCTTGCAGACAGAGACGGTGTGCGCGAAGATCGACGCATGAGTCCGCGCAGAGGCCCCCGGCGCATCGCGATCCTGCTGTATCCGGGCGTGCAGAGCCTGGATGTGACGGGACCGCTCGAGGTGTTCTCGGCGGCGCGCGAGGCGCTCGCAGCCGGCGGCAGCGCGGACCCGGGATACGAGATCACGACGATCGCGCGCTCGCCGCGTGCCGTGCGCAGCTCGAGCGGCCTGCGGCTCATCCCCGACGGGCCGCTGCCGCGCGCCGCTGCGGAGATCGACACGCTGATCGTGCCCGGGGGCGCCGGGCGCGAGCAGGTGGGCGCCGACGAGACACTGCTCCGCTGGCTGGCGCGTGCGCCGCGCTCGTGCCGGCGCGTGGCGGGCGTCTGCACCGGATCGTTCCTGCTCGCCGCGGCGGGCCTGCTGGACGGCCGCCGCGCGACCACCCACTGGGCGTTCGCCGGGCGGCTGGCCCGCGAGTACCCGGACGTCGAGGTCGACGCCGACCCGATCTTCATCCGCGACGGCGACATCTGGACCTCGGCCGGTGTCACGGCGGGCATGGACCTGTCGCTGGCGATGGTCGAGGAGGACCTCGACCGCGACCTCGCCCTGCTGATCGCCAGGCACCTGGTGCTGTTCCTGCGCCGGCCCGGAAACCAGTCGCAGTTCAGCGCGACGCTGCATGCCCAGCAGCCCCACGCCGAGCCGCTGCGCGAGATCCAGCGGACCGTGCTCGAGAACGTCTCCGGCGCGCACACCGTCGAGGAGATGGCCGCACGCGCGCACATGAGTCCCCGCAACTTCGCGCGGGCGTTCCGCGCGCAGACCGGGATCACGCCGGCGCGGTACGTCGAGAGCGTCCGCCTGGAGGCGGCCCGGCGCCGGCTCGAGGAGAGCGCCGAACCGGTCTCGGCGGTCGCGCGCGCCTGCGGGTTCGGGACGGCCGAGACGATGCGCCGCAGCTTCCTGCGCGCCCTGCAGGTAGGGCCGGCCGAGTACCGCCGCCGCTTCCAGACCGTCCTCGCGCAGGAGCACGGCGCGCTCGCCCCACCCGCAGCCTGATCACGCCAACAACGCCAGCAAGGAGCCGACAATGGACATCGCGATCGTCCTCTACGACCGCTTCACCGCCCTCGACGCGATCGGACCCTACGAGGTGCTCAGTCGGCTTCCCGGCGCGCGCGTCACGTTCCTGGCCGCGCAGGCCGGGCCCGTGCGCACCGACACCGGAATGCTCACGCTCGTCGCCGAGCGTTCGCTGGAGGAGCTGAGCTCGCCGGAGATCGTCCTCGTGCCGGGCGGGCCGGGCGAGGTCGCGGCGCGCGCCGGCGAGGAGATGCTCGCCTGGCTGCGCGAGGCCGACCGCACGAGCACGTGGACGACGTCGGTCTGCACCGGCTCGCTGATCCTTGCCGCCGCCGGGCTGCTGCGCGGCGTCCGCGCGACCAGCCACTGGCTCGCGATGGACGCGCTGGCGGCGCTCGGCGCCGAGGCGACCTCGCAGCGCGTCGTGTTCGAGGGCAAGATCGTCACCGCCGCAGGCGTCTCGGCCGGGATCGACATGGCGCTGGCGCTGGCCGGGCGGATCGCCGGACGCGAGGTCGCCGAAGCGATCCAGCTGAGCATCGAGTACGACCCGCAACCGCCGTTCGACGCCGGCTCGCCGCAGAAGGCGCCGCGTGAGATCCGGGAGCTGATCGAAGCAGGGAGCCGTTTTCGCAGCGCCGCCGAGCAGCAGTCCGGAGTGACCGGATAGCGCGGGTGCGCGCCGACTGCTCGCGCAGGCCGCCCCGATAACCTGCGGGCGGATGACGGACTACCGCTACGACCCGCAGGAGATCGAGCCTCGCTGGCAGGCTCTGTGGGCCGAGGAGCGCACCTGGGAGGTGGCGAACCTGGCCGAGCAGGAGGGCTCGGGCGAGCCTCTCGGCAACGTCCGCGCCGTCCCCGAGCACCCGACGGCCTACGTGCTCGAGATGCTCCCGTATCCGAGCGGCGAGCCGCACATCGGGCACCTCAAGTGCTACGCGCTGGGCGACGCGATCGCGCATTTTCACCGCCGCCTCGGCCAGCGCGTCCTGCACCCGATGGGATACGACTCGTTCGGCCTGCCGGCCGAGAACCACGCGATCCGCACCGGCGTGCACCCGCGCGTCTCGATCGCCGAATCGATCGCCTCCTTCCAGGAGCAGTTCCGCTCGTGGGGGATCTCGATCGACTGGTCGCGCGAGCTGGCCACATCGGAACCGAGCTACTACCGCTGGACGCAATGGATCTTCCTCGAGCTGTTCCGCGCGGGCCTGGCCTACCGGCGCGAGGCCGCCGTCAAGTGGTGCCCGAAAGACCAGACGGTGCTGGCCAACGAGCAGGTCGACGCGGACGGGCGCTGCGAGCGCTGCGGCGCGCTCGTCGAGGTGCGCCAGCTCGAGCAGTGGTTCCTGCGCATCACCGACTACGCCGAGCGGCTGCTGGGCGATCTCGACGGGATCGACTGGCCGGAGCACGTCAAGACGATGCAGCGCAACTGGATCGGGCGCAGCGAGGGCGCCGAGGTGACCTTCCGCTGTGAGGCGATCAGCGTCGACTACCCGGTCTTCACGACGCGTCCCGACACGCTGTTCGGGGCGACGTTCTTCGTGATGGCGCCGGAGCATCCGGACGTGCTGCGCCTGGCAGCCGGCACCGAGTACGAGCAGGCGGCGCGCGACTACGTCAACCAGGCGCTGAACGAGACCAACGAGGAGCGCGGGAACGCCGAGAAGCCGAAGACTGGCGTCCCGCTCGGCCGCACCGTCACCAATCCCGTCAACGGCGAGCAGATACCGATGTACGTGGCCGACTACGTGCTGATGGAGTACGGCACGGGCGCGATCATGGCGGTGCCCGCGCACGACGAGCGCGACTACGACTTCGCAACGACGTTCGGACTGCCGATCAGGCGCGTGATCGCTCCTGCCGACGGGGCCGATGGCGACCTGCCGTACACGGGCGACGGCGTGCTCGTCAACTCCCATCGCGAGTTCGACGGCATGAACAATCGCGAGGCGCTGTCGGCGATCGTCGCGTGGCTCGACCGCGAAGGCAAGGGCCACGCCTCGGTCAACTACCGCCTGCGCGACTGGCTGATCTCCCGGCAGCGCTACTGGGGCTGCCCGATCCCGATCGTCTACTGCGAGAAGTGCGGAGCGGTGCCGGTGCCCGTCGAGCAGCTGCCCGTCGAGCTGCCGGAAATCGACGACTACAAGCCCAAGGGCCGCTCGCCCCTCGCGGCGGCCGAGGAGTGGGTGCGGACGAGCTGCCCCTCCTGCGGCGGCACGGCGCGTCGTGAGACCGACACGATGGACACGTTCGTCGACTCCTCCTGGTACTTCCTGCGCTACTGCGACGCGCGCAACGAAGAGGCCGCGTGGGACCCGGCGGCGCTGCGCGAGTGGATGCCGGTCGACCAGTACATCGGCGGCGTCGAGCACGCGATTCTGCACCTGATGTACGCGCGCTTCTTCACGAAGGCGCTGGCGGACCTCGGCCACCTCGACTTCCA
>JAOPZS010000094.1 GCA_025963965.1 Solirubrobacterales bacterium
CTGCTGCAGCGCGTGAAGGGCAACCGCCTCTCGACACGGATGGTCCCCGACGAGGAGATGGGCGGGCACGGGCTACACCGCTGGTGGTATCGCGCGATGGAGCGCGCGGGGATCGTCCCGACCGGCGTCCAGGCGGGCGAGCGGATGCACAAGGCCAGGCACAGCGCCGGGCAGAAACTCCTCGACCACACCGGCAACCTGAAGGCCGTGCAGCAACTCCTCGGTCATTCGAGCATCACGACGACCGGCGACATCTACGTCGGCTGGGATGAGGAGGCGCTGACCGCGTCGCTCGAATCGATGCTCAAGCGGGAGGCCGACGATGACGCCTGACGAGGCTCAGAAGATCGTGGCTACGTTCACGGGCTCCATGCGCCGCCTCGGAGAGAGCTTCGCGCGCGCGGCCGATGCGATCGATCTGTTCGACGTGAAGCTAAACGGGCCGTACTCGCCCGGCTGGTACTCGCGGTTCGCCCGGCGGCTCCACGCCGCCAATGACGCGCGGCTGGGGGTCCAGCGGTGATTACGAATCGTTCCGGCTGGGCTTCTCGAATTGCCCCGGAAACGGGGGCTGTATGGAGACGGTGGGAATCGAACCCACGTCCGTGATCGCATGAGAGTGGCTTCTACGAGCGTAGCCGGCGCTCTGATCTCGTCCTCCGCTCGCCTCGCCGGCGGGGTTGCGGCGGACCAGCCTCCTTGATTTTCCCCGGCTCGGCGGAGGCGGACCTCACCGGGTGAGCCTGCTTCTGATCCCGGCCTTCCCCGCCGCAGGCGAGCGGGGCCCGAGACCTCACGGCTTAGCTATTGACTAAGCGGCGAGGGCGTACTCGTGAGAGTCCGCACTTATGTTTTTCCCGGGTGTTTTACGAGGCCGCCCGGGACCTCGACTCGCCACCATCCACACGAGCCGACCATGTCGAAGCCTGTCGTCCCCGTGGATGCTCACTGCTCTACACAGTCTAGCCCGCGCCGCTGGCTCCCGAGTGGATCGTTCTGCGCCGGCCGGGAACGAAAGCGACGCGGTCCCAAGCCGCCTTGAGGAACCCTCGCCGGTGTCCGGCCCGAGGGCCTTCTCCGGTTCTGGGTGGCGCGGCCTCACACCTCGGTGGCCTCGCTCTTTGCGGCTCGGTTCCGCGTCTGGATGCAACCTAGCCAGGGTGATAGGCCGTTGCAAGAGCGATCCAGCGACGACCCCGCATTCTCCGAGAAAAGCATCTTGCGGTCGGCATCGCGGCTGTGCCCAGCCCGTGGCGCGGCCGGATCCGCAGGAAGCCGCCCAAGGTGCGCGGAGAACGGATGGAGCGGGCGGGAGATCCGCTCGAGCGGATCGGCGAGCGTCGCCGCAGAACGAAAGCGACGCGGTCCCGGGCCGCTTTGAGGAACCTTTCCCGGCGTCCGGCCTAGGGCCTTCCTCCGGTTCCGGTGGCGCGGCCTCACACCTCGGTGGCCTCGCTCTTTGCGGCTCGGTTCCGCGTCTGGATGCAACCTAGCCAGGCCCCTCCGGGGATGCAAGACCCGCCGCGGCGACATCCCGCATTCTCCGCGAAAAACGCTCGCCGGGGCGCCTTGACGCACCGCATCAGCCCGCTGCACCGCGCGCTGCGATTGTTAGGAAGGGCTTAGTCCTGGTGCGACAATGGAGGTATGGAGAACCAGGAGCTTTCGCTGCCGGGACGGCCCCCCGTGCTCGGCCCCCTGCCGGCCGGTGGCGAGTCCGAGCCGCCGCTGGCCAACCCGTTCGGCGAGCGCCCGGGCGACCAGCCGAGCCCTCGCCGCGGCCTGCGCGGTCGCATCGGCAGCGTGCTGGCGGCGATCGCCGCGCTGATCGCGAAGTTCTTCGCGGCGATCAAGGGCGTGCTGCTGCTGATCCCCAAATTCAAGCTGCTGACGACCGCCGGCACCGCGCTCGTCTCGATCGCCGCGTACAGCCTGTGGTTCGGATGGACCTTCGCGGTCGGCTTCGTCGTGCTGCTGTTCGTTCACGAGATGGGCCACGTGCTGCAGCTGCGCCGCGAAGGGATCAAGGCCAGCGCGCCGATGTTCATCCCGTTCCTCGGTGCCGTCGTGATGATGCGCGAGATGCCCGACGACGCGCTCGCCGAGGCGCGTGTCGGGCTCGCCGGCCCCGTGCTGGGCAGCGCGGGGGCGGGAGTCTGCCTGGCGATCGGCGAGGCGGCCAACAGTGACTTCTTCCGGGCGCTCGCCTACATCGGCTTCTTCCTGAACCTCTTCAACCTGCTGCCGATCGTGCCGCTCGACGGTGGCCGGGCGATGGCCGCGATGGCGCCGTGGACTTGGTTCGTCGGCTTCGGCGTGCTCGTCGCGCTCGAGCTGCTGTTCCCGAGCCCGATCCTGCTGATCATCATCCTGTTCGCCGGCTATGAGCTCTACCGCCGCTGGAAGCAGCGCAAATCCGGCTCCGCCGCGCAGGCCGCCTACTACCGCGTCTCGACCCGCAACCGCGCGATCGTCGGGGTCGTCTACCTCGGCCTGATCGTGTTGCTGGCGCTCGGGATGGACGCCTCGCACATCCTCAATACCGGCCAGCACAGCTTCCGCTCGCTGTAGCGGTCGAGGCGCTCGGCGGCCCCGCTCAGCGGCGGGCCTCGCGCACGGCCCGTTCCATGTCCCGCTTGCTCTCCCGGTCGCGGATCGTGTTGCGCTTGTCATACAGGTCCTTGCCGCGTGCGAGCGCGATCTCCACCTTGGCGTTGGCGCCGGAGAAGTAGATGCGTGTCGGCACGAGCGTCAGGCCGCGCTCGGCGACGCGGGCCGCGAGGCGGTCGAGCTCGCGGCGGTGCACGAGCAGCTTGCGGGGCCGCTCTGGGTCGTGGTTTTCACGGGAGGCCGGTCCGTACGGGGGAATGTGCACCGAGTACAGCCACAGCTCGCCGTCGCTCAGCGAGGCGTAGCCGTCCTTCAGTTGCGCGCCGCTCGTGCGCAGCGCCTTCACCTCCGTGCCCTCCAGCGCGATGCCGCACTCGAGCCGCTCGATCAGCTCGTAGCGGTAGGACGCGTAGCGGTTCGACGCCACGTCCCCCGCGCCCACCTTGCGCTTGCCCTTGCCCTTGGCCATCCTGCGAGCCTAGCCTGCCGGCTCGAGGTCGACGCGCCCCCGAATCGCGTCGATCCTCCCGACGCGCACGCGCGCCGGGTCTCCGAGCCTGACGGTTGCGCCGGTGCGCTCGGCGCGCAGGATCGTCCCCTCCTCGTTCAGCTCCCACCAGTCGCGCTCGGCAGTCCCCGTCTGCCCACGCGGCGCGTCGCGGCGCCCTGGCCGTGGCGCAGGGCGGCCACGGCTCGTTGAGCCGCCGCGGGCGCCCTCGGCGGCGCCGGCACGCGGCGGGCGCATCAGCCGCACCGGCAGCATTCCCTCGAACGGCGGCGCCCCGGTATCGGGCTCGCCGGGAGGCGCGAACGCGATGAAGGCGCCAGCCGCGATCAGCCCCGCCACCTCGCCGTCCAGGGGCTGGCCGGGTCCGTCGGCCCGCAGCAGGCGCTCGAGCGCGAAGCACGCGGCGACATCGTCGGCGTCGCGCTCGAGGACCATCGCCTCGCGCTCGCGTTCGGAGGTCCACACGCCCAGCTCCGCCAGCTCCGTCGCCCGTGGCGCGTGCTCCCCTTCGCCCAGCGCCGCCAGCAGCGCGCGGTGACAGACGATGTCCGGGTAGCGGCGGATCGGCGAGGTGAAGTGGCAGTAGGCGGTCGAGCGCAGCCCGGCGTGGCCGAGGTTGACGGGCGAGTAGTACGCCTGCTTGAGCGAGCGCAGCACCAGCGACCCGAGCGCGATCCGCCCGCGACCGCCGCTGCGCGCGACGTGTTCCTGGACCTTCACCGCCACCTCGCTGAGCAGGTCCGAGGCCTGCGTTGAGGACATCGGCTCGGGCACCGGCGGGGTCGGAACCTCGAGCGATGCGAGCTGCTCGACGAGTCGCTTGACGCGTGCCGGGTCGGGGCGCTCGTGAACGCGGTACAGGCACGGCGCCTTGCGCTCGGCGAGCAGCCGCGCGACGGCCTCGTTGGCGGTGACCATCAGCTGCTCGATCAGCCGGTGGGACTCGGTCTGTGCCTGACCGCGCACCTGCGTGACGTCACCGCTCTCGTCGAACACGAACTCCGGCTCAGGCGAGTCGATCACCAGCGCGCCCGCCGACTCGCGCCGCCGCGCCAGCGCGGCGGCGGCGCGGCGCGCTACCGCGAGCGGCTCCGCCCACGGCTCGGAGGCCTGCTCGGAGCCGGCGAAGATGCGATCGACCTGGTCGTAGTCCAGGCGCTCGTCGGAGCGGATCAGCGAGCGGTAGAAGCTGCTCTTGACGACGTCCGCGCCGTTCAGCTCGAGCTCGACCGTCACCGCCGCGCGCACGACCCCCGGCCGCAGCGAGCAGGCGTCGCTCGAGAGTGCGTGGGGCAGCATCGGCTCGACCGTTCCAGGCGCATAGACGCTCGTCGCCCGCCTGCGCGCCTCGCGGTCAAGCTTCGAGCCCTCCTGCACGTGTGCGGCGACGTCGGCGATGTGCACCCAGATCCGTACCCGCTCGCCGCCGAGTCCCTCCGCCGAGATCGCGTCGTCGAAGTCGCGTGCGCTGAGCGGATCGATCGTGAAGCTCGGCAGGCTGCGCAGGTCGCGGCGCTGCTCGGACGAGGCCATCACGCGAGCACCGGCCGCGCGCGCTTCCTCCTCGAGGCGCCTGCCGAACTCGCGGCGCAGGCCGCGGTCGAGCATCAGCGCCTCGATCACGTCACGGGCCACCTCCGGACGTCCGATCCGCCGCAGCACCTTGGCGTGCGCGGAGCGACGCGGACCCTGCACGAGCACCAGATCGCCCTCCCCCGCCCCGTGCAGCGCCGCGCGCGATGACCGGGCCGGGCCGACGACGATGCCCGCGCCGGCGCCGCGGCGCGAGCCCGGCCGTTCGGCCTGCTTGGCGAACAGCGGCTCGGCGATCATGAATCGGCCCCTCCGGTTCAGCACGGCCACCAGCGGGTCGCCCGGCGCCTGCGGACTCACCGGAGCTTGGCCGCGAGCGTTTCCAGCGCGACGTTCACGCCGTGGTTCGTGTCGATGCCCTTCGGCACCTTCACTTCCGGAGTGATGCCGGCACCCTGCTTGACGCCGGCGCCCCCCAGGTTTCGTCCGTTGGGCGTGAAGTACTGGCCGACGGTGATGTCCAGGGCGCCACCGTTCGACAGCGGCTCCTCCTGCTGGAAGACGCCCTTGCCGAAGGTGTGCGTGCCGACGACCGTCGCGCGGTGATGGTCCTGCAGCGCCGCCGTCACGATCTCGGCGGCCGAGGCAGTGTTGGCGTCGACCAGCACGACGACGGGGATCTTCGCCGCGATCGCTCCGCCGAGCGCCGAGAGCGTCTGCGACGGCTGCGTGCGGCCGCGCGTGGAGACGATCGTGCCCTTGGCGATGAAGATGCTGGCGATCAGCTGCGCCTCCTCGACCAGGCCGCCGCCGTTCGCGCGCAGATCGAGCAGGAGCCCGCGCGCGCCCCCGTGCAGCTCGTGGTCGACGGCCTGGCGAACTTCGCCGTGTGCCCCCGGGCTGAATGTCGCCAGCGCGACGACGCCGAGCTTCTTGCCTTTGACCGTGCGCGACAGCGACGCTACGACCGGCTCGGAGACGGTCGCCCGCGTCAGCTTCACGCTCCTCGTCGTGCGATGGCCGGCCTTGCCCGATTCGATCTGCAGGGTGACATCCGTGCCGGGCCGGCCCTTGATCAGGGTCGTCGCCGCTTCGGCGTCGACACCGGCAAGGCGTTTGGCCCCCACGCCGACTATCAGTTCCCCTGGCTTCAGCCCGGCCCGCGAGGCCGGTGAGGAGTCGAACACACGCCCGATCAGCAGGCCGCGCTTCTGTGGGTTCACGACGACCCCGATGCCCGCGAAATGCGGTGGCGCGTTGAATTCCCGGTATTCGACAGGCGTCAGGTAGTGCGAGAAGCGGTCCCCCAGGCTCGCGATCGCGCCGGCGATCGAGCTGTTGGCGAGCTTGCTCGTGGCGATCGGCCTGTAGTAGTCGTGCGAGATCCGGTCGATCGCTTCGTTGACGACGCCGCCCTGGCCGTTCTTGACGAATGCCTTGCGCACGAACGTCGGCAGATCTTCCGGGTGCCCGCCCAGATACAGGCCGGCCGCCAGCAGGATCGGCAGCAGGGCGGCCAGCACGGACACCAGCGGAGGTCGGCGCGAGGGAGGGCTCGGCATCGGGTCGGGCTAGCGTAGTGGAGCGCCGCTCTGGCTCGGCGCAGGACCTTCTAGGGTGAAGCGATGGCAACCCTGGCCAGCACGACGGTCGAGTCCAACGGCCTGCCGATCCACTCGATCGGCCTGCCCGGCACGCGTGCCGTGACGGTGCTCGTCGCCTTCGATGCCGGCGCACGCAACGAGCAGCCCGAGGAGAACGGGATGGCTCACTTTCTCGAGCACCTCGTGTTCAAGGGCGGCGAGAAGTACCCGCACTACAGCGACGTCAACGAGACTGCCGAGCGGCTCGGCGGCGCGCTGAACGCGTACACCAGCCACGACCTCGTCGCGTTCCACATAACCGTGCGGGCGGAGAGCGCCGCGCCGGCGATCGACCTGCTCAGCGACTTCGTCGGGCGTCCACGGCTGGACGCAGAGGAGCTCGACCGCGAGCGGGGCGTCGTGATCCAGGAGATCAACCGCGCCTTCGACCAGCCGTCGACTGTCGCCGAGTACCTGATCGACCGCGCCGCCTTCGGAGACCATCCGCTCGGGCGCCCGGTGCTCGGACCCGCCGAGAACCTGCGCACCTTCACCCGCGAGGGCATCGTCGCGTTCCGCGAGCGCCAATGGGCGGGATCGCGTGGCGGCGTGTTCATCGCAGGCAACCTCGATCACCTGCCCGAGGAGTCCGAGCTGAAGGAGCGCTTCGGACGCTTCCCGGCACTGCCCGATCCTCCCCCCTATGCCCCCGCCCCGGACTTCGTGCCCGAGAAGCTCGTCGACCAGCGCGACACCAACCAGTCGCACCTGCGGATGATCTACCGGCCCGACGTCGCCGCCGGTGACGCGCGCCAGCGCGCCGCGCTTGCGATCTACTCGACGCTGCTCGGCGGCTCGATGGGCTCGCGCCTGTTCGACGAGATCCGCGAGAAGCGTGGCCTCTGCTACTCGGTCTACGCGATCTCCCACGCCTTCGCCGACGTGCCGATCCTGCAGCTCGGCTCAGGGCTCGACTCCGCCAAGTGCATCGAGGCGTACACCCGGATGCGCGAGATCGTCGATGAGCTGCGCGACGACGGCCCGACCGAGGAGGAGGTCGAGCGGGCGCGCGCCTACGCCGCCGGACGCCTCGTGCTCGCCTTCGAGAACTCCGGCGCCGTCGCGCGCCACGCCGCCAACCAGAAGATCGTCTTCGGCGAGTCGATCGACCCCGACGAGGCGATCCGGGGGCTCGACGCCGTTACCTTCGAGGAGGTCACGGAGATCGCCGCGGGGATCGAGGACCGTCTCGCCGTCGGCGTCGTCGGGCCGCACAGCGCCGACGAGTTCTAGGGTCGCATTCGAGCGCCTACCCGATCGCGACCATCCGGTCGATTGGCACCCGCGCCTTCGCCGCCGTGCCAGGGTCGACCTTCACCTCGAACTGCATCTCGCGCAGCGCGTCGCGCAGCTTCGGCAGCGTGATCATCTTCATGAACCCGCACGACGCCTCGGCGTTGGCCGGGATGAACTCCACCTGCGGCGCCGCCATCTGCAGCGGGTGCAACATGCCGATCTCGGTGGCGACGACCGCCTGGCGGGCGCCCCTTGCTTCCGCCTGCTCGGCGAACTGCAGCATGCCGCCGGTCGAGAGCATGTGTACGCCCTCGGCCGCGATGTCACCGGCCGCGACGTACTCCATCACGGCCGTCGAGCAGCCGCACTCGGGGTGAATCAGGAAGTCCGCGCCCGGGTGTCCGGCGCGTGTCGCCTCGATGTCCGACGGGCGAATGCCGGCGTGCACGTGGCACTCGCCGTCCCAAACGTGCATGCGCCGCCCGAGCTCCTTCTCGACGTAGGCGCCGAGCCACATGTCCGGCCCGAACAGGATCTCGGTGTCCTCGCCGTGGGTCTCGTAGATGTGCCGGACCACCTCGACTGCGTTGGCCGACGTGCAGCAGTAGTCCGTCAGCGCCTTCACCTCGGCCGTCGTGTTGACGTACATCACGACCACGCCGTTCGGGTACTCGGCACGCCACGACTCCAGCTGCACCGCGTCGATCGAAGCGGCCAGTGAGCAGCCCGCGTCGAGGTCGGGGATCAGGACGGTCTTCTCCGGGCACAGGATCGAAGCGGTCTCGGCCATGAAGTGCACGCCGCTGAACACGATCGTCTCGCCATCTGCCGCGGCTGCTTGGCGGGACAGGCCGAGCGAGTCTCCGACGTAGTCGGCGACGTCCTGGACCTCGGGGAGCTGGTAGTTGTGCGCGAGGATCACGGCGCCGCGCTCCGCCGCGAGGGCGCGCACCTCGTCCTTCAGCCGTTCGATCTCCTGGGGTGAATGCGCTTCAGGAGCAGCCTGAGCGGGAGCCATGGGGAGGTTCATGGCAGCGCCTCCAGTGTGAGGGAGAGGTCCAGGGCGGGAGCACTGTGTGTCAGCGCCCCCATGGAGATCCATTCTATCCCGCTCTCAGCGACAGCCCGGAGCGTGCTCAGGTCCACGCCGCCGCTCGCCTCGAGCTCCGCGCGGCCGTCGACGCGTGCGACCGCCGCACGTAGCTGCGGGGGGTCCATGTTGTCCAAGAGCATTCGCGGCGCCCCGGCCGCGAGCGCCTCGTCGATCTCGCGCTCGTCTCGTACCTCGACCTCGAGCCGCCCCGCGAGCGTGGGCGCCGCCGTCCTCGCCCGCTCGATGGCTGCCGTGATCCCGCCGGCGGCTGCGATGTGGTTCTCCTTGATCAGGATCGCGTCGAACAGCCCGACGCGGTGGTTGACCGCGCCGCCGGCCGCGACCGCCGCCTTCTCGAGTCTGCGCAGGCCGGGGGTCGTCTTGCGCGTGTCGAGCACCTGCGCGCGTGTCCCCTGCACCTCCCGGGATGCGCGTGCCGCCATCGTCGCGACGCCGGACAGGTGGGCGAGGAAGTTCAGGGCGGTCCGCTCGCCGGTCAGGAGCGCGGCCGTGGCGCCGCGGACCTCCATCACCGCTCCGCCCCGCTCGCGCCACACCCCCTCCTCGGCGAGCCTGTCGATCTCGGCGGCCGGGTCGAGCTCGAGGAAAACGGCTTCGGCGGCGTCGAGGCCGTAGATCGTGCCGGGCG
The DNA here is from genome assembly GCA_025963965.1 of Solirubrobacterales bacterium. Taxonomy (GTDB): domain Bacteria; phylum Actinomycetota; class Thermoleophilia; order Solirubrobacterales; family Solirubrobacteraceae; genus Palsa-744. Next base: position 9,273 of record JAOPZS010000094.1, read on the forward strand.
CCTTCTGGGTGATCGTCGCGAGCGCCCGCGCGTCGGGGTCGACGGTCGCTGCAGTCGTCACGTCCCCCGACCCGACGTCCTCGGCGAGCGCCGCCCGCACGAGCCCGCGCAGCTCCTCCACCTAGTTGCCCGAGGGCGCAGCCGTCGGGGCACCGCCGCCGGAGGCGGTGGTCAGCAGGTAGGCGCGCACGAACCCGTCGAGGTCACCGTCGAGCACCCGCTGCACGTCGCCCATCTCCTCACCCGTGCGGTGGTCCTTGACCATCGTGTAGGGATGCAGCACGTAGGAGCGGATCTGCGACCCGAAGTTCACGTCCTGCGCCTCGCCCTTCTCGCGGGCGATCTCCTCCTGGCGTTCGCGCTCTTTGCGTTCGAGCAGCTTCGCCGTGAGCATCGCCATCGCCGTCGCCCGGTTCGACGACTGCGAGCGCTCGTTCTGGCACTGCACGACGATCCCGCTCGGGCGGTGCGTGATGCGAACGGCGGAATCGGTCTTGTTCACGTGCTGCCCGCCGGCGCCGGAGGCCCGGTAGGTGTCGACCTGCAGGTCGTCGTCGTTGATCTCGACCTCGCCGGTGTCCTTGACGACGGGGGCCACCTCGACGCCCGCGAAGCTCGTCTGGCGTCTGTGCGCCGAGTCGAACGGCGACAGGCGCACGAGCCTGTGAACGCCGCGCTCGGCGCCGAACAGGCCATAGGCGTTCTCCCCGGACGCTCTGAACGTCGCCGACTTGATGCCGGCTTCCTCGCCCTCGCCTACCTCGAGCAGCTCGACCTTGAAATTGCGACGTTCCGCCCACCGCATCAGCATCCGCAGCACCATCTCCGCCCAGTCCTGCGCGTCGGTGCCCCCCGCCCCCGCGTTGACCGTGACGAGCGCGTCGCCGCTGTCGTAGGGCCCGGAGAACAGGCGCTGCTCCTCGAGCTCGCCAAGGCGCTGCTCGACCAGGGCGATCTGCTCGTCGACCTCGCCCTGCAGCGAGGCATCCTCGCTCGCCATCTCAGCGAGCCCGTCGAGATCATCGACGTCGCTGCGCAGGCTCGTGAAGCCCTGCAGCCGTCGTGAGGCGCGGGCGTGCTCGGCCGACACCGAGGCGGCCCGCTCGGCGTCGTCCCAGAAGCCTGCCGCGCCCATCTGGAGCTCGAGCGCGCCGACCTGGTCGGCTAGAGCAGCCGGGTCAAAGATAATCCGAGAGCAGCTTCATCTGCTCGCGGATCGCGGCCAGGCGCTGCGGGGTCGACTCGCTGGCGTCCGTTGTGGCCACGCCTCCACGCTATCAGCGCCGCCCGCACGGCCCCGGCGCGGCGACTACCCTTCCCGCCTGGTGGCAACCCGTCTCCCCGACACCCCGGCCGGCTCGCCCGAGGAGCTGTCCGCCTCGTTCGCCCGTGCGCTCGCGCGCGGCGATGTCGACGCGGCGCTCGAGCTGTGGATCGAGGACGCCACGATCCTGACCGCCGCCGGTGAGCCCATGCGCGGGCGCGAGGCGATCGGCGCGGCTCTGCGCGCGCTCGTCGACAACGGAGCACATGTCGAGATCGAGCTGTCGCGGACGATCACCGCGGGGGACGTGGCGGTGGGGCTGGGCACGCTGACGTTGAGCGGCACCGCGACCGGCGGCGCCGCCTTCCGCCAGCAGAGCAGCTCGACGGTGATCTACTCGCGCGGCGCGGACGGGCGCTGGCGGATCGCTCTCGACGCGCCCTGGGGGCTGCCGGACGCCTAGCCCGGCGTCACGACGAGCTTGCCGGCAGGATGGCCGTGCTCGCTCTCGCGGAGCGCGTCGCCGACCTCTCCGAGGTCGTATGCGCCGGCGAGCGGGAAGCTGATCGCGCCTGATTCGATCAGCGGCAGGACCTCCTCGAGCGCCGAGACCATGTGCTCTCCCCCACCGCCTGCGTGGAACTCGACTCCAAGCTCTGCGGCATCGGCCGAGGAGGCGATCGTCAGCACCCGCTCCGGGCCACCGGCCAGCGCCACCGCCGCGGCGAGCTCCCCGTGCCCGGAGGCATCGAGCGCGGCATCGACGCCCTCCGGCGCCGCCTCCCGCAGCCGCTCGGCTAAAGCGTCGCCGTATGCCACCGGTGTCGCGCCGAGGGCGCGTACCTGCTCGAGCTTCGACGGGCTCGACGTTCCGATCACGCGCACGCCGCGCGCGGCCGCGAGCTGTGTCGCCATCGAGCCGACGCCTCCGGAGGCGCCGAGCACGAGCAGCGTCTCCCCCTCCTCGACGGCCAGGCGCGCGAGCGTCGCATACGCCGTGCCCACGACGACGCCGAGGCCGCCCGCGACATTCCACGGCACGCCCGGCGGCCTGCGCACGAGCAGACCCGGCCTGCTCAGGGCGAGCTCCGCGTAGGACGGGCTCGTCGGCGATCCGAGCAGCTCATCGCCCGGCGCGACGCCGCTGACATCGGGACCGACCTGCTCGACGATGCCGGCCACGTCGAAGCCGAGCCCGCGCGGCTCGGCGAGTGGCTTGCCGCCGGAGACCCAGCCGTGGACGATCTTCCAGTCGATCGGGTTGACCCCGGCCGCCCTCACGCGCAGCAGCAGCTCCCCCGCCCCCGGCACCGGATCCTCGACCTCCTCCACCCGCAGCACGTCGAAGTCCCCGTACTCGTGGAAGCGAACGGCCTTCATCGCGACGAGGGCCCCCTACGCACGCCGGGCGAGGTCAACAGCGCGCCCTTGCCGATTCTCATCGGCGCGCCCGTCCGCTTCCGCCGCCAGCCCTTCCCACCGCTCGGCAGTGAGGGCGTCCCGCTCGAAAGCGCGCCGTGAAACCAAGTGCTTGCGAGCGGGATGCCCTCACTTCCCATGGCACTTCTTGTACTTCTGCCCGCTGCCGCACCAGCACGGATCGTTGCGACCGACCTGGTGCTCGTCGTCGAGCACGCGCTGCTCGACGACCGGCATAGCTTCGAGTTCCTCGCCTTCGGCGTAGCCTTCCGCCCCGGGTGCCCCGGCGGCCGCGGCGGCCGCCGCCATCGCGCCGGCGCCGGCTGCGCTCTGGCCGCCGGAGTAGGACACGCGGCCCGCGCGCGTCGAGCTGCCGCCGGCTGCGAACGAGGGAACCTCGCCACCCGGGCCGCCGCCGTTCTCGCCCTCGACGTTGACCTGGACGTTGAAGATCATCCGCGCGTAGTCGGACCAGACGCTGTTCATCAGGTCGCCGAACAACGTGAAGGCCTCGTTCTTGTAGGCGACCAGCGGGTCGATCTGCGCGAAGCCGCGCAGGTGGATGCCCTCGCGCAGGTAGTCCATGTCGAACAGGTGCTCGCGCCAGCGTTCGTCGATCGTCTGCAGCAGCAGGAACCGCTCGAGCGCTCCCATCAGCTCCTCGCCGAGCGCCTCCTCGCGAGCGTCGTAGCGCTGCATCGCCTCGGCGACGATCGTCTCGATCAGCTGGTTTCGATCGAGCGTCTGGCTCTGCAGCGTGGCGCCGTCGATTTCGACCGGGAAGAACTGGGCGAGCGCCGTGTAGAGGCCGTCCAGGTCCCAGTCCTCGGCGAACTCGCCGGGCGTGTACTGGTCGATCGTGCGCTCGATCACGTTGCCGACCTCGCGCCGCGCCTCCTCGCCGATCGACTTCCCTTCCAGCACCTCGTCGCGGTACGCGTAGATCACGCGGCGCTGCTCGTTCATCACGTCGTCGTACTCGAGCACGCGTTTGCGGATCAGGAAGTTCTGCTCCTCGACCTTCTTCTGGGCTTTCTCGATCTGTTTGGAGAGCATCCCGGCCTCGATCGGTTCCTCGTTGCCCTCGTCGTCGACGCCGCCGAGTTTGTCGAGGATCCGGTAGATGCGGTCGCCGGCGAACAGTCTCACGAGGTCGTCCTCGGCCGACAGGAAGAAGCGTGACTCGCCGGGGTCCCCCTGGCGTCCGGAGCGACCACGCAGCTGGTTGTCGATGCGTCGCGACTCGTGGCGCTCGGTGCCGCAGATGAACAGCCCGCCGGCCCCGACCACCTGCTCGCG